>JASLJC010000130.1 GCA_030152585.1 Savagea sp. | reverse complement strand
CTGGGGAATTGTTAGCGCGTGTCGAAGCGGTACTTCGTCGTTCTTATAATGACAAACCGAGTACAGAAAAATTAAAAGTCGGTCCTATTATGATCGATAATGAAGCACATACTGTCACAGTCAATGGCGAACAATTGTCACTGACGTTGAAAGAATTCGGCGTGTTAAACGTATTAGCTAAAAATAAAGGGCGTGTATATTCACGTGAACAACTTCTCCATCTCGTTTGGGGAGAAGATCATCAAAGTAGTGAACGAACAGTAGATACGCATATTAAAACATTACGTTTAAAAATGAAAGATGCAGGCGACATGATTGAAACAGTTTGGGGCGTCGGATACAAACTACAAGATTGAAGGTGGCACGATGAGAAGGCTAAATTTTAGCCAAAAAATGCTTGCGGTTTTAGGTCTTTCTGTCGGCTTTACCATTTTGTTCTCTTTTTTCTTTTTACATTTTTTATACGCTGAACTTTATTTAAAAAGTGTAGAACGTTCGATTATTTATCAAGGGGAACGAATGGCTGTCCATTGCGATGACGATATTTTCCATAAAAATACGTTTGAAAAAATCGAATGGTATAACATTATTTCAGAACATGAAATGTTGGCAGCGAAAACGACAGATCAATTATTAAAAGATTTTCCTTATGCGATTGATCAAGAACCACTTTTAACAAAAAAAGAAGAACAATCGCTTATTCAAGGAGAGAAAATCGTAAAAGACGGATATGTCGAACATTTAGATCGAAACATTATCGGTGCAGTTTTCCCGATGGAAAAAGATGGACAACGGGTCGGTTATTTGTTTTTATACGTTCCTTTAGCTGCTATACAAGACGTTTTTGAACAAGGTATTCCGATTTTAGTTATTGTAGGGAGTACATTTTTTGTCGGCTTATTTTTCATCTTAAACCGGGTATGGCACTCGCTCTTTACACCGATGCGTAAACTTCAAGACTTTTCAAAAGAAGTGTCACAAGGAAACTACTCTCACCGATTGAACGTTGAACGTGACGATGAAATTGGAGAACTCGCTCATGCTTTCAATGCGATGAGCCGTTCACTCGAAGAACAAGAAGAACGAAAAAAAGAATTTACATCCAATATGGTACATGAACTACGAACACCGTTGACGTATATTCGTGGATATGCTCACGCTTTACGTGAAAAAGTATACAATTCTCCAGAAGAAGCAGAACATTACATCGAAACGATCGATAAAGAGACGACTCGGTTGAATAAGTTACTCAACGATCTCGTTGAATTAAATCATTTACAAGAACAAATGTATTCGATTCATAAAGAGCCGATTCCATTAGCACAATTGTTGAACGATACAATTGATCTATTTCGTATACAAATGGACCAAAAGCATATTTCTTTCACGCGGCAAATTGATGATTCTATTATTATTTACGCTGATGAACAACGAATGCAACAAGTGTTTTACAATACAATCGATAATGCAGTGAAATATTGTAATACGGGCGGAACGATTGATATTACACTACTTGAGACCGCACATTCTGTTCAATATACGATTACCAATTCTGGTGTCACTATTGCTGCCGAAGATTTAGACCGAATCGGTGAACGCTTTTTCCGAACAGATAAAGCGAGAACACGAACGACAGGAGGAACGGGCCTCGGTTTGTCAATCGTACAAGCGATCGTTCATTTACACGATGGTAACTTTACAATCCAAAGTGAAACACGAGAAGGTACGAAAGTGACGATTGAATTTCCAACATTAGAACAATCACTCGAATAATGTTCCGTTCTTAAACGTTCGCCACCTTTCACGTCTTATACGTTTACCAAATCGAACGAAAATTAGTTATTTTTATACGGATGACTTTAGTAAGATCTTCGCACGAGGGAATTGAAGGAGTAAAAGTGATTGTTGCTTTTTGATTCCCTCGCTTTATTGTTTAATCCTTTTACAAAACCGTTCGTACAAATTTGCAGATGCCATTGAAGTTGAAGGACGATTCTGCGACAAGTATACATGCGTCGAAATTTATGTGAAGAACCTAATATATTATAGAACTAAAAAACCTAGCCATCACTTACTTAAAGTAAATGATAGCTAGGTTTTATTCAATTCTGCTTAATTTGTACCACTTTTTATCCTCGGTCACATGCTTGTTTCACTTTTATTTGTTTACTACGTAACTGTCCACATGCCGCGTCAATATCGGCTCCATTTTCATAACGGACACCACAAGGTATACCTCGTTTTTGTAAGGTGTCGTGGAAACGGCGAATCGCGTCTGGTTTACTTCGACGATACTGACCGTGTTCATCAACAGGATTGTATGGAATTAAGTTGACGTATGATAAATGTTTTTTCGATTGTAGTAAATTAGCAAGTTGTTCTGCTTCTTCTACGTGGTCATTTACATCATCGAGCAAAATGTATTCAAATGTAATCCGACGATTTTTCTTCGATAAGAAATAATCGACCGCATCCATAACTTCTCGTACCGGATACGCACGGTTAATTTTCATAATCCGTGTTCGTAACGTATCGTTCGGCGCATGAAGAGAAACCGCTAAGTTTACTTGAATATCTTCATCCGCAAATTCTCGAATTTTTGGCGCTAAGCCACTCGTCGACACCGTAATATGACGAGCTCCGATTGATAAACCGTCTTGGTCGTTCACGACACGTAAAAAGTTCATTAAATTCGTATAATTATCGAACGGCTCTCCAATTCCCATTACGACGATATGGCTTACACGTTCGTCTAATCCTTCTTCATCGAAGTGACGTTGGACGTGCATAATTTGTTCGACGATTTCACCTGCTGTTAAGTCACGATCTTTTTTCAATAGACCACTTGCACAGAAACTGCAGCCGATATTACAACCGACTTGAGTCGTCACACAAACCGAATGGCCGTATGGGAATGTCATAAGGACAGTTTCAATTAAATTTCCATCAGCTAATCGGAATAAAAACTTAATCGTTCCGTCTTCTGATACTTGTTTGACTTCTTCTTCTAAAGATGTAATGTAAAAATGTTCATCTAATGCAGCGCGCATCTCTTTACTTAAATTTGTCATTTCTTCAAATGAACGAACACGTTTGACATATAACCAGTCCCAAAGTTGTTTTGCGCGGAATTTTTGTTGTCCGTGTTCAACGAGCCAATCTTGTAGTTGTTGTTGCGTATATCCATAAATGGATTGTTTCATGTTGTTAACCCTCTTTTCAATGTTGTACCTAAACTTTTATCTTACGCTATTTTCCACTTGTTGCAAAGTGTTTCATCATTTCTTTTTCGGGTTTTCTAAATATTCATCACGCAGTTGTTGACGTGCAGCCCGCATATTTTTCCATAATACGAGTACTTCTAACAATACGAGAACGATAAAAAAACTACCGAGTAACGTTTGACCATTATGAAACGAAAAGTAAGCACCGAGTGATAATGCAGCAATCATGACGAGATCAAAAATCATAGTATTCGTCTCCTTTTTCTATCAGTGTATCATGATTTTGAAAAGATGTCTGATTGTCCTTTTCACTTTGACAAAATGAAAAAATAAAAGACATAGGAAAAGGACAATGTTTGTCGCATTTCATATGTCTTTTTGATTTATCATAAAATTTCATCGAGATGATGGAAAAATGTTGCCATCTGTTCGTCTGTGCCGATCGTAATTCGTAAATAGTGTGCAATTTGTTCATCTCCGAAATAACGAACGAGCACTTTTCTTTCTCGTAATTGTTTATACAATTGTTCAGCATTAGTCCCATTTCGTTTTGCAAATACGAAATTCGTAGCAGAAGGTAAGACGTCAAATCCTCTTTTTTGTAATGCCGTTATCGTCTTTTCTCTCGTTTGAAGGACTTCCTCTTTTTTCTCTTCAAAATAGTCAACATCGCGAAATGCAGCCGTTGCTCCTGCTAATGCGATACGATCTAACGTATACGAGTTGAAAGAGTCTTTCATTCGGACGAGCGCTTCAATTAAATGCGGTTGTCCGAAAGCACATCCTACGCGTAATCCTGCTAATGCTCTCGATTTACTCGTCGTTTGAATGACGAGTAAATTAGGATAACGTTCAATCCACTTAACAGCAGAAGGTCCGTCTGCATAATCGATATACGCTTCGTCGACAATTACGACACTGTTTTGATTCTGTTCGAGAATTGATTCGATTGCTGATTGTTCTAAATATAAACTCGTCGGTGCGTTCGGGTTCGGAAAGATGACGCCGCCTTCAGAATCGAAATAATCTTCTGGACGAATAGTAAAATCATCTCGCAATGGCATTTGTTCGTACGGTATGCCAAATAATTTCGCATACACCGGATAAAAACTGTACGTAATCGATGGAAAACGAATCGCTCGTCCTTCTTCAAAAAATGCATAAAAGGCGAAAGCGAGCACTTCGTCTGAACCGTTCCCGACGAAAATATTTTCCTTTTGTACACCGTTTACATCGGCGATTGCTTGACGTAACGTATCTGCTGTTGGAGACGGATACTTTTGTAAATCTTTTTCGACGGCACGTTTCATCGCTTCAATCGCTTTCGGGCTTGGTGGGTACGGATTTTCATTCGTATTTAATTTAATGACGTCTGGATCGTTCATCTGTTCCCCCGGAACATATGGCTCTGTCCGCTTTACCGCTGCGCTCCAAAATTTATTCATCTACTTCCCCTTCTTTCGGTCGGCGGTCACGTAAAACACGTTGAACATCTTCGATCGTAACGCCTTGCTCTTCCATTAAAACGAGCACGTGGTAAATGAGATCGGCAATTTCCATCGCTACATTTTCTCGGTCTCGATTTTTAGCACCGATAACGATTTCAGTCGCTTCTTCTCCTACTTTTTTCAAAATTTTATCGACACCTTCTGTAAATAAATACGTCGTATAAGAACCGTCGATTGGGTTGTTTTTACGTTCGGTAATCGCATCGCGTACTTCATAAACGACCGAACGCAAAGCTTCACTTTCATCATAAGCATTCGTAAAGAAACAAGTACGCTCTCCTGTATGACAAGCTGGACCATCTGGAGAAACCGTAATGAGCAACGTATCTCCATCACAATCAACATCCATTTTTTTCACATGTTGACGATTGTTCGACGTTGCCCCTTTATTCCATAACTGTTGACGTGAACGGCTATAAAACCATGTTTCTTTCGTTTCAATCGTTTTTTGAATACTTTCGGCATTCATATAAGCAAGCATTAAAACGTCACCTGTCGCTTCATCTTGTACAATGGCCGGAATTAATCCTTTTTCATCGAATGTTAATTGTTCTATTTTCATCTGTCATCCTTCTTTATCTCTTTATTTGTCACGAAATTGCTCGTTTTACTTCTTCTACAGTCAACTGACCAAAATGGAAAACGCTTGCGGCTAAGACACCATTTGCGCCTCCTTGTTCAATCGCTTCTACAAAGTGCTCTATTTTTCCTGCTCCACCACTTGCAACGAGTGGAATTGATACTGTTTTACGCATCGCTTGCATAAGTGGAATATTATAGCCATTTTGTACACCGTCTTCGTCAATACTGTTCACGACGAGTTCACCTGCACCGCTTTCTTCCATTCGTTTTGCCCACTGTAACGCTTCGATGCCCGTATTTTCACGTCCACCTTTTGCAAACAATTGCCACGTACCTTCTACTTCTTGAACGTCGAGCGATACGACAACTTTTTCACGACCGATCGCTTCTGACATTTCGCGCACGATTTCTGGATTCGTTAAAGCGATACTATTGATTGATACTTTATTAGCCCCCATCGCTATAAGTTTTTGGGCATCTTCTACCGTTCGAATTCCTCCTCCGACGACGAGTGGAATTGTAATCGCTGCTCGAATACTTTCGATGAGATCGTAAAATAAACCCCGTCCTTCATAAGATGCCGAGATGTCGTAAAATACGAGTTCATCTGCTCCACCTTCTGCATATTGTTTAGCTAAAGTTAACGGATCGGCAATTTCTTTTACGTCTTTAAATTTCGTTCCTTTCACAACTTTTCGATTGTCAATATCTAAACATGGAATGACTTTACTCATTTCGAGGACCCCTTTACGAGTGAAGCTAGCGATAAATCTCCTTCGTATAACGCTTTACCGATAATCGCACCGTATAAATTTAATTGTTCTAAATCACGAATGTTTTGCTCTGTTGATACCCCACCACTTGCAATCACATTAATTGTCGTCGCTTTTTGCATATGTTCGAGCTCTTCAAAGTTAGGTCCTTGCATCATCCCGTCTTTTAAAATATCTGTGTAAACGATCGTATCGACACCGATAACTTCTAATTGCTGAACGAGTTCAATTGCTTTCGTATCACTCGTTTCAGTCCAACCGTCTGTTGCGACGTATCCGTTACGCGCATCGATAGATACTGCAATACGTTGTTTATATTGTTCGACAGCTTCTTTTAAAAACTGTGGATTTTCGATTGCCGCTGTCCCGATAATGACACGTTGTACGCCGTTATCGATATGACGTTTTACATCTTCCATCGTACGAACACCACCACCGACTTGAATCGGAACATTCACTGCTGAAGCAATTCGTTTAATCGCTTCACCATTGGCACCAGACCCACTTTTCGCACCGTCTAAATCGACGATATGAATATATTCGGCACCTTGTGCTTCCCATTCTTTCGCTACTTCTACCGGATCTGTATGATATACTTTTTCTTGATCATAATCCCCCTGTGTTAACCGAACAGCATTACCGCCTCTTATATCAATCGCTGGAAATAAAATCATCATTCTTCCTCCTATTCTAATAACCCTTTTGTTGATGGAACACCTTTTACATTCGGATCAATAATACTCGCTTGTGATAACGCACGTCCGAACGCCTTAAACACCGCTTCAATCATATGGTGGGTATTTTTACCGTACATTACATTAATGTGTAATGTAATACGCGCATGACTCGTAAAAGCGATGAAAAATTCTTCTACTAGTTCTGTATCGAATACTCCGACTTTATCTTTTAATCCTTCTACGTTGTAAACGAGAAACGGACGGCCACTAATATCGAGTGAAACGAGCGCAAGTGTTTCATCCATCGGTAAATGGAACGTTCCGTATCGTGTAATCCCGACTTTATCACCAATACTTTCATAAAAGGCTTGTCCTAAGGCTATACCGATATCTTCTACTGTATGGTGTTGATCTACTTCTAAATCTCCATCGCAATAAACGTTTAAATCAAATTGACCGTGCTTTGCAAAAAGCGTTAACATATGATCGATAAATCCGACGCCTGTTTGAATATTCGTCTGTCCTGTTCCGTCGATATGAAAATCTAATTCAATCGACGTTTCTTCCGTATGGCGTTTACGTGATGCTTGTCGTTTTGTCATTTTTCATTCTCCCTTCCGCACTTCAATAGAACGTGCATGTCCTGTTAATTGTTCAGCTGTCGCAATCGTAATGACAGCGTCTGCGTCTTTTAAAAATGCTTCTTTCGTATAGTGAATTAAACTCGACTTTTTCATAAAATCGTACACGCCGAGCGGTGAAGCAAATGCTGCAGTTCCATTCGTCGGCAATGTATGATTCGGTCCTGCGACGTAATCTCCAATTGCTTCTGGACAATATGAACCGATAAAAATCGCTCCTGCGTGATCAATCGCTTGCATACTCGTCATCGCATCTTCATGTAAAAGTTCTAAATGTTCTGGTGCTAAACGATTGACGACATCGTGAACATCGTCTAAATGATCGACGAGGACAATTCGACCGTAATTTTCAATCGAAGCCGCTGCAATTTCGCGTCGGTCGAGTTGTTTCAGTTGTCGGCTTACTTCGTTTTGAATCGCTTCTCCGACAGCTCGACTCGTCGTTACACAAATAGCACTCGCTTGTTCGTCATGTTCTGCTTGTGACAATAAATCTGCCGCTGCAAAAATAGGATTTGTCGTTTCATCTGCTACGACACAAATTTCACTCGGTCCTGCAATCATATCAATCGCAACATCCCCGTATACCCACTTTTTCGCACGCGCAACGTACATATTTCCAGGTCCTGTAATTTTATCGACTGGACGAATCGTTTCTGTTCCGTACGCTAATGCAGCGATTGCTTGTGCGCCACCTACTTTGTATATTTCTGTTACTCCACTAATAACCGCTGCTGCGACGATAGCAGGAGGCAACGTTCCGTCTCGTTGTGGTGGTGTAACGAGTACAATTTCTTTGACGCCTGCTATTTTTGCAGGAATTACATTCATTAATACAGTCGACGGATATACTGCTTTACCACCTGGAGCGTATAAACCGACACGATCGATCGGTGTCACTTTTTGTCCGAGTGTTACACCGGGTCGCACTTGTTGAAACCACGATTTTTCTTTTTGTAACGTATGATACGAAGTAATTTGTTCATGCGCTTGTTGTAACGCTTCATATAAAGTAGTCGGTACTTGTTGTAACGCTTCTTCTTTTTCTTCGTCTGTTAATCGAATGTTTTGCAATGTGACGCGATCAAACTGTTTCGTATAGGAGAGTAACGCTTCATCTCCACGTTTTCGTACATTTTGAATAATCGATAACACAGCTTCATCAACAGATAGGTCGATATCCGTCGCTTCAAATTGTGCACGACGTTCTTCGAAAAAGTCATTTGCTCGTACAATTTTCATCGTTTGCTGTCACCTCTTGTTTTAATTTTTCAATCAACGTTTGAATTTTTTCGGTTTTACGGGCATACCCCGCTTTATTGACGATTACTCGTGCACTGCTCGGTGCAATGTCTTCTAATTCAACGAGCCCATTTTCTTTTAATGTTGTTCCCGTTTCGACGATATCGACGATGACGTCGGACATGCCGATGAGCGGTGCTAATTCAATCGAGCCATTTAATTTAATGACTTCTGCTAAAATATCGCGTTCTTCAAAATATTTTCGCGTTACGTTCGGATATTTCGATGCAACGACAATTTTCGTATACGTCGAAATGTCAACGTTTGGAAAACCGGCAACGACGAGTTTACATGCACTAATCCGTAAATCAAGGAGCTCATAAACGTCTTTACTATCTTCCATAATAATATCTTTTCCGACGATTCCAATTTCAGCTGCTCCTGTTTCAACGTACGTTGGCACGTCGACTGCTTTTACTAAAATGAGCTTCACACGTTTTGCATCATCCCAAATGACGAGTTTACGCGTCCCTTTCGTTAACTCTGAAAAGACAATACCTGCTTTTTCGAGTAAAGCGAGCGCCTGTTTTCCCGTTCTTCCTTTTGCAAGGGCAATCGTTAAATGTTCTTTCACTTTATTTTCCTCACTTTCGTTTCATCATTCGAAGTATTTCGTCAATTGTCGTTACAGTTCTTTTTGTCTCTAGCGTTTCGACTGTTACGTCTTCTTCAAATGTAATCGTCATCTGACGAAGCTTTTCATTCCGCTCTTCTTGTCGACTCATCGTCGTTTCATAGCGACGATTCCGTAATTCTGTCGCAAGTTCAATCGCTTCTTTACTGCGCGACGGTACGTAATAAATGTGAACATCTACTTGATCATCATCATCTTTTGTAAACGGTACGACTTCACTTAATACGTCTAAATCAAATGCAAAGCCAATCGCTTCTAATTGGCCATCTAACCGTTCACTTAATTCATCATAACGTCCTCCCATTAAAACCGGACGCCCCGTTCCATCGACATATACTTGGAATAATAAATCCGAATAATATCCCATCGTATTGACGAGACCAAAATCGAAGACGACTTGTTCTGCTAAACCGAATGCTTCGATATGACGATATAACTCTTTCATTTTTTGTAACGTTTTATCAACAGCGCTTTCTGTCGTATACTGAGAGAGACGACGTTCAATTTGTTGTAAGTTACCGTATAAAGTTGGGATTTGCGTTAACACTTCTTTCACTTGTTGAGGTAACGGTAAAGGTGTAACATACGCTTCGAGCTCTGCGCTATTTTTCGCTTGAATATAGCGCTCGATTTTGTCATACGTTACATCGTCTAACGAATAGTCTGCTAATAAATCATTCAAAAAGCTCGCATAACCAATCTCGACTGTATGTTCATCAATATGCAAATCGTGTAGCGCGTGTGAAGCGAGCGCAATCATTTCTGCATCGCGCTCAGGAGTGGATCGTTCAAAACATTCGATTCCCATTTGGAGACGTTCAATACGCCCATCTTTCGTAAAAGGTTGACGAAATACTTCTTGTACGTAATAACGGCGTGTCTCAGCTAATTGGCCGTTCGTTTCCTTTTCACGAATCATCTGTTTCGTTAATGGAATCGTTACATCCGGTCGTAAAACGAGAACTTCTCCGGTATAATCGATTACTTTCACCATTTCTTTTACATTAATCGCACGGTCGATTGTCGCATAGACGTCGTACGATTCAAAAGCGGGTATGTTCGTTTTCACGTATCCGTATGATTCAAATCGTTGAGCGATCGTTTTAGTCATTCGTTCGTATTTTCGTTCATCTTTTATTTTTCTCATCTTGTTAACATCCTTTCACTTCATCACTTTACTACACTAAAGTTATATAGTACTATAAATGTATTCAGACTATTTGTCAAATTTATTAAGGAGGAATTGTTATGTTTGATTATCATATGCACACATCCTTTTCAGCGGATAGCGAAGCACCGATGGACGACATGATTCAATCGGCTATTCAAAAAGGTGTTACTGAAATTTGTTTTACAGAACATATCGACTACGATTACCCAGACCCTTCTATCGTTTTTGATTTTTCATACGACGATTACACAGCGGCGATCGAGCGGTTCCAAGCACAATACCGAGATGAAATCCGGTTAAAAAAAGGTGTTGAAATCGGTTTACAACCTCACTTATACGACCGATACCGTCAGTATATTCAACAACATTCTTTTGATTTCGTCATCTGTTCGTTACATACTGTCGAAAATGGTTCTCTTCATTACCGCGAAATTTTTAAAGATCGATCGAATGAAGACGCTTTTCGGACGTATTACACTGAACTATTTGAAACGGTGAAGAATTATAAAGATTATGACATTTTAGGACATTTGGACTTAATTAAACGTTATACGAAAGACATCGTCGAAAATCCTTTCCACGATGAAATCGCTGAAATTTTACGTACTGTAATTGACGATGGCAAAGGAATCGAGTTAAATACATCTGGTCTTCGTTACCGTCTTTCGCACAATTTACCAAGTCCGGATATACTTCGATTATACCATGACCTTGGGGGAAAAATCATTACTCTTGGAAGCGATGCCCATCACCCGAAAGATATCGCTTTTCATTTTAAATCATCACTACAATTGTTAGAATCGATCGGTTTTACGCATATTGCAACGTATGATAAGCGACAACCGACTTTACATGCCATTCAATCCTTATAAAAACGAACGACAAAAAAGGCTGAATCGATGACGATTCGGCCTTTTTTTCATAAAAATATACGATCCGAAGACCGTCTATTTTTAATGTAAACCGTGTGCAACCATTGCATCTGCCACTTTTAAAAATCCAGCAATGTTTGCTCCTTTTACTAAATTGTTCGGATAGCCGTATTTTTCAGCAGCTGTCGTACAACTCGTATAAATTTCTTTCATAACGACTTTCAAGCGTTCATCGACTTCTTCTGTCGTCCATGAAAGACGCATACTATTTTGTGACATCTCCATCGCAGATACAGCTACACCACCTGCATTCGCTGCTTTTGCTGGCGCAAACAGTACATCATTTTGTTGGAAATGTTGAATCGCTTCGATTGAACAAGGCATATTCGCCCCTTCACCGACTGCTTTTACACCATTTCGAACGAGTGCTTCTGCGTCGCTTTCGTCTAACTCATTTTGCGTCGCACAAGGTAACGCAATGTCACACGGCACTTGCCAAATACCACCACAACCTTCGTGATATTGTGCTTCTGGGTGATGCTTTACATATTCTTTAATTCGTTTTTGCTCAACTTCTTTTAAACGTTTGACAGTGTCTAATTGGATACCGTTCGGATCATAAATATAACCGCTAGAATCACTACACGCTACGACAGTTGCCCCTAATTCTGCTGCTTTTTCCATCGCATATGTCGACACGTTTCCTGAACCTGAAACGACGACACGACTACCGTTAAAGTCTAGTGCATGTTCTTCTAACATTTCGGAAACGAAGTAAACGACACCATATCCTGTCGCTTCACGACGTCCTAAACTGCCTCCGAAGTCTGGGTCTTTCCCTGTGAAAACACCCGCTTCATAGCCACCATTTAGTCGATTGTAATGACCGAACATATACCCGATTTCGCGTTTACCGACACCGATATCTCCTGCAGGTACGTCTGTATCTGGTCCAATATATTTCGTTAATTCTGTCATAAAACTTTGTGTGAAACGCATAATTTCTCGATCAGATTTCCCCTTCGGATCGAAATCAGCGCCTCCTTTACCTGCCCCAATCGGTTGACCTGTTAATGCATTTTTGAAAATTTGCTCAAACGCTAAAAATTTCATAATACTGTTGTTAACAGATGGATGGAAACGTATTCCACCTTTATACGGACCGAGATCGCTATTAAACTGAACACGGAATCCACGATTCACATGTACACGACCTTTGTCATCCTCCCACGTTACGCGAAATGAAATCGTACGGTCTGGCTCTGTTACACGTTCTAAAATACCGTTTTCGATATATTCAGGATGTTGAGCAAATACTGGCCGTAACGAGTCAAAAAACTCACGTGTCGCTTGCAAAAATTCTTTTTCATCAGGATTACGTCGTTTGACGAGTTGGTATACTTCGTGAACGTAATCATTTGCACGCTTACGTCGTTCTAACTCTCGTTGTGATAATTTTTTATTCATGTTGGCGCTCATCCCTTTCTTCTTTTCGTGAATCCGCCTTTTATTATAACATGTGAATTGCTTCACTATCTTTATAGTATCATTGAAAAAAAGGTAGTGACAACCGTTTTCCGACTATTTCTATTTTTTGTTCATTTTTTTCTAACGTTTGATCTTCCCTTTTTAGTATTCCTTTTCCCCTTTTTCCATTATGATGAAACGAAAGGGGGAATTTTTTATCATGAAAAAAGTAGCGTTATTCGATTTTGATCAAACGTTTTATCGAGGAGATACTTTTTCACTTTTAATGACTCGCTTACGGGAACATCCACAGTTTAAAACGCAGTACTATACGTTTTTATTGCCTTCTATCGTTCCAGCGTTATTGTATAAAATGAACTTGATCGAAGGTGAAACGATTCGACAAATCGGCATGCAAAATTTTTTAAAAGGACTCGACGGATACTCAATAGAAGAAGCGACTCGCTTTTTTAAAGAATTAGAACAAGCCATTTATGCACGACGTCACCGAGTACTTGAAAAGAAATTACGACAATTTCATGACGATGGATATATTACTATTTTAGTGTCAGGTGCTTACGTTCCTTTTTTACAAGCCGTTACAGAACGTTTCTCTTTCGATGCAGTTTTTGGAACAGATATCCCATTAACCGATGGGAAAATCGATGCCTCCATTCCGATTGAACATCGCCAAGCTGAGAAGAAAGTAGAAGCGATTTTGCACTACTTACGCGATGTCGATGTCGATTGGGCAAACAGTTACGCTTTTAGCGACCGACTTTCGGACTTACCGATGCTAGAGCTTGTCGGACATCCTGTCGCTGTAAATGCTGAGCGACGTTTACAACAAGAGGCAGCAGCACGCGGATGGCAACAAATGGAGTAAAAAAAGCATGCCTCGTCTAGGCATGCTTTTTGAACATCTTCATTTTATTTAAGAAACCGCTTTTAATCCGACAACTCCGATGACAATGAGTATGACACTAACAATACGCCCTGCACTTTTCGATTCTCCGAAAAAGAGCATATTAATTAAAACCGCTCCTGCTGTTCCAATACCGATCCATACAGCATATGCGACACTTACTTGTAAATATTTAAATGAAAAATATAAAAAAGCAAATGAACTGAAAAAACCGAGTAAATAAATAAAACCGTTTTTCACTGTTTTTTCTTCGCTATATTTTTTTAATCCGATAACACCGAGAAATTCAAATGCTGCGGCAAAAATGACGAGTGTCCAACCGAATGCTACTTCTGACATACCGAACATTATGCGTTCATTCCTTTCATCGCTTTTTTCTCTTCAACGCTATCTGCAATATTGAGTCCGATGACGCCGATGACGATAATGACGATGAAGAAAATCATTTTTCCAGTTAGTGGCGCACTAAATAAAAAGGCATCCATTAAGGCTACTCCTACTGTTCCGACAGCTGCGAAAACAGCATAAACAGTTCCTGTCGGTAATAATTCACATGCTTTCGTTAAAAAGTGAAAGTCGACAAATATAAAGAAGACGATGAAAATCCAATGCCACCATTCACTTGCTACATTAAATCCGTAAATCCAGACGAGTTCGAAAAAACTAGTAAGCGCAACGTACGTCCACGCTTTTCGTTTCGTTTGTACATCCATAAAAAATCCTCCTATTGTTGTAACGCTAATGCGTGTTGTAAAAATTGAAACACTTCTTCTTTTTGAATCGGTGCTTGTGCTTCTTGGTCCACGTCATATAAATAAATTTGTTCTGCTGCTGATTCAACAAGTCCGATCATTAATTTAGCAAATCGATCAGGATGGACTGTTGAACGAATGAGCGATTGTTGCTGGGCTTTTTCTAGCCATTGACTTACCCAATCGTAAAAAGGAGCATATACCGACTCCCACTTTTTCAAATGTTCTGTCGAAGCAAGGCCAGAGTAAATTAACGCTTGGATTTCATTGTCGTCTCGATAAATCTCAAAAATAGCGTCAATCATTTGCCGAAGTTGAATATCTACAGGTGCTTCTCGTTCTACACGTTGTTGAACGTAATGAATCGTTCGTTCTACCATTACTTCAGCAATAGCTGGCATTAAAGACAATTTCGATTCAAAATATAAATAAAATGTCCCTTGTGCAATGCCTGCTTCTTTTACAATGTTAGCAATCGTCGCTTGATGGACGCCTTTTTCGCGGAATACTCGAATCGCTCCTTCGATAATCCGTTCGCGTTTATCCATTTTTTCACCTCACTTCTAAAATGACTGAATGTCATTCATTATATCAATGTTCTACTCTTTCGCAAATTTTTTATAACTTTTCCCTTTTCAAAACGAAAAGAAGGCTAGGTATTCTCCTAACCTTCTTTCTACATCGGATTAGATCCAATCGTATGGCGTTTCTTGATAGACGTAATAATTTAACCAGTTAGAAAATAAATGATGCGTATGTGCACGCCATCGATTCGATGGTGTTTTCGTCGGGTCGTCGTTCGGGAAATAGTTTTTTGGCATTGTCGCCGTTTTCGGGTCCCGTTTCATATCTCGCTCGTATTCATCACGTAACGTCGTAGCATCATACTCTAAATGACCTGTCATCATTACGTGGCGGCGATCATTCGATACGATTAAAAAAGGTCCCGCTTCTTCCGACTCTGCTAAAATCGTAAGTCGTTCATCGGCTGCGATTTTTTCACGCGATACTCCCGTATGTCTTGAATGCGGCGCTAAAAAGAAATCGTTAAAGCCACGTACGAGTTGTTCTGTCGGAACGTTGACACGATGTTCAAATATACCTGTACATTTTCCTGTCGTTAATTCATGTTTGCCAATGTCGTAAAAATGGTATAACGCTGCTTGAGCACCCCAACATATATAAAGCGTCGACGTAACATTCGTCTCCGACCATTTCATTACTTCTGTTAATTCGTTCCAATATTGAACGTCTTCAAAAGGCATTTTTTCAATCGGGGCTCCTGTAATGATCATCCCGTCAAATTTTTGTTCTTTCACTTCATCAAACGTATGATAAAACGTATCTAAGTGCGTTTTTGACACATTTTTCGATTCATACGTTGCTGTCGTTAAAAATGTCGGAATGACTTGTAATGGCGTATTCCCTAGTAAACGAAGCAATTGAAGCTCTGTTTTTTCTTTTTCGGGCATTAAATTGAAAATTAAAATACGTAACGGACGAATATCTTGCGTATGTGCACGCGTTTCATCCATGACGAATATTTTTTCTTCTAACAACTTCTCTCGTGCAGGCAATCCTTGTGGGACTGTAATTGGCATCGTTCATTCTCCTTTTATTTATCATTCAAAATGAAAAACCCCTCTTTCATTCAGAAAAGAGGGGGAAATTTACTCTTATCTGTCAAGAAATTCTTGATGGATGTAGCACCTTTCTACGACGTAGAGGTTGCTGAAGCGTCAACGGGCCAGTCCCTCAGCTTCTCTTGATAAGGATATTTAATTTTACTGACTATTATAACAGTTCTTTTTATTTTGTATACTCGATTGCTTACGTCGTATACAATTTCTCTGTCGAAAAGCCACGACCGAGCGTATCCGATGCGTTTAAAAAGACGACAAATGCCGTCGGTTCATGTCGTTGTAACAAGTTTTTCAAATAAACCGCTTCTTTTTGTTCTACAACCGATAGCATCATTACTTTTTCTTCTGCTGAGTAACCTCCAACAGAGTCAACTTTCGTCCAACCGCGATCGAGCCCTTTTTCAATCAGCTTGCGAATGACTTCTTCTCGGTCCGGCTCAATAATGATTAACGCTAATTTCGTCGGTGACGACTGTAATTGAACAAAATCGATCACTTTACTCGTCACATAAATCGACATCAGTGCATACAAGGCTAATTCAAAATTGAAAACGAACGCACTCGTAATGACGACGACACCATCGACGATCAGCTGAGCAAATCCACTCGAAAAATTCGTATATTTTTTTAACAATTGTGCAACGAGTGCTGTTCCTCCTGTCGAACCGTTCCCACGATATACAATACCGAGACCAATTCCGAGGACGATTCCTCCGTAAATCGACCCGAGTAGCGGATTGTCAACAGATAGTGATAAGTCTGCTGTTAACCAAATGACAAACGGTACAAAAATCGTACCGACGATCGTTTTTAAACTAAATTCTTTACCACCTAATATCAGTCCGACAACAATTAATGGTATGTTAATGAGCCATTGAACATATGCAGGATTCCATGCGTACAATTCGTATAAAATCGTACTAATTCCAGATACTCCTCCTGCTGCGATACGAGCGGGTAGTAAAAATAAATTGTACGAAATCCCAACGAATGACGCACCGATTATAATTAATAAATAGTCGTATAAGCGATACTTTTGTAATCGTTGCATCTTTTTGTCCCCTTTCTTCGTCTATTATCGTAACAAAAAGAAAATAAGGTTTCGATAGTTTCCTTCAATGTTTAAATTCCTTGATTGTTGGGAATTGTTAAACAGTAGAAAAAATTATCTCATTTGTAAATGGAAGGAGAGAGATAACATGCGTAGTTTAGGTATCGTTCGAAAAGTTGACCATTTAGGTCGGATCGTGATTCCAAAAGAGTTACGTACCGCACTTCATTTAACGAAAGGTGTTCCGATGGAAATTTTCGTTGAAGAAGATAAAGTCATTTTAAGAAAATATGAAGTTGATGAAGCTTGTGTCATTACGGGTGAAATTACTCCCGACAATTTCCAATTATCTAACGGTATGTACGTCAGCCCACGTGGTGCTCAAATGTTAAGTGAAGAAATTGAAAAACATTTTAAATAATAAATGATGATTCAATATGCAAAATGAAATAAGATTGCAGTCATTTTCAATGACACAAACTAAAAGTCTGGTGAGCCTTTTTGACTCACCAGACTTTTTCGTTCATTTTCACATTTATTTCGTTATCGCTGTAACGACTTTATCTAAATATGAAGCAATTTCTTCTTTCGTTTTACGATCTTTGCTCACGAAACGTTCGACTTCTTCTCCTTCATGATAAGCAATAAAACTCGGAATGCCGAAAATTTGGTGTGCTTGACACTCGTCAATGAAATCATCACGATTCACTTCATAAAATTGAAGCATATCGTATCGTTCTTCTAACTCTGGTAAAAACGGTGCGATCACTGTACAGTCTGGGCACCACGCCGCTGTAAACAAATATACGACACCTCGTTCATTTTTTAACTGCTCAAAATGTGTAGACGATTGTACTTTTTTCATCGTTTCTCCTCCTTTTTTTCATGACTATTTCATTATATCCTTCGTTCTATTCAAGTATCAACTGCTTTTCGATGTCTTTTCCAGGCGAACATTTTCTGAAAAGTAAGACGAACATTTCAACGGCCTGTTCGCCCTTTACTTCGGACTTATTTCTTTATTGTGATGAAGTTTTAAATTTTTTATCGTTTTCACCCTTAAAACACGAACGTTAAAAATATAAAACACTCAATTGTTCAGAATTGAGGGGTGTATTTTCCTTTATCATTTTTACTTTTCGTATTTTTTCTATAAAAACACGAACGAACCTGTTGACATTTCATAAAAACGTGGTATTCTTAATTTAAGAAGAATTAGCGAATAAAGATGATGACGAAGACGAGACGATACAAATGGATCCTTCAGAGAGCTAATGGTCGGTGAGAATTAGCGGAAACTTTGCGTCGTTAGCACTTCAGAATCGATTCACTGAAATAATAGTAGGTGTTTCCGTCCTGTGCACGTTACGCACACGAAATGAAGGTTTTCTTTCGTTGAAAACAATAAGGGTGGTACCGCGTAATGTTCAGCTTTTCGCCCCTTACTTGCTCGTATTACGAGCTATGAATGTGAGGGTGGTGAGGGGCTTTTTTTATTTGATTCAACTTCCCTTATCTCTTTAACATTTGATTAGCATGTATGTCACACGAATGTGTTTCAATCCAACTACTATACTTACTCAAACAAGGAGCGAATGAACTATGGCTTTCAAAGTTGTCATTAGTGACCCATTAAGCGAGGACGGCATTTACCCACTTCGCCAAGAAAAAGAAATCGATATCGACGTTGTCATCGCAACAGAAATGAACGAAGAACAGTTATTAGAAGAATTAAAAACAGCGAACGCTTTACTCGTACGTAGCCAAACGACGGTTACACGCGAGATGATCGAGCAATCGCCACAACTTAAAATTATCGGACGTGCAGGTGTTGGTGTCGACAATATCGACTTAGACGCAGCGACAGAAAATGGAATTATCGTCGTGAACGCACCGTCAGGAAATACGAACTCAGCAGCAGAGCATACGATCGCGATGTTAATGAGCTTAGCTCGTAATATTCCACAAGCTTTTAATTCTTTAAAAAATAAAGAATGGAACCGTAAAGCATTTGTCGGTGTTGAAGTGAAAAATAAAACACTCGGCGTTGTCGGTCTTGGACGTATCGGTGAAGAAGTTGCTCACCGTGCAAAAGGACAACGTATGCGCGTTATCGCATATGATCCATTTTTAACAGAAGAAAAAGCACGTAAGTTAGACATCGAAGCAGGAACACTCGAAGAAGTAATTGCTGCTGCTGATTTCATTACGGTACACACGCCACTTCTCGATTCAACACGTAATTTAATTAATAAAGAAGCATTTGCCCAAATGAAAGATGGCGTACGTATCGTCAACTGTGCACGTGGTGGAATTATTAATGAAGACGATTTATACGATGCAATCCAAGAAGGAAAAGTAGCAGGAGCTGCACTCGATGTATTCGTTGAAGAGCCATTTGTCGATCATAAATTATTAACTTTACCTGAAGTGATCGCAACCCCTCACTTAGGTGCAAGTACAGTCGAAGCACAAGAAAGTGTTGCAGTCGATGTAAGTAATGACGTAATCCAGTTTGCAAAAGAAGGTACTGTACAAAACCCTGTAAACTTACCGTCATTCCCGAAAAAGTTACTTTCAAAAGTAGCACCTTACTTCGAATTGACAGAAAAACTCGGAGCATTCCTTTCTTACTTAGCAGACGGTGTATTAAAAGAAATTAATATTCAATATGCGGGAGCACTCGCAGATGTTGACGTTCGTCCGTTAACACGTAATACGGTAAAAGGTCTTTTAACGAAACATTTAGGTAATCACGTAAACGACGTGAATGCAAAATTCCTTGCAGACCGTGTCGGTATTAAAATTAGCGAACATAAAACAGCTTCAGAAGCAAAAGGTTTCTTAAACTTAATTACTGTAGAAGTTGTGACAGAAGAAGAACGTCGTAGCGTATCTGGTACGTTATTAAACGGACTCGGTTCACGTATCGTAAAAATTGACGATTATGCTGTCGACGTTGTACCAGAAGGACACTTACTCTTCATTCACCACCGTGATAAGCCAGGTGCGATCGGTCGTGTCGGTACACAACTTGCAGCACGTGATATTAACATTGCAACGATGCAAGTAGGTCGTTCAGAAGAAGGCGGAGACGCTGTCATGATGCTTTCTGTCGACGAACACGTAAAAGAAGAAGAAGTGGAACAGTTCAAAAAAATGGCAAACATTTACGACGTCAAAGCAATCGACTTATAAGATTCGTCTGTTACACCCAAACAGACCTCCATATACAATCGAAAACACCTCGAAGCGTCCCAACTCGCCCTCGAGGTGTTTTTTACAGAAAAGAAAAAAGCCCGTATGACTACAGGCTTTTTACGATTATTTGATGACGAGCGGACCTTGATCATCTGCATCTTCGTCCCACTCTAATTCGATTTCGAACTCGTATTTACTTCCTCGTTTTTCGAGCGAAAGTTCAAGTTCGACACGATCAGAAGGTGAGATGACAACTTCTTGGTCGCCTACTTTTAATGTGAATGATTTTTCTTCCTTAAATTTACGAGCAATTTGTTCTAAATAAGAAGCAGCAAAATCTAAAGACATTTTTTCTTCATAATCAACTAAAACTTTTTTAGGTGTTCTTTTTTTCGCCATTGTTGCTCACTCCTTTACTTTTCTACCTTAATTATACAATCTTTTTTCTGTTTTGTCTACTTGAAAGAAAAGGCTTTCATTATGAGTGTAGCAACGTTTACAACTATTTTAAAGGAGCGATTTACTTGGTTACAACTATTATTTTTGACTTAGATGATACATTACTATGGGACAAACAAAGTATTCAAACAGCTTTCGATCAAACGTGCGCTTTCGCTGCACAACGTTATCCACAACTCGACCCAAAACAATTCGAAGAAGCTACACGTAATGTTGCACGCCGTATTTATCAACAATATGAAACATTTGATCATACTGTTAAAATTGGTATTAACCCGTTTGAAGGACTTTGGGGAACTTTTAATGATGAAGGCGTCATGTTCCAAAAAATGTACGAACTAATGCCGGAATATCAACGTCGTACGTGGACACTCGGATTAGAAGCATTCGGTATTGAAGATCCTTCTTTCGGCGAAGAACTCGCTCAAAAATTCCGTGAAGCACGTCTTCAATCGCCTACTTTGTATGAAGATACGTTCTCTGTACTCGATACGTTACGCGATAAAGGATACCGTATGATTATGTTAACGAACGGTTCTCCGAGCTTACAAAATACGAAATTAAAATTAACACCTGAACTCGTTCCTTACTTCGATCATATCGTCATCTCGGGTGATTTCGGAATCGGAAAGCCTGATGCCTCGATTTTCGAACACGTTTTAAACATTGCAAATCTCGATGCAAGCGATGCGCTTATGGTCGGAGATAATTTAATGACCGATATTCTCGGCTCTTCTCGCGTTCAAATGCGTAACGTTTGGATCAATCGCGATGATGCTACGATGGATGCGGAAGTCGCTCCGACTTATGAAGTCAAAAGCTTAACAGAACTCGTCACACTAATCGAAACGTTATAACGCTTATCTAAAGGTATGAAAATGATAAAAAAGCCTCACCGCTGTAGTGGAGTACAACGGTTGAGGCTTTTTTATAATTCGCTACGTTTTACTTTTGCATACGGATGTCCATCTTCCCAACGAACCGTTACAGGTACGTGGAATGTTTTCGTTAAATATTCATCCGTTAACAATTTTTCTTTCGGTCCAGCGCCGATAATATTACCATCTTCTAATAATAAAACGTGAGTAATCTCTGGCATTAATTCTTCAATATGATGTGTCACATAAATTAAATGACATTTCCCTGATGCTGTTACTGAACGAAGCGATTGTAAAAAACGTTCTTTTGCTAAAATATCGAGTCCCGAGCACGGTTCATCTAAAATTAAAATTTTAGGGTCAGCCATCATCGCACGTGCAATTAATACGCGACGTTTTTCTCCTTCTGATAAATCCGAAAGAGGTAAACCTTTAAACTGATCGAGTTGGAAGCTCTCTAACCAGTAGTCTACGTTTGCATAATCTTCTTCTGTTAATGGATCATACAATCCATGTTTTGCATTTTTTCCTGTTGCAACAATATGTTCTACTGTTTCATCACGGTAATATTCTGAGAAACGTTCGAGTGAGTTGCTGACGTAACTAATTTTTTTACGAAACTCTGTAATATCCGTATCTTCAACTGTATCTCCTAAAATACGAACTTCCCCGTGTGTAGGAAATTGGTAACCAGCGATTAAATTTAAAATAGACGTTTTCCCTGAACCGTTCAATCCGATAATCGCCCATTGTTCCCCTTTTTCAACTTCAAAATTAATGTTGTTGACAATCGTTTTTCCCTTTGTCTGTAACGTGACCTCTTTTAGTTCTAAAATTTTTGACATGTAACTACTCCTTCATTAAAACGCTTTCTTTTCATTTTGCCAACAATTTGATGAAATTGCAACTAAAGAAGAAAAGTTTTCTCTGTTTCGGTGAAACGTTTTCATTTTAATTGAAAAGACACTTGAATTTTTAATCTTTCAAGTGTCTTCGGTACGTTTTGCTTTTTATATTATTTTTTTCATCGTTCGGTGTTCGATTCCTGCTTCTAAAAATAGAGGGGAAGCGATTTCGTAACCGAGCTGTTCATACAGAGGAAGCGCTTGTACTTGCGCATGCAATACGATTTCTGTCGCTCCGACCTGTTGTGCATATCGTTCGGCTTCTACAATAAGAGCACGCGCTATCCCTTGCCGTCTTGCTTCTGAACGAACGGCAAGACGCTCTAGCTTCACTTGCTTTTCGTTCATCGGGCGAAGTCGCACTGTGCCACATACCCGGTCGTTCGACGTCGCAATCCAATGAACCGACTGTTCATCTTTCCCGTCGATTTCTAACGCTAAAGGAACGCCTTGTTCGTGTACGAAAACATCAAGACGGACATCTATTGCTTGTTTCATTTGGCTTTTTGTCATCACACGTTCAATGCTCATACGCCGAATCCTTTAGCGATCGCACGTGGTACATCAGGTTGCCAGTAACGCCAAGAGTGATTCCCTTCAAACACTTCATAAAAATGTTCAATCGGTTTTTGCTGTAATTGTCGATGTAACGTTTCATTTGGCTCTACGAAGTCTTTAATGCCATCTCCTGACGTTTTCACGGCTGTCTCTCGGTCTCCGACAACTTGATAAATGAACGTCTCCTCTGTCGGCTCCCACGCTTCTACTGCTGCGAGTACTTTGTCGTTGACGAGTGGAGAGTGTAACATCGCGCGACTAAATAAATGAGAATGACGTATTAATGTCATCAGTGAGACTGTCGCAGCTAATGAATCGCCAATGAGGCCTCGGCCGTTGCGATTTGTCACTGTCGGAAAGTTTTCATCGATAAACGGAACGAGTTCTGTCGCTAAAAACGTAATATAGGCATCATTGCGTTCTCCGTTCGGGTGGTATAAATGCCAACGATGTTCGACACTTTCATACGGAATACCGACGACGATCGTTTCATCGATTTCTCCTTCTTCTACTAGATCTTCTACAACACGACCGATTCGACCATATTGGACATAATCTTTTCCGTCTGAAGCGTAAATGACTTGATATTCGCCCATCGGTGTATAGTCGTAAGGTAAATAAACATAAATGGGGAACTCTTCTTCTAATACTGTGCTATAAAATGAATGCTCATGTACTTTACCGTATTCCAAATTCATCACCTTTTCTCTTTCATTCAAATGTATTGTAACATAGGCGACTGTATGACAATAATGATACGTTTATGTTATACTACGCTACAGTACAAAAGACGGATAGGAGGGGAAATCTTTGACGAAACGATCACAACCTGTACGCTCAGAAGTTGTAACGAAGGCTGCACATGAAGCACTCGACCGCCGCGGTGTTAAAACAGAAGATATCGCTAAAATCGTTTACGAAATGCAAATTCCGTACAACCACGGTTTAACGTTAGAAGAGTGTCAAAACTCTGTTGAACGCGTGTTAGAAAAACGGGAAATGCAACATGCGATTTTAGTCGGAATCGAGCTCGATGAACTCGCAGAAAAAAATCAATTGTCAGAACCGTTACAACAAATTTTAACGTCTGACGAAAGTCTATTCGGTGTCGACGAAACGGTCGCACTCGGTGCAGTTTATACATACGGTTCAATCGCCGTTACGACATTCGGGCATTTAGACAAAAACAAAATCGGGATCATCAATGAACTCGATACGAAAAAAGGAAATGGGATCCATACTTTTTTAGACGATCTCGTCGCAAGTGTTGCAGCATGCGCTGCTTCTCGAATTGCACACCGTACACGCGATTTAGAAGAAGAAGGGAAAACATTCGCCGACGTTCGACATGCTAGTGATAATTAAACATGCCTCATAGCGCAACATACGATGAAAAAACGCCATATTTCTTTTACTCGTGTAAAAGATGTATGGCGCTTTTTCTTATACTAATTTATCTAAAAACATCGTCGCGAGGCCGAAATAAATAATAATACTAATAACGTCATTTAACGTCGTAATAAACGGTCCTGATGCAACAGCTGGATCAATTTTTAAGCGGTGCATTAACAATGGAATGAACGCACCTGAAATTGTCGCAACGAAAATCGAAACCATAATCGCAGCTCCGACGAGCAATGCGACGATAAAATTATGTTTCCAGAAATAAACGAGACCGATCACGAAAACGGCAGAAATAATACCGGTAATAAGTCCCGTTGCCGCTTCTCGAATTAACATCTTCCAACGCGATTCATCTGTACGGTCTGTCGCAATTTTACGAACAGCGACCGCAAGCGCTTGTGTACCACTATTTCCAGCTGTACCTGCAATCAACGGAATAAATGCGGCAAGTAAAGCGACTTGTGAAATCGTATCCGTAAATAAATCGATTAAATTCGCAGTTAACATTCCTAATACGAGCAAAATTAAAAGCCACGGTGCACGTTTTTTCGCCGCGCCGAAAGCACTCGTATCTTCGCCGTCAATATCAATAACCCCTGCTAATTTAGAATAGTCGTCTGATGCTTCTTCTTCTAATACGTCTAAAATATCATCGACTGTAATAATTCCTAAAATATGTTGTTGAAAATCGACAACAGGGAGTGCTAAAAAGTTGTAATCTTGAATCATACGAGCGACGTCTTCTTGATCTTCTGAAACGAGTACACTGACGACACGTTCGTTCATGATCTCTGAAATGATTTTATCATCATCGGCAATAATTAAATCCCGTAACGAGACGACACCTGTTAGTTTACCATTTGCATCGACGACGAAAATATAATAAATCGTCTCCGCACTCGGTGCTTGTGATTTCAAATCACGCATTGCATCGGCAACTGTTTCATTTTGACTAATGGCAACGAACTCGGTCGTCATAATTGAACCGGCCGTCTGCTCCTCGTAATGCAAGACCGCTCGAATTTCATTTGACTTCTCTTCGTCCATTAACGTTAAGTAACTTAAAACTTGTGCTTTATCTAGTTCTTTCAACACGTCAACGGCGTTATCGACGAACATGTACGAAATCATATCCGCCGCATAAGACGTCTCCATCTCTTCTAAATACACTTCATACTGACTTTCCGCAATTTCGCTTACTTCGAATATTTCAGCCATCTCTTTTGGTGATAAATATTCGTATAAACGATGACGGAGAGGTGCGGGCATTTTTTCGTAAAATGTCGCACGATCATACGGATGAAGAGCGAAATATTCATCCCGGAATTCATAAATGTCTTCTTCATTTAAAAGCATAATTAATCGCTCTTGATCCAATTCTGATTTTTCTTCTGTAAATGTCACTCTTGACACCTTCCTTCGCTATCCACTTCAATTAAAGTTGAAGCCACTCGTTGACACTCGGTGGAAAATCAACGGTATACTTTACTTCTTTCGTTGTAAATGGGTCCTGAAATGCCACCTCTTTACAATGTAACATAAAAGGAGCACCTTCTTCTTTTTGACCGTACAATGTATCCCCGACAATCGGGAATCCAAGCGATGCTAAATGTACACGAATTTGATGCGTCCGTCCCGTTCGTAATGCAACATCTACAATCGTGTACGTTTTCTCTTTCATACGACATACTTTTATCTGCTCGATAATTGTTACAGCTTTTTTTCCTTTTTCGTCGACGATTCGTTCGATAATACTACCTTCTTTACGTGCAATCGGCCGGTCGATGACATACGGAGGAACGACGCATAGTTCTCCTTCTACGATTGCTCGGTATTTTCGCTCAAACGTCTGATCTGTCAATTGCAAACTAAACAAGTGATGAACGTGACGATTTTTAGCGACCGTCACGAGACCGGATGTGCCGTAATCTAAACGCGTCACAATATGAACGGCAGACGGAATATGTCGGCGTTCAAAATAAGCCGCTATACGATGAGCGAGCGTATTCGATTGGTGCTGACCTGAAGGCATCGTAGCGACATTGCTCGGTTTCATAACGACGAGATAAGCAGATGTTTCTGCTACGATTTCAAGTGGTGTCGCTTCTCCTTCTACTTGTACATTTTGTCGTTCGATCGGAAAAACGATTTCGATTTGATCTTGTGCGCGTAAACGGTGGCGCACTGTTCGTTCAACGCCGTTTACACGTAAAAGACCGCCCTCATATTTAATCGCTGTTAAAGTCGTACTCGATATTCGTTTACTTTTTAAAAAATCACGAAAGAGCCATCCTTCTTCCGACGGCTCTACCGTATAACATAAAGTAAACGGGTTTTCGTTACATACCACTGTCAATAAAAGAATCGTGCACACGTTTCCAAAATGGGAACGGACGGAAACGAGCGAAGCGAACTTTTTCTTTCGCTACGCGATATTCGATTTCTCGAACGTCGGTATGCACAATTTGTAGATGATCAACGGTAAGCATAAAATCAGGACCTTGGACGGGCTTTAGCGTACAACAGTGGTGAGCTGGTAAAACGAGCGGTGAACCGACTGTACGGAAAACACGATTGTTGATCGATGCCATTTCCGTTAATTGCATCGCTTCAAGAGCCGGGTGGATAATCGCACCTCCGAGCGACTTGCTGTATGCTGTTGAACCGGACGGTGTCGACATACAAAGACCGTCTCCTCGGAACCGTTCAAAACGTTCGCCGTTCATCTCGACGTCGACGACGAGTGTCACACCCGGTGATTTGATCGTCGATTCATTTAACGCTAAATACGTCGCACTTTCTTGTTCATTTTGATAATGTATCATCACTTCTAACAACGGGTATTCAATCACTTCATAATTTTGACGTGCAATTGAAATGACGAGCTTTTCCATCTCTGACGGTTTCCAATCAGCATAAAATCCGAGATGTCCCGTATGAACACCGACAAATGCTGTTTTGTCGAGTCGATGGCTATATTTATGAAACGCATGAAGTAACGTACCATCCCCGCCAATAGATAAAACGATATCTGGTTCTTCTTCGTCGTAGACGAGACCGAAATCAATTAAATAATTTTTCGCTTTTTCGGCAAGCTGTTCAGATAGCTTATCGTAACGTGTCTGAACCGCAAACTGCATCACGTTCATTTTACTCTTCCCTTTCTTTACTGGTCGAAATAAGAGGCGAAATGTTGTTCTACTCGATTCGTCAACTCGCCATAATTTCCATTACCATACATATTATCGAGTAACATCGTGAGTTCTTCACGAACGTTCGGTAACACGACATCTCGGTCATTCATTCGAAGAATCATCGGCATGTTTTGTTCTAGAATTGGATTAAAAGCATCCCAAACATCCTCTTTAAAATGGACGTAAGCATACGTTTTTCCAACATCGATTAAATAGACAAACGACAATGAATCCGAATCGGTAATCATCGTTCCAGACGGTTCTCCTTCTGTAAGAGGCTGTTTCAATTCGACGTAAACCGCTTCATTTTTCGTTTCAAATTGGACGACTTGATTGTGCACGATACTTTCCTACCTTTCCATAATTGTAGTAATTCTCTTACGATTAGTTTAACATACGAGCAAGCGTTGTACACCTTCATTCTTTTGAACAGATGAACGAATGAAACGATTCCCTGAAAGCTATTTATTTGTGTAACTTTCTATTCGTTGATAAAATACAGCTACATGTAAGTAAAGGAGTTTGTTACGATATGCAAAAACGCCTCACGCCTTTTGAACAAATCGGTGAAGAACGTCTTTATGAAATGATTGACCGTTTTTATGACAAAGTCGCACGTCATCCGAACTTATCTCAAATTTTTCCAAAAGATTTGACAGAGACGCGTCGAAGACAAAAACAATTTCAGACACAGTTTTTAGGAGGTCCGAATTTATTTACAGAAGAACATGGACATCCGATGATGCGCATGCGTCATATGCCGTTTAAAATTACACCTGCTCGCGCAGAAGAATGGTTACAGTGTATGAGCGAAGCGATGGATGATGTCGCTTTACCGTCTGATATTCGAGACGTTTATTATCAACGACTCGTCATGACTGCTCATCATATGGTGAATACAGTAGAAGAGGAGGATGTCACGTGAATCGACAAACTGTTTCATCGGAGAACATCGTACCGAATAAATGTTCTAGACCGATTGAACTGTATATTTTCATCGACCCGTTATGCTCGGACTGTTTATCTTTACAACCGTTACTACGTCGACTACAAGTTGACTATGAGCGGTATTTTTCTTTACGGATTGTCCTTCGCACGTCATTGCGTACGTTGAATATGGACGCTCGGGACGTCGCTTGCGAAAACCCATACTGTGAAGAACGTCATTTATCTTTTCCGAGTTTTGCTATTAAAGCAGCGGAATTTCAAGGTAAACGAGCAGGCTTCCGTTTTTTATCTAAACTTTTAACGTACGGATCCCTCGGAACACGAGATATTACATCTTTTTCTGTACTCGTCCAAATTGCAGAAGAATTACAACTCGATGTCGATGAATTCATTCACGATTTTTCATCCCAACACGTATTAAAAGTGTTACAAACGGATCTCTATTTAGCCCAAGAAATGGACGTTGAATACGCTCCAACTTTCGTCTTTTTTAACGAAAATATTGAAGATGAAGGGTTGAAAGTAAGTGGTGTTTATCCGTATGACGTATACGAACAAATTTTGTCCGAACTCGTACACGAACCGATCATCCCTGATCTACCACCGACGTTAGATGAACTTCTAACGAGATTTGATGCGATGACGACCGAAGAAATTGCAGAAGTATATCGTATGCCACTCCATACAACAGAACGCGAGTTGAAAAAGAAGTTGTTACAACAACACGTAGAACGCCTTCAACTCGATACGAAAACGTTATGGAAAAAGAAAATATGTGAAGCAATAAAAAAAAGCAGTATTGAATGAATTCATTCAATACTGCTTTTTTGACAAATTGTACAAACATCTTTCAGCACCTACAACATTAGCCATAAGCGTTCACGGACATCTGTAAAGAAAAGAACATCCGCTCCTGGGGGAGAGGGATGTTCTTTTACAAAGGGAATGGGAGAAATGTTCACGTTCAAACAAAAGGGGTGTATGTTTGGTATGTGATTTATTTCACGTATATAACTTATCACGGAATAATAGTATTTGCAAGTGTTCTTATTCAATTTCACAATTATGTCATATTCTTCACTTGAATAAAACGTTGATTTCACGCAGTTGTATAACAGTTTTTTCTGTTGTAATACAGATTATTTTATGAAAACGTTTACGTTTTGGACATTATTTCAATATATCTTTCTAGAAGAAAGCGTTCTCATATTTACGATCAAAAAAGAAGAGAGAAATCCCCTCTTCTTTTTTCTTTATTTTAATAACAATTGTTCTAATTCTGTTAAACGTTGCTCAAAGACGCGACATGCTTCTTCAATCGGTGCTGAAGTCGTCATATCGACACCTGCTTTTTTCAATACTTGAATCGGTGCATCACTTGAACCTGCTTTTAAGAAATGTTCTACGTAACGGTGCACTGCAGGTTGTCCTTCATTTAAAATTTGATCACTTAATGCGACCGCTGCGCTATAACCTGTCGCGTATTGATAGACGTAGTAATTATAATAGAAATGCGGAATACGCGCCCACTCTAATGCAATTTCTTCATCTGACACCATATCGTCTCCGAAGTATTTCACATTTAACTTATAATACTCTTCGTTCAATTTTTCTGCTGTTAACGCAACACCTTGTTGGTCTAACGTATGAATTAAATGTTCGAATTCAGCGAACATCGTTTGACGGAATACAGTACCGCGGAATCCGTCTAACCAATGATTTAATAAGTAAATACGCTCTTGCTCATCTTGTACCGTTTTTAATAAATGGTCGTTTAATAACGCCTCATTTACTGTCGATGCTACTTCTGCGACGAAAATAGAATAACCGCTATACGGGTACGGTTGTGTTTTACGTGAATAGTAACTGTGTACACTATGTCCGAATTCGTGCGCGAGTGTAAATAAGTTATCGACGTTATTTTGCCAGTTCATTAAAATGTAAGGGTTCGTTCCGTACGAGCCAGAAGAATAAGCACCCGAACGTTTTCCTTTATTTTCATGAATGTCTACCCAACGGTGATCGAGTCCGTGCTGAACGATCGACTGATATTCTTCACCCATCGGTGCAAAACTTTCAACCATCGTTTTCGCTGCTTCATCGTACGTAATGTCCATTTTCGCATCCGGTACGAGCGGTGTATAAATATCATACATATGATGTTTATCTAAACCGAGTACTTTTTTACGTAATGTGACGTAACGGTGTAATAAATGTAAATTGTCGTTAATTGTCGCAACTAAGTTATCGTACACGGTTTCTGGAATTTGGTTGTTTGACAGTGCAGCGTGACGTGCGGATTCGTATTGGCGAATACGCGCACTTACATTATGTGCTTTCACTGTTCCTGAAAGTGTCGATGCAAATGTATTTTGGAAATTACCATACGTTTGATACATCGCACGGAATGCATCTTTACGAACGCGACGATCTTTACTTTCCATGTAACGAATGAAACGACCGTGTGACAATTCTACGTCATTTCCTTCTTCGTCTTGAATCGTCGGGAACGTTAAATCGGCATTGTTTAATTTACCAAATGTTTCAGCAGATGCACCTGTTACTTCTCCCATTTGAGCGAGTAATGCTTCTTGCTCTCCTGTTAAAATGTGCGGACGTTCTGCATTCATAACACGGAACTCTTCTTTATAGAGTTGTAACGCTTCGTTCGTACGGACGTATTCGTCTAATGTTTCTTCTGGAATCGCGAGTAATTCTGGCGTGTAAAACGAAATCGCTGTACCTACTTTCGTATAAAGAGAGCTTGCACGACTTTCCATCGCTTGGTATGTTCCGTTTGCTGTGTCTTGGTCGTGTTTTAAATGGGCATAGACATAAAGACGCCCCATACGTTCTAACAGCTCATCGCGGTATTGTAACGCTTCATAAATTGCTTCTGCTCCATTTGACAACGTTCCTTCAAATGTTGCTGCTTTTTCAACGAGCGTGTCAATCGCTTGGTATTCTTCTTCCCATGCTTCATCTGATGCAAAAATGCTCGTCAAATCCCATGTTTCTTCTACGGGGATTTCTTCACGTGCTACTAATTGTGACATACAATTCCTCCTTGAATGTAAATAGATAATCGCTCTTTATCTTCTCAATTTTCGCATATCTTTGCAAGAAACATCATCTCATATACTGTAATTTTTGATTTCCGATTCGCTCATTCCAATATCGAATCCAATCGGTTTCATTGTTTTCTCTACTTTCTACAAATCGCATATAAGTATCGACAACGGTTCGTTGTTCGGCTGTTTTAGCGATTGGCCAACCTAACAAAGAAGCCGCTTGCCAATAACTATCAAAGGATTCAAACTCATGTTGTCCTTCAATCGGTACACCGATATACGACGGCCATTGACCTAACGGATAACGTGCATCATACATATAACGAAAAAGGGGATGATGAATACCTTCTCGGTTGTATCGATACATTTGATGAAACGAGCGTATGCGCCACTTTTCATAGAGGCGTAAAGCTTGTTTCACTTCTGATAAGTGCCATTGAATCAATCTCAAAAAAGGGAGGCGCTGTTGACGTAACGGCAAATGAACGATTTTCCCGATATAGCGCCCTCGTTTAATACGAAACAACAATTGAACGTACGTCAAATGGAATGTCGACGGATCATACGTTATCGTTTCAAAGAGGTAACGACGCCGTTGAAAAAATAATTGTTCAAATGTCGTAACGTTTATCAGCTGAACCCCTTCTTTTTTCCATTTCATTGGCGTTTTCCAAATCCATAGTGGCTGATACCCGTGTTGACGATACGTTTGATCTCGCTGTTGAAACAACGCAAGTGAAATGACGCTTCGTTGAAATTCAATAGCGTACCGTTTCTTTTGCCATTTAACGAGTAAATCCGGTCGTTGTTGTATCGTTTTCAGTAAAGGTTCTAATTCGACGAAACTATGTTGGCGGAAAAAATGATACAATTGCAACTTTCCGCGCAAATGCTCTTCACTTTCTCCTTCTGCAAACTGTAAATGGCAACGTGTTTGCGGTGTATGAGCAAAATGAGGCGTGCGTTTCGTTCCTACTTTTAGTACGACTTCCTCTTCACATTGCGGACAATAAAACGTTTCTTCTTTACGCCATTTTCGTAACTGGCGTCGACTTTTTTGACCATCTAATACGACGAGTGAACGATTTTTCGTACGTGCGACTAACATCGAAAGAGTCCCTCCTTTCCTCGTCTACTGTACGCAATCAATACCTGCACGACAACCGTTTCTCTAACTTTAAAATAAGATGGAAACTTTTTTATTTTTCAGGCGTGCCAAGAAGTTTTTTCAAAAAACGCCATAAAAAAACTTAGCTTCCGTTCAAAAACGGAAGCTAAGTTTTGTATTGTTTATATGACGCCCCTATCAGGAGTCGAACCCGAATCTTGAGAACCGGAATCTCATGTGTTATCCATTACACCATAGGGACAAGACATTATTCATTATACGGGAGAACGATATAAATTTCAATATTGTTTTCAAGCGTATCATTTGACCTTCATTGACCATTGTATGGTATGATACACTTACAGTTGATAATTTACGACTCATTCATTTTAAAGGAGGATTTTTACATGAACTTAATTCCTACAGTTATTGAACAAACGAGCCGTGGTGAACGCGCTTATGACATTTACTCACGTCTTTTAAAAGACCGTATCATTATGATTGGAAGTCCGATCGATGACAACGTCGCAAACGCAGTCGTTGCACAACTTCTTTTCTTAGAAGCAGAAGATCCAGACAAAGATATTTCAATCTACATTAACTCACCTGGTGGTAGTGTAACAGCAGGTATGGCTATTTTCGATACGATGCAGTTTGTGAAACCAGACATTCAAACCATTTGTCTCGGTATGGCAGCTTCTATGGGTTCATTACTTTTAACAGCAGGTACAAAAGGGAAACGTTATGCGTTACCGAATGCTGAAGTCATGATTCACCAACCACTCGGCGGTGCACAAGGTCAAGCGACAGAAATTGATATCGCTGCACGCCATATTTTAGATACACGCGACCGTTTAAACCATATTTTAGCTGAACGTACAGGTCAACCGATTGAAGTGATTGCTAACGATACAGACCGCGATAACTACATGACCGCACAAGAAGCACAAGAATACGGTTTAATCGATCATATCATTTCACGTAGCGACATGAAATAAAATAGTCCTAAAAAGTCTGACACAGCGTTGTGTCAGACTTTTTTATTGTAAAACGTACTGCAAACGATCGACACTTTCTTTTACTTCTGCAATTAGCTGATAAACGTCTTCTAACGCTTCATTTTGTTCTTCGACTTCCCCGTGAATACGTTTTGTCGTCATCAAATGTTCTGTCATCGCAATCGAGATTTTTTCAGAATCCGTATAAGCTCGTGTAGAATGGCTTTCACTTAACGTAATATCTGCTTTCATTTCTTCTAACGCTTTCAATAAGGTCTCGGTATGGACATTCGATTGATCGACTAAAGCGTAAATCGTCGCAATCGTCTTTTTCGTTTCATCTGCTAATTTTCGTACTTCTTCTGCAACAACGGCAAATCCTCGTCCGTACTCTCCTGCCCGTGCTGCTTCAATTGCTGAATTCAGAGCAAGTAAGTTCGTTTGTTCTGCAATTTCTTCTACGAGATGAACGACAGTCGTAATTTCGCTTGAAGAACGTTCTACTTCCCGTATCGAATGATTCACACGTTCAATTTTTTCAGTCATCTCCGTCACACTTCCTAGCACTTCTCGTAAACTCGTCTCACTCCACTCACTAATTGTTTGTGCTTTGGACGCTTCGTCGTGTCCTTCTTTTGAAATCTGTTGGACCGTTTCACCGCTTTTTAATACGTGCTCGATCGATTGTTCTGCCCGTTCGACCGCACGAATAAGTTGCGTATTAATTTGCGCAATTTTTTCTTCTGCTTCTAACTTTCCCTTTTCATAACTATTCGTTAAACCGCTGCGCACTTTTTCCTCATATGCTTCTAATACGAGTTGTTGTTCTAAGTTTAAAATACGTGTAATCGACTGAATCATGCGCGTTGCTTCTTTGACACTCGTCACATCTTGCGTCACGATGTCTACGACTGTATTATGTATCTCTTGAAAAGCAGCTAAATACCAAGACGGTTTTAATCCGATGACGTAATGCACTTTCGCTACTTTTAGACGTTTCTCAATAAAATGCTCATCGATCGTACCAGAAAATAGTTGTAAAATATAACCGTTTAAAACTTTTTTTAATTGAGCAACTGAACTATGTTGTTCGATCATCGTTTTTAACTCTGGAACGCGTAAGACGACATCATAAAAACAATCCGTCACACGTTCAATATCTCGTTGGACGATCGGTTGCATCGCTTTTAATATTTTTAAATCTTGCTCATCGAACGAAATTAACCTCATTTTTTCTTTTAAATCGGTATCACGTACATGCATCATGACTCGCTCTTCTTCGGCACGATCAAGCACGTACGTTTCTTCTGCTCGTTTTAAAAAACGAAACATTCCTTCCACCTCTTCTAATAGTTCTTTACTATCATTTTATTTTCAACTTAATTCCATAGTACCATTACTTTAGAAGCTTCGTAAATAGGGAAGTCGTTCTTTTTACGACGAATATGAAATCTGACCGATTCTTTTATCACGCGATTTGGATTCATTCAAAAAATAGGAAATGTTATACACTGTATCGAATCGTAAAACGAGGAGATAGACAAATCACAATCATTTCGCTAAAAGGTTGTCCCGTCATCTACATGACAACAAATATGTTCCGTGAAAGTGCCTAATACGTCTTTTCAACAGTAAAAACAAAAAACACGAACCGAGATTGATCGATTCGTGTTCATCTTTTATTCAATTTCTTCTTTTTCAACGAGTGTCGCAAGTTGGTTTACTGCGTCTTGCGCATCTGAACCATCTGCGATGAGAACGACTTCTGTACCTGTTGCAATCGCTAAACTCATAACACCCATAATACTTTTTGCATTCACTTTACGTTCTTCTTTTTCTAAATAAACGTCCGCATGAAAACGGTTCGCCTCTTGGACGAATAATGCCGCTTGACGTGCTTGTAACCCTGTTTTTAATTGGACGGTTGCTTGTTTTTCAATCATGTTTTAAAACTCCTTTCTATTGGACGGTCATTCCACTTTTACGAAGTTCATTCGCAATTTCTTCAATCTTTCGTAGTCGATGATTCACTCCCGATTTACTGACAGGACCACTCGTTACCATTTCGCCGAGTTCTTTTAACGTGACTTCTTGGTACTGTACGCGGAGATGTGCAATCTCTTGTAAACGTTCCGGTAGTTCATCTAAACCGATCGTTTTATCAATAAATTTTATATTTTCGACTTGACGTTGTGCAGCACTGATCGTTTTATTTAAGTTAGCCGTCTCGCAATTGACGAGACGATTCACACTATTACGCAAATCACGGACGATACGGACGTCTTCAAATTTCATAACCGATACGTGCGCACCGATAATTCGTAAAAAATCCGAAATTTTTTCCGCTTCTTTTAAATACGTAATATATCCTTTTTTTCGCTCAATCGCTTTTGCGTTGAGATGATAGTCATTCATCATTTGAACGAGGGCTTCGCTATGTTCTTCATACACTGAGAAAACTTCTAAATGATACGATGAAGTTTCGGGGTTGTTGACAGAACCGCCAGCTAAAAAAGCTCCACGTAAATATGCTCGTTTACAACAGTCTTTTTCGACCAAGTGCGGATCAACAGTTGAAGTAAATTGCATCGGTCCTTCAAGGATACGCAATTCTTCAAGTAAATCTTGTGCTTGATTTTCGATTCGACATATGTAAACATTATTTTTTTTCAGTCGCATTTTCCGGCGAACGAGCAATTTCACGTCTACATCGTATAAGTTTCGTAAGTTCGAATAAAGTCGACGCGCAATCGCAGCATTTTCCGTCTGGACATCGAGACTTAATCGCTTATTCGATAAAGAGAGGGCACCGTTCATCCGGATAAACGCTGCCGTCTCTGCTTTTTGACAACAAGCAGGTGCTTGAATTCGTGTGAGTTCTTTTTTAACTTTCGAGGCGAAAGATACTCCCATCTGTTCCACCTCCTACTATTATTGACACGTTTGATGAAAACGATGTAACCACTTTGATATTTTATCCGCATCGTGAATCAGTCGATCGTCTGTCCACGTTGCGATATTTTCACGTTGGATTTCAATGCCGAGTGCGTGCAATTTTTCGTCATCTTGTTCTACAATCGTCATCGACTGTTTTTTTAACACGCGTTCTATCGTATCGGTTGTCGTCGGATTTGTAAAATCATGTAGTAAAATTGTATCTAAAAAAGGAGTCCCGATATGATTATACAATGCTTCGACATGTTCCGAAGCGGTGTAACTCGTCGTTTCACCATTTTGTGTCGTCAAGTTACTAATATACACCTTTTGAGCTGAACTGCGCAAAATCATTTCTTGAATATCGCGCACGAGTAGTGATGGCAATATACTCGTATATAAACTTCCCGGCCCGATTAAGATACAGTCGGCTCGTTCAATCGCTTCAAGTGCTCCGGGCAGTGGCTTCACTTCTTGAGGTGAGACGTAAACTTTTCGAATATCGGTGCGATACATCGGGATTTTAGATTCTCCCGTTACGATCGTCCCGTCGGCTAATTCGGCATGTAACGTGAGACGTTCGTTTGCTGCGGGGAACACACGCCCTTTTACTTGAAATAACTCACTGAGTCGTTCAATCGCATTTGCAAAGTCTCCTGTTATGTCTGTTAAAGCCGCTAACATTAAATTACCGAGTGAATGTCCTTTTAACGTTTCTTCTTCGTTGAAACGGTATTGAAACATTTCTTCAGCGAGTGGCCCACGAGTTGAAAGCGCTGCCATAACTTGTCGGATATCCCCTGGTGGTGGTATGTTAAATTCACGAAGGAGACGACCTGAGCTTCCTCCGTCATCTGCTACTGTTACAATGGCTGTTATGTCTACTCGTTGCTGCTTTAATCCTCGTAAGACAGTCGACAACCCTGTGCCACCTCCGAAGACGACGACACGTTTAGGCTCTCTGGACTTCCCCATCGACTACTCACCTCTTTCTTTTTTCGATATCACGATGCGTCGTATAGACGTCATATGACGTTTTAAAATAACGACTAAAATAATTGGCTAACGTTACGGAACGGTGTTGTCCACCGGTACAACCGAAAGCGATAACGGCTTGTGTTTTTCCTTCACTTTTATACTGCGGAATAATAAATTGAAAAAGATCGGTTAATTTGTCAATTAACGTTTTCGTCTCATTCCACTGTAAGACGTAATCATATACTTCTGAATCCATCCCCGTTTTTGGACGGAGCTCGGGAATATAATACGGATTCGGCAAAAAACGAACATCGAAGACGACATCTGCGTCAATCGGCATACCGTGCTTAAAACCAAATGACATGAAATGGACAGTAAACGGTGCTTTACCTTGCACGGAAAAATCTTGAACAATTTTTGCACGTAATTGGCGCGGTTTTAATGCCGACGTATTATAAATGTAACGTGCATGGCCTTTAATTTGAGACAATGCTTCGCGTTCTTTTTGAATTCCTTCTAGCGGTAAACCTGTACCTGCCAATGGGTGGGAACGACGTGTCTCTTTATATCGATTGACGAGTATATCGTCGTCAGCATCTAAAAATAACAACTGCGTTGAAATGTTGTCGTAAGAAGATAACTCATCGATTGCATCCGATAATGCATCGAATAAATCGCCACCTCTCGTATCCATCACAGCGGCAATTCGACGCATCGGATGTTCCGCGTCCATCATTAACGTTAAAAACTTTTGTAATAATTCAGGTGGCAAATTGTCAATACAATAAAATCCTAAGTCTTCAAAACTTTGCATTGCGACCGTCTTACCTGCACCAGACATTCCTGTAATGATGACGAGCTCTATATCCGTCGCTCTCGCATCGTCCATTTTCGTTCCTCCTCGTACTTTCATTCTCTATATACTTTACTCTTTTTAGCTTTAGGTTTCAACGTTCTTTGCTGAAAGGATACGTTTCCATCTATTCGTTCACACGACGTTCAAATTCAAGTGAGAACAATTCCCTCTTTCTATTAAGTAAACGCTTTCAATTAGATTAAAACTTTTATATTTCTACTTCCGTTTTTATTTTTAAATTTTACCGTGTCATCGATAAGCCCAAAAATGAAAAAAGCTATTTCATACTCCTTACGGATGTACGAAATAGCTTTTTTGGCAATTATGCTTGTTCTTTTAAATCTTCAATATATTTTTGAGCAGCTTGTGCCGCAATACTTCCATCGCCTGTTGCTGTTACGATTTGACGAAGTAATTTTTCACGTACATCTCCTGCTGCGTAAATTCCTGGAACCGTTGTTTCCATATCTTCATTCGTTAAAATATAACCTGCTTCGTTCGTAATGCCGAGGTCTTTGAACGGTTCTGTTAATGGGTCTGTTCCTACGTAAACGAACATTCCTTCTGTTTCGAACTCTGACTCTGTACCGTCTACTGTATCGACAAGTGTTAATGAACCGATCATACCGTCTTTTTCATTTACTGATTTCACTTGTTTATTCCAAACGAAATCAATTTTGTCGTTTTCAAATGCACGGTCTTGAATAATTTTTTGTGCACGTAATGCGTCACGACGGTGAATAATCGTCACTTTATCTGCAAAACGTGTTAAATACATTCCTTCTTCTACCGCTGAGTCTCCTCCACCGATAACGACGATTTCACGTCCTTTGTAAAATGCACCGTCACATACTGCACAGTAACTTACTCCACGTCCTGTTAATTCTTCTTCACCTGGTGCGCCGAGTTTACGGTACTCTGCTCCTGTTGCGATAATAACTGTGTACGCTTCGTATGTCGTATCACCCATTACTACTTGTTTCGTCTTTCCGTTGTCGATGACTTTATCGACAATGCCTGCTTTATATGTCGCGCCAAATTCTTGTGCGTGTTCAAACATTTTTGCTGAAAGATCCGGTCCTAAAATCGTTTTAAAACCGGGATAGTTTTCAATTCCTTCTGTCGTCGCCATTTGTCCACCTGGCATTCCACGCTCAATCATTAATGTTGAAAGGTTTGCACGTGATGCATATACTGCAGCAGTCATTCCTGCTGGTCCTGCACCGATAATAATTACGTCATATACGTTCGTCATAATTTAATCTCCTCCACTTTTCGTAAGTTGTACTGTTACAAATGTAAGCTATAATCTACGAACTTTCAACTCATTTGCCTATACCCCTATCGGTAATTTAACGATGACGATAAATCTCTAACAATTGCTTTAAATATTTCGTTAATGTCGGGACTGTTGTACCGTATTTTTCGGCAAATTGCTTCTTCGTCACTTTTTCTAATTGTGCATTTTGATTGTAATCAAACGCCGCGGCGATAGCGCTCGGATTTCGAAAAGCGTACCGAACACCGTAAGCTAATACTAGAAATGAAAACCATTGGCGTAAAATGAGATCGCCTCGCTCTTCTAACGGTGCATATGCTGTATACAATTGTTCTGCAACTTCGATTGAACGGAGTTGTGGGTCATCTTCATCGTGGTCTTCTACAAATTTTTTGTCGAGTGCGTAGACGAAGTAAAGTTGTTCAATCGGAACGAAATCATCAAAATCGATATGATGCGCATGTGTCAAAATCGCTTGACGATGTGCCGTTTTTCCGAGTAAAAATAAGCCATACAACCGTTTCGAAGGAAGTGGTGCGCTTAATTGGGCTAATACGTGGTCAAAATTGTCTTCTAACCCGTCCGTTTTCTCAATATTGATCCACGGCTCTGCTCCGTCTTTCGATGGGTCTAGTTCGACGAGACGGTCATGTGCACGCCTTGCTTCTTCTTCATACCCCGCATAGTAAGCCGCTTGCGACAACCAAAAGTAAAATCCGATATCATCGCGGTATCCAAACGGCTCGATACGGCGTAAACGTTCATATGAATCTTCATATTCTCCGATTAAACCGAACGTCGCACCGATTTTAAATTGATGTTCTAGTGGGATTGGATAAATTTTCTTCAATACGTCAACAATCATCTTTAAAGAAGCCGTATTTCGTTCATAATAATAAAAGACAGCTAAATTACAAAGTGCATGGACATTTCCCGCATCTTCTTCTAATACGTCATACAACAACTCTTTCGCTTCTTCTAAACGGTTCGTATAAAAATAAGAGAGCGCTAAATTGTTAGAAGCTGCTAACACTTCGGGATACTCTGCTACGAGATTTTCAAAAACATCTGCTGCTCCTGCGTAATCTCCTTTTTCCATTTTTCGTTGTGCTTTTTCTTGCATAAAAAACACTTCACTATCCATATCTTCTTCAATCAACGGCGCACCTTCTTGATCAGCAAATTCAATAATCGCTTCGGCTTCTTCTCCGAACGGACCGTCAAATGCAACGTCTAAATATTCATTAGCGTACTCTCTCGCTTGTACGAGTAATCCTAAATGAGCATGTACTTCTGCTAAATAATAAATGACTTCATCTTTAGAAGGGTCTAGGATTTGGATACGTTGTAACAACTCATAAGCTTCTGCGAAATGGCTTTCTTCAATTTGAAAAAGCGCATATTCAATCATTCCTTCTACATCTGTCGGGTCTAATGTATACGCTCGTTCAAAATATAGTTTCGCACGCATTCGGTCTTCTTTGTTTAACGCACGAATCGCTCGCTCGTAATAAAAAGAACCGTCTGGCACGAAAGAGACGATATTATCTTTCTGTTTCGTTCCTTTTTTTGTCAATCTAAATTCCTCCGAAAAAGAAGAAGGAACGACTGGTCCCTTCCTCCCCAAGTTGTCTCTATTGTATCACATCACATCGTTTTCGCATTACTTTCCTTCTTTTCCCGGACGAATGATTTGCATCGGATTTCCACCGACAAATGCACCCGGAGGTACGTCGCGATGGACGAGTGTCATCGCTGATACGACAGCTCCATCTCCGATCGTTACTCCCGGTAAAATCGTCGTATTTGCGCCGATCATTACATTTTTTCCAATGACGACATCTCCGAGACGATGTTCATTCGTTAAATATTCGTGCGCTAAAATCGTCGTATTAAATCCGATAATGGAGTTATCCCCAATTTGAATACGTTCTGGAAACATCGTATCTGGCATAACCATTAATGCAACCGATACATTTTTTCCGACTTTCATTTTTAAAAATGTTCGATACATCCAATTTTTCCACGATAAAAAAGGAGTAATGCGCGCCAGTTGGACGACGATAAAATTTTTCACGACTTTCCAAAAGGACACCGTTTGATACATATACCACAGTGAGTTCGCTTTCCCCTTCGACGGGAAATGTTCCAACTTTCTCATTCGTTCCACTCATCGACGAGATCTACAATTTGTTGCATCGTTTCGACGATAACATCAGGCTGGAATTGTCGTAAATAATGAGCACCTTTCATCGACCAAGCGACACCGATCGTATAAACGCCAGCTCGATGTCCTCCTTCGATGTCGTGCGAATTATCTCCGACCATCCACGTCGTTTCCTTTTTCGCTCCGATTGCATCCATCGCTTTTTGTAACGGTTCTGGATGAGGTTTTGCATGTTGAACATCATCTAAACTAATGATGACGTCAAATACGTCGTTTGCTTCTAATTGACGTATACCTTTATGCAAAATATCTGCACGCTTCGTCGATACGACAGCGAGTTGAATGCCACGTCGTTTTAACGCACGTAACGCTTCTGAAACGCCTTCAAATTCATGTGCATAGTCATCGTGATGTGCGATATTCCAGCGACGATATTCCGCAACGAGTTCTTCGTATCGGTTCGGATCAATTTGTTGAAACGTATCGATTAAAGGTGGTCCTAAAAAGGGCGCGATATCTTCTTCCGTATATTCTCCAGGGTAATATTCATCTAAAACGTGTTGAAACGTACGTACAATCAATTCATTCGTATTAAACAACGTTCCATCAAAATCAAATAAAATCGTTTCTACTTTTTTCATTGTCATTTGTCTCCTTTTTTTATTTTACGCTTCTTCGTATCGTGTCGATTGAGGGCGAATCCAACGTCGATAAATGAAAAAGATGACCGCAATTGCAATACCCGTGAGCGACACAATTTGTGCCATTCGCAGGCCGCCTATTACTAAACTGTCGGTCCGCATTCCTTCGATAAATAGTCGACCGAGTGAATACCAGCCGACATAAAATAAAAAGATTTCACCACGACGCGGGTTACGTCGACGGAAGAAAAGAACGAATAACAGTCCAACTGTATTCCATAACGATTCGTATAAAAACGTCGGGTGATAGGTCACGCCTTGAATCGTCATTTGCTCCATAATCCAATTTGGAATCGGCGTCTGTTGTAAAAAGGTTTCTGAAACGGGTCCGCCGTGTGCTTCTTGGTTCATAAAGTTTCCCCAACGTCCGATAATTTGGCCGATGAAAATACCAGGCACTGCAATATCTCCGACTTTCCAAAACGACACATTTCGTTTTTTAGCGAAGAAATAAGCTGTTAATATTCCGGCAATTAACGCACCGTGAATCGCAATACCACCTTCCCAAATGTATAGCGCACGTATCGGCTGATCAGCATATCGTTCCCATTCAAAAACGACGTAGTAAAGACGCGCTCCAATAATCGCCATTGGCATTGCCCATAACAATAAGTCGATGAAAAACTCTTCGTCCATTCCGAGACGTTTTGCTTCTCGTTGGACGATGAGATAAGCGAGCAACACACCCGTCGCAATTAAAATCCCATACCATCTCACAGACAATGAACCGAGTTGAAATGCAACCGGATCGAGTGCTAACAACGTTCCATTAACGACCATGACGTTTTCGCTCCTCTTTTAATGCATTTCGTTCGACTTCTTCTTGTAATCGCTCTGTAAATTGGCGAGCTGCGTTAATCCCGAGTTTTTTCATACGATAATCCATCGCCGCAACTTCAATGATGACTGATAAGTTTCGACCTGGACGTACCGGTACAGTAAGCTTCGTAATTTCAGAGTCGATAATTTTCACTTTATTTTCATCTAAACCGAGACGATCGTATTCTTTATTTTCATCCCACAATTCTAAATCGATCGCGAGTAAAATACGTTTATTATCTTTCACGGAGCTCGCACCGAACAACGCCATTAAATCGATAATCCCGACTCCTCGAATTTCTAACATATGTTCGAGTAATTTCGGTGAATTCCCGATTAAAACGTTTTGTGCCACTTGACGAATTTCAACGACATCGTCAGCGACGAGACGATGTCCTCTTTTTACAAGTTCAAGTGCCGTCTCACTTTTTCCGACTCCACTTTTTCCTGTAATTAAAACACCGACGCCGTATACGTCGACTAACACACCATGAATCGTCGTCATCGGTGCTAAACGCCCTTCTAAATAGTTCGTTAACATTCGTGAAAAACGTGTCGTTTGAAGGGGTGTTTTTAAAATCGGTATTTTCGCTTCTTGCGCGACGACATGCAATTCGGTCGGACCGTCAATACCGTGCGCTAAAATAAAAGCCGGTGTATCGACTGTGCACAGTTTTTGTAGTCGTTTCATCCGTTCGATTGCCGGCAATCGTTCGACGTATGTCATTTCTTTTTTTCCGAGCAATTGAATCCGTTCTGCTGGATAAAAATCGAAAAACCCTGCCATTTCTAATCCTGGGCGTGATATGTCACCCGTCGTAATTTCTCGTTCTAACCATTCTTCTCCACTTACGAGTTCTAATTGAAATGCTTCTTGTACATCATGCATCGTTAAAGACACGGTATCCCTCTTCTCTTTTAATAATCTTTCGTTTTGTTTTGATTTCTCATTTATTATATGAAACGTCAAAACGAGTGTCTATCTACTATACCTTATCTATTCTTCATTACAAAACAGACATTTCCTTACTTTAAACTTTACGTTACGACATGTAAATATTCACTTTCCATCAAAAAGACGCTTGAATGCAAGCATTCAAACGTCTCTTAATTTTATGCAATTACGACTGCTGTAACGTGTGAGCAACAAGTATACTTCCGAGTGCTGATTCAAGATCGAGCTCTGCTTTTTCGGTCATACCTTCTTGTCCGAACTTCACTTCTTTTTGAAGCAATTCGTTATCAGACTCGATATATTCCGGACGTTCTAATCGAATATCGATTCGTCCAAATTTCGTTTCTGCTTTTCCTTTTAACGTTAACGTTTTCGGTACGTACACTTCAATCGGTTGAAGAGGGGATTCAATTTCAAGTTTGCGAAGTGTATTCGTTCCCGTAAACGTCACACGACCACTTTTAGATTCGAGATCGACATCTTCAATACTACTGTCGACATAAATCGCACCGTTTAACGTTTCTGCTTCTAACGTGCGTCCGATGCTTCCTTTCATCTCGATTTTTCCACTTTTTGTTCGTAATACAGCGTCTGTAAAATCAAACGTATCGACGATAATCGTTCCTGCTTTCGTTTCAATGTCTAAATGACGAACCGTAGCGTGACGAACGGTTACATTTCCACGTTTCGTTCCGATATGAAAACGGTCGTACGTATCTTTTGGTATATCTAATACGATTTCCACGTCAGCTTCTTTCCATTGACTATAAACATATAACGTTTCATCTTTTGACGTCGCTTGAACGTAACGGTCAAAGTTTTGCTCAGCTGCTTCGTTCGTTAATGCTTCTTTCGTCGTTGCAACGAGCGACAATCCAATATTTTCACGGTCACTAGACGTAATCGTCACATTTCCGCGTTCTACATCGAAAGATAAACGCTCAATCGTACCTCGTGGATAAACCGTTTCATGTCGAGCGACTTCCCGACCTTTTTCTACTTGTGACGTTTCATACTCTTTCACTTGATCAACCGCTGTCTTCATAAAATCAAACGCCTGTTGACCGACTTCTGTCACTTCTTTTACCATGTAGTCGAAAAATGATTTTGCGGACTGTGTTTCATCCTGTGGCTTTTGTTTCTCTTCTGTCGATTGGCGGTCACTTGTCGAATTGGATGATACTTCGTTCGTCGTATTTTTTTGATCGATTGCTTCGATCAATACGAGCGCTTCTTCTGCTGTTAATTTATTTTCTTCAACGAGTTTTAATATACGTGTTTTTTGATCCATCGAAAAACGCCTCCTTGTGCGATTGTCTTACGATTACTTATACGTTTGACTGAACGAAAAGTTTCAATCGATACGATCTCTCTCTAAAATCGGCGCTAAATATTGGCCCGTATACGATTGTAGATTTTGGACGACTTCTTCTGGTGTACCGGTCGCTACAATCGTTCCACCACCGTCGCCGCCTTCTGGTCCGAGGTCGATCATATAGTCAACAGTCTTAATGACGTCTAAATTATGTTCAATGACAATAACTGTATTGCCGCCATCGACGAGTCGATGTAACACGCCGAGTAACTTCGCAATGTCATGCACGTGTAGTCCTGTCGTCGGTTCATCTAAAATGTAGATTGATTTTCCGGTCGAACGTTTATGCAATTCTGAAGCGAGTTTCACACGTTGTGCTTCTCCTCCTGATAACGTCGTTGCCGGTTGACCGAGACGAATATAGTCGAGCCCTACATCAATAAGCGTCTGTAACTTCCGCTTAATCTTCGGAATCGGTTCGAAAAATTGTACCGCTTCGTCTACTGTCATTTGTAAAACGTCGGCAATATTTTTTCCTTTATAAGTTACTTCTAACGTTTCACGATTGTATCGCTTCCCGTGACATACTTCACACGGTACGTAAACATCCGGTAAAAAATGCATTTCAATTTTAATAATACCGTCACCACGACATGCTTCACAACGCCCCCCTTTAACGTTAAAGCTAAAGCGTCCTTTTTTATAGCCACGCATTTTCGCTTCATTCGTCATCGCAAATACATCTCGTATGTCATCAAACACACCTGTATATGTCGCAGGGTTCGAGCGAGGGGTTCGGCCGATAGGAGATTGATCAATTTCGATGACTTTATCTAATTGATCGATCCCTTCAATCGCATCATGTTCTCCAGGACGTACTTTCGCTCGATTCATTTCCATCACTAACGTTTTATACAACACTTCATTGACGAGCGTACTTTTTCCTGATCCAGATACGCCAGTTACCGCTATAAATTGGCCGAGCGGAAAATCGACCGTTACATTTTTCAAATTGTTCGCACGAGCACCTTTTACTGTTAGTAGACGTTCGTCTCGTTCGCGTCGTTGTGCAGGTACAGGGATACGACGGTTACCACTTAAATATTGCCCCGTTAACGACTGCTCATTCGCCATGACTTCAGTCGGTGTACCGGAAGCGACAACTTTACCGCCATGTTCTCCTGCACCCGGTCCAATATCGATTAAATAATCAGCCGCTCGCATCGTATCTTCGTCATGTTCGACGACGATTAACGTATTTCCTAAATCGCGCATCTCTTCTAATGTCGCAATGAGACGGTCATTGTCCCGTTGATGTAAACCGATTGACGGCTCATCTAAAATATAAAGGACTCCGGTTAACCGTGAACCGATTTGCGTCGCCAACCGAATACGTTGCGCCTCTCCTCCTGATAACGTACCTGCTGCGCGAGATAATGTTAAATAATTGAGACCGACGTTGAGTAAAAAAGATAGTCGCTCTTGAATTTCGCGTAAAATAATCGAAGCGATTTGCGCATCCATTTCAGACAACGGTAACGTTTCAAAAAAGGTATACGCTTCTTGAATCGAACGTTCAGTAATTTCTCCGATATGTTCACCTGCGATTTTTACAGCGAGCGCTTCTTTTTTCAATCGATAGCCATCACATGTCGGACAATCGTTTTGCGCCATATATTTTTCCATCTGTTCTTGTGTAAACTTACTCGTCGTATCGTGATAACGACGCGCGACGTTATTTAAAACACCTTCAAAATAAATTTCGTTGTCGCGTGTATTGCCATATTTATTCGTGTACTTAAATCGAATTTTTTCTTCTCCTGAGCCGTTCAATAAAATAGCGAGCGATTCATCTGGAAGTTCACGCACCGGGACGTCCATCGGAATATCGTAATGGTGACAAACCGCTTTTAATAACGATGGATAATAATCAGAACTCGTCGGCTCCCACGGTGCAATCGCATGCTCTTCCAACGTTAAACGATCATCAGGAATGACGAGTGTCGGATCGACTTCTAATTTTCGACCGAGTCCGTCGCACGTTGGACATGCTCCGAACGGACTGTTAAATGAGAAAAGACGCGGTTCTAATTCACCGATTGAAAAACCACAGTGCGGACAAGCGTGATGTTCACTAAATAACAATTCTTCTCCGTTCATTAAATCGACAATGACCGTTCCTTCCGCAAGTTGTAAAGCTGTTTCAAGCGAGTCACTCAGTCGACCTTCGATACCTTCTTTTACGACGATACGATCGATGACGACTTCAATCGAATGTTTTTGATTTTTATTTAATTCAATTTCTTCTCCTAAATCGCGTGTTTCTCCATTGATACGAACACGGACGTATCCTTCTTTTCGAAGCCGATCGAGTAAGCGAACGTGCGCTCCTTTTCGACCTGAAACGACCGGTGCTAAAATTTGTAGTCGCGTTCGTTCAGGCAATTTCATTATTCGGTCTGTCATTTCTTCAATCGTTTGCGAGGAAATTTCGATACCGTGAATCGGGCAAACTGGACGACCGATTCGTGCATAAAGTAATCGTAAATAATCGTAAATTTCCGTTACTGTACCGACCGTTGAACGTGGATTTCGACTCGTCGTTTTTTGGTCGATTGAAATAGCCGGCGATAGTCCTTCAATTAAATCGACATCAGGCTTGTCCATTTGCCCGAGAAATTGACGCGCATAAGCAGACAATGATTCAACATATCGGCGTTGTCCTTCTGCATAAATCGTATCGAATGCGAGAGACGACTTTCCTGAACCTGACAAGCCAGTCATAACGATCAACGCATCGCGCGGAATCGTCACATCAATATTTTTTAAATTGTGTACACGTGCTCCTTGAATAACGATTTCTTTATTTTTCATACGTCACCTTCCTGCTTCTAATTCTAACAATGCATCACGCAACATCGCCGCACGTTCAAAATCAAGCGCCGCTGCTGCTTCTTTCATTTCTTCTTCTAATGAAGCGATCATATCGAGACGTTCTTCTTTCGTAATCGCTTCTCCTTCGGTTAATCGTTCGACATAAGAAAGCGACTCGTCCGCTTCCGTCGTTGCTCGAATAACATCACGCACTTCTTTCTGTATCGTTTTCGGTGTAATGCCGTGTTTTTTATTATATGCCTCTTGAATCTCGCGACGGCGCGTCGTTTCATCGATCGCTTTTTTCATCGAATCGGTCATACGATCTGCATATAAAATGACGTGACCGTTTGCGTTTCGTGCAGCACGTCCCATCGTTTGAATTAATGCACGTTCCGAACGAAGGAAACCTTCTTTATCTGCATCTAAAATAACGACGAGCGACACTTCTGGTATGTCTAATCCTTCTCGTAATAAGTTAATTCCGACGAGCGCATCGTACGTTCCGAGACGTAATTCACGAATAATTTCAATTCGTTCTAACGTTTTCACTTCAGAATGTAAATATTGAACACGTATACCGATTTCTTTTAAATATTCGGTTAAATCTTCACTCATTCGTTTCGTAAGTGTCGTAATGAGTACACGTTCATTTTTCTCGATACGCGTTCGAATTTCACCGATTAAATCGTCAATTTGTCCTTCTGACGGACGTACGTCGATCGTCGGATCTAATAAACCGGTCGGACGAATAATTTGTTCGATCATTTTCGGTGTATGCTCCATCTCATACGGACCGGGTGTTGCTGAAATGTACATCGCTTGTCGAATATGACGTTCAAATTCTTCAAACGTCAATGGACGGTTATCTAATGCACTCGGCAAACGGAACCCGTGATCGACGAGCACTTGTTTTCGCGCTTGGTCACCGTTATACATCCCTCGAATTTGAGGGAGTGTCACGTGACTTTCATCGACGACGATTACAAAATCATCCGGGAAATAATCGAGCAACGTATAAGGTGTCGCTCCTGCTTCGCGTAACGTTAAATGGCGCGAATAGTTTTCGATTCCAGAACAAAAGCCCATCTCATTCATCATTTCTAAATCGTAACGTGTCCGCTGCTCGAGTCGTTGTGCTTCTAATAACTTTCCTTCACTTTGAAGTTCAATCAATCGTTCTTCTAACTCTTTTTCAATATTAACGATTGCTTTTTTCATTTTTTCGTCGCGTGTGACGAAGTGAGAAGCTGGAAAAATCGCAACGTGTTCACGATCTCCTAACACTTCACCTGTTAAAGCGTCTACTTCTCGAATACGATCAATTTCATCTCCGAAATATTCGACGCGTATACAATGTTCATCACGTGAAGCGGGGAATATTTCGACAACGTCTCCTCTTACACGAAACGTTCCACGCTCAAACTGAATATCATTACGATCGTATTGAATATCGACGAGTTCACGCAATAACGTATCGCGATCTAACTCCATACCGACGCGTAACGATAAAACGAGTTCACGATATTCTTCCGGGTTCCCAAGACCGTAAATACACGATACAGAAGCGACGATTAATACATCTTCCCGCTCAAAAAGTGCACTCGTTGCTGAGTGACGTAATTTATCAATTTCGTCGTTAATACTCGCGTCTTTTTCGATAAATGTATCTGTATGCGGTACGTACGCTTCCGGTTGATAGTAGTCGTAGTAACTAACAAAATATTCAACAGCATTGTTCGGGAAAAACTCTTTAAACTCACTATACAATTGACCGGCTAACGTTTTATTATGTGCGATGACGAGCGTCGGCTTGTTCACTTCTTGCACGACATTCGACACGGTGAACGTTTTTCCTGTTCCCGTTGCGCCGAGTAATGTTTGATGTTTCTCTCCACGATTAATCCCTTTTACGAGCGCTTCAATCGCTTTCGGTTGGTCTCCTGCTGGCTCATAAGGTGCGTGTAATTCAAATTTTGTCAATCGTTTTCCCTCCTCTAATTCGTTCTTCTACTATATCATACCCACTTTTTGTAGACGACAAAAAAGAAACGTACGTTCGTCCACTAAAAAAATATTGTTTTTTTATTTTATGTCAGCTATAATAAAAAACGTAATGTGCATTAGTTGAGTAATGCACTAGTATAGTGAGGTGATATAATTGCTCGATCCAACGAGTACAGAACCGATTTATCAACAGATCGCCAACTGGTTAGAACGAGAAATGTTAGAAAAACGACTACAAGCACACGATAAAATTTATTCGCAATACCAATTAGCGGATATGTTTCAAGTCAATCCCGCAACTGCTGGGAAAGCGATCACTTTGCTCGTAGAAAAAAACCTCGCTTATAAAAAACGAGGTCTCGGGACATTTGTTCAAGAGCAAGCATTTGACACATTAAAAACAGAACGATTGTCATCAACATTAGATGAAGCAGTCCAAACAGTTGTAAAAGAAGCACAACTATTAAACATTACAGAAGAAACGCTCATCCGAAAAATTAAAGATGCATTTCATCAAGGAGGGAAGTCATCATGATTCAAGCAAAACAAGTCCGTCGCTCTTTTCAGCGAAAATCCGTACTACAATCCGTCACTTGTACAATTCCTACTCCGAGTGTCACCGCCATACTCGGACGAAATGGCGTTGGCAAATCGACACTTCTTCGACTCATTGCCGGTATTGAACGCCCGACAAACGGGGAGTTAACCGTCTTTGGTCACGTTCCTTTTAACAATTTAACCGTCGCACAAAACACGATACTGATCGATGAATCATTCGCACCACTTGAAGGAATGACGAGCCGCCGTTTTATCGAACAGATTCAAAACATGTATCCGTTATGGGACGACAAAGCAGCGAGTGCATTGTTTCAACATTTCGACTTACCGCTCGACCGCCCTTATAAAAAACTATCAAAAGGAATGCAAGCGAGCATTCATTTTATTACAGGCATTTGTACGAGAGCGCCGATTACCATTTTAGATGAAGCGACAGATGGGATGGACATTAACATTCGGAAGGAAATGTACGAACTTTTATTACAAGAAATGATTCATCACGAACGAACATTTCTTATCGCAAGCCACCATATAGAAGAAGTGGAACATCTACTGTCGTACGCACTCATACTCGATGAAGGGCGTGTCTTATTCGAAGGTGATGCAGACGAATTACGGACGAAATTTTTAAGTGTAAGTGGACCGAGTATCGTAATTGATGAACGTTTCACAAAAGAAGAAATGATCGCAGAAGATCGACGTACACCACTTGCTCATATAATTGTCGATGCCACAACGTCATTCGAACGCGACGGACTTACAGTACGCCCTGTTTCATTGAGTGAAGCGTATAGGTATGCAACACGTCATTCTAAAGGAGGGATTTCTTATGTTTACAACGACACCGAATAACAAACAAACATTTTTCCAATTATTTTTATTGAAATGGCGCTTACTCATTTTACCGATTATTCCTGCATTCATCATCATTTCTCTCGTCGTCGTCGCTTTTTCGACGACATCCGAAACAATCATTGAATGGAGTGACGGATCGGTCATTCAGTCTTCTGCCCATGCACCATTTGTACTTATCTTTCCGTTTTTCATGACATCGGTCATCATTTGGGTGTTAACGAATCGACGTGTCGACACATTTATGACGAATTTTCCGATGACACGTTCTTTACACCATTGGTCCAATGTTGCGGTCATTACGTGTATGACCATCGTAAGTACAATTTTATTTTGGAGTTTTTATCGGTTATTCCCACTTCTTAGTTACACATTGCCGAAAAAGACGTTGATCCTTTCTAGTGGCGTCAATCATGACTATACGCTCCAACTCGTCGTCGGTGCTTTCGCTCTACTTCTTTTACTCAATAGTGTTCTTTATTTTGTGACACAATGGTGGCAAGGAGCGAAATGGTCATTGTTATTCATACTCGGTGGGCTGCTCGTCATTCAATTATTCATCCAACCACTCATTCCGTCACTAGCGATTTCTCATATCAGTCACTTTTATGCATTGACGCAACCTGTCGTATTCGTTTTAGTGAAATATATCGGAACGTCTCTTCTCTTTTTCATCGCAGCTAGTTATTTTTATTCGCATAAGGAGGTACAACGATGATGAATGCACTCGTTATCGGTTTACTCATGATCGCTTTACTCGGTGGATTTTTAGCCTTTTTCTACCGTTCGATTCGTATTAACGAAGCACTCACTTATTCACTCATAATCGTCATTATTGTACTTGGCATGAGTGCACCTTTTCTGTACCCAAAAACGACAAAAATAGCGCTCGTCGAAGAAATACAACAAACGATCGAACAACATACTTTCGACGCGCCACAAACTATTAACATCGTCGTACCTGAAGAAAATATCGCTATTACGATTGAAGAGAGTGAAGGTACAACGATCGAAGAAACGATCATTCAACCATTTATTTTCATGCAAGATAGTTACTCGTACGTCGAAAAAATCGGGCGCGGTCACTATAAAGTCGATATCGCCTACACGGTCGACATGCCACAGCCATACGTGACGACGACTCAAAAAGGGGAAATGATCACCGTTACACAACAATCTGTTCAGCCGAACATTCATCAATTGAATACGACATTAACAGAAGCTGTATTGTATCCGACGTTACTCGAAGGAGAACTTATCTATACTGTGCCGAAAAATACAAACGTCACGATCAACGGAAAATCTCCTGATGCATACGAAGCTCATGATGGTGAATCTATTACAATTCCATAAAAAAACGCATGCCGCAGAGGTCTTCCTCATGAGCATGCGCTTTTTTTACTTTTCTTCTTCTTCAATCGGTTCTTCTGCTGTTTCAAACGAACGATCGCTTTCGAATAATTCTGTCATTTTTTCAGACACGTTAGATAGTCGCTGTTCTAATGCAGCTAATTTTTCTTCTTTTTCTTGTGTACTGACGCCACGACTCGCATCCATTTTAATTTCAGCTTGTAACGTTCGACTTTCTCTTTCGATATAACGTTTCGACTGATGCATCGTTTTCAATTGAGATAAGGCGACTGTATCTTGTAAGAGTCGTTCATCTTCTGTCTCGGTTACCGTTTGTTGCGGCTGTTCATTTTGTTTTCGGAACGCCTCTTGTTCAGCCATTTTTTCTTTCATCATTTGCAATTCTAATTCACGTAGTTGTTCATCGAATGTTTCGAGTTGTTCGCGTATCGTAGAAATGTCTTCCCCTTTTTCGAGAGTACGTTCGACTAATTCACTCCGACGTTCTTGTAACGCCGTTTGCTGTTCCATTAATTGCTCTAACCGATTGTCATTTGTTAGCGGACGTTGTTGAAATTGTCGTTGCGCTTCTCGCCCGATAAATAACGTATCTCGACGTTGCGTCTTTAGAGGCGACGTTTCTTTCTGTCGCTCACTTCCGATTGTCGTTGATATCGATTTTGGAACGAAAGACATACTTTCAGTAATTCGCATTTCTTTTCCCTCCTTCTTTTCTCATACTACGTGTTCCCTCCTACAATGACAATATTTCGCTTAACCTTTTATCGATTCCGACATAAAAAACGACTCCGTTACGATACGGAATCGTTTTTATGTACGTACGTCGCTTCGTTTATTCATGCATGCCCACTCTTTCGTATTGTTCTTTTTTCTTTGCATAGTGGTAAAATTGTTGTTCATCCCCATTATCTAATGCTTCATTTATTTTAACGTCATATTGGGAAATGACTTGATCGTGGTGGACATATGATAAAAACGATTCAAGTGCGACTTCTTCTAACAAACATTTTAAATATTCTTCGTTGGCATGTGCATCATTCATCATCGATTGAAATAAGTTTTTTTCCATACCTTTCACCCCACTCGTCGTTGTTAAGATATAGTATAAGTTCCCTTTTCTTCTCATTTCAAACACAATTGACTGAAAACTCTCAAAATGATGAATTGGCACTAATCACTTTTTTGTTTTTCGCAATGAAATATAGGTCGTAATACCTGTCACGAAGAACGAAATAATCGCGTAAAAGACTGTATATTCTACCTTAAGCATGAAAACAGAAAATGAAATGATAAAAATAAACTGAACGATTTGCATTTTCAAGACGACGTGGCGAATTGCGTTCGTTTTATTGTCAGATGGAACTGGAAATAGCGTATCCATGCGAAATGTAGGTTCTTTTTTGAGCCCTTCAATCACTTGAAATGCCGTCGCAAACGTAAAGACTGCAACGATCAGTCCGACGAGTAAGACGTGATCGACCGTCGCAACGATGATACTAACAAGCAATGTCAAACGAAGCCATAACCGAAACAAATCATCCGTTCGAATGAATTGGCGACTATATAAAAACGAATACGTCTTCTTTCTTTCTAGCGGCTGTGCTTTCGTTAAAAGAGGTGTCAAATACGCACGACGTCGTTTTTTACCTTGGACGTATGGAACGTCGGTAAAATAATTAGCGAATTGATAAAAACGCATCATCCGCTTTTCTTCTTCTTGAATGAATAACTCCCACGGAAACGGTTTTCCCGCTGCTTGACGGTTCATTAACCAAACGTATCCTAACCCGAGTATAGGGGTAACGTACAAATGTTGACTTAATAAACTGTACATACTCACAAAAGCAATCAACCATTGACTCATACTACGTACAATAACCGAGCGATCTAAAAAGGCAACGGTACTATTGTACTGCCCTTGAACGAATGCCCATTTTAAAAAGAGCAATCCGACAAAAACGAAGACGTAGTGGAACGTCTCTAGCGTCGTCGTTTTCGACAACAACGGAATAAAAATAAAAAAGGTCATAGCCGGGAGAAACGTCTGAACGATTGTTGAATACGTTTTTCCTTTTTTGACGTACGTCTCCATTTCTTTTTCAAGGGGGAGTAAAAACACCGCATCGGCTCGTTTCAATAACGTTACCGTTGGAGATGAAAACGTAACGAAACTGACGACGATACTTGTTAGCACGATTGAAGGAAATTGCGGCGATACCGTTTGCAACCATTCACTATAAGCAAAACCGCCGGCTCCAATTAAAAAAATAAAAACAATCGCTAAATGTCCCGTGACGATAAAACGTAAATATTTTTGTTTTTCTGTTACGTAATGTGTAAAACGTTTCGTCCAAATAGAATGTAAATCTGTCATTGAGATGCCTCCGTCATCGCGATATAAAGGTCGTCTAACGAAGCATTTGGCAAACCGAATACTTCTCGTAGATGATCCATTGAACCGTTAGCAAATACTCGACCTTCATGTAAAAAGATAATACGATCGCAATATTTTTCAGCTGTCGATAAGACGTGTGTCGACATTAAAATCGAGGCACCTTCTCGTTGTCTCGTTTTCATCTGTTCGATTAATGAACGAATACCGAGAGGGTCAAGTCCAACGAACGGTTCGTCGATAATATATAACGACGGATTTACTAAAAATGCAGACATAATCATCACTTTTTGACGCATTCCTTTTGAAAAATGAGCTGGAAACCACGTTAAATGGCGCTCCATTCGAAATTCTTGCAACAGTTGTTTCGAACGGACTGCATATTGTTCTTCTGTTAATCCGTAAGCCATCGCCGTTAGTTGCAAATGTTCTTCTAATGTCAATTCCTCATATAACGAAGGCATTTCTGGAATGTAAGAAAAAGCTTGGCGATAACGCTCAGGTGACGATGCGAATGTTTCACCATTCATTTCAATCGTCCCTTTATGGGGTTGCATCGTCCCGATAATATGTTTAATCGTCGTACTTTTGCCGGCTCCGTTCAATCCGATCAGTCCAACGAATTCTCCTTTTTCGATTTCAAATGTTACGTCGTGTAAAACAGGTTTACGTGTATAACCACCTGTTACGTGTTCCATCTTTAAAACTGTCACGACAATCCCTCCTTCTTTATTCTCTATTTTAACAAAGTTCTACCGTTCCGAATAGCGATACTCTCATCGTCTATGTTAAAATGAACGTACTACGACGATCAAAGGAGGAGATATTGATGACTTCATGTATTTTTTGCAAAATTGCAAACGGAGAATTACCAAGTGAAAAAGTGTACGAAGATGAAAAAGTGCTCGCTTTTATGGATATTTCACCCGTTTCGAAAGGACATACGTTAATCATTCCGAAACATCACGCGGAAAATGTGTACGAGCTAAACGAAGAAACAGCTGCTCACCTTTTTAGCATCGTTCCAAAAGTCGCCAATGCATTAAATGATACGTTTCATCCACAAGGATTAAATTTACTACAAAACAACGGTTCGTTTGCTGGTCAATCTGTGTTTCACTTCCATTTACACCTCATTCCACGTTATGAAGAAAATGACGGTTTAACGCTCGGATGGGATCCGCAAGTTGACGTTTATGACGCTGAAGCTGTTCAACAGTTTGCCGAACAAGTTCGAACGACGTTACGATAACAGTTGCAATTATCTGACGATTCACGTACAGTGGAATTAACTTTCTCGCTCGTAGCAATAGTGCATACGAGGAGGAATAGTTTAGATTAGTTGAGGAGAGATGAGAAATGAATACGAAGAAATTAGTGTTAATGGCGTTACTCGTTGCTGTAGGTGCAGCATTGTATATCGTCATACCCGGTATTAACGGTGGAATGAAGCCCGACTTTATGTTGACGATGATGATTTTAGGTATTATTTTGTTCCCTGATGCGAAAAGTACATTTTTACTTGCTTTAACGACAGGTGTTTTATCCGGTTTGTTTTCAACATTTCCGGGTGGATTTGTTCCGAACGTAATCGACAAATTCATTACAGCTTTCATCATTTTTGCAATCGTTCGTTTTGCTGCGGTGAAAGCGACGAAAACGCTCGGTACAATTGCGACAATTGCAATCGGTACGATGATTTCAGGGGGTATCTTTTTATCGATCGCGATGCTCATTTTAAACTTTAGTGGGGAAGGTACGTTCCTCGGATTGTATGCCGTTGTCGTCTTACCTGCTGCATTATTAAATAGTGTCGCTGCCTTTTTCATTCGTCCTATTTTAGTCAATTTGTTAGAACGTACATCGTTCAAACAGTCCATTACATCGTAATATCGAAACCTACCTCCGTTATCGCAGGTAGGTTTTTCTTTTGACAAAAATTGAACAATGTGACATTTGTCAGACCACCTGACTTCAAAATCTGTTACACTTTATATTAGTTCATACAATGCGTAATCGGTGTCGATTACGGGTAATCGAAAAGCGAAAGGATGATGAATATGAAACGTACATCAGCATTTTTTGTCGGTATTTTAACCGGAACTGTTGCAGCAGCAACGGCTGTCGTTTTTACGACACCACAGTCTGGGGCACATTTACGTCGCGCTGTTCAAGAAACAGCACAAGACTTTAAAATGAAAATGGAAGATGTAAGCGTTCGCTTACTTGAAGTGAAAGTAGCGATGCAACATTTAACAGACGAAGCGAAAACGGTTCTTCCAGAAACATTTGAATCGTTAAAACAATCCGTCGATAAATGGCAAAACGATACTTCTTCTAACCAAGAACGTTTAGAAACAGAACTCGCTTCCATCCAAGAAGCGTTAGAAGATTTAGAACATCAACTTGCCGCGGCGCAAAAAAAATCAAAATAACAAATGGGAGCGAATCATTTCGCTCTTTTTTTGTTTTTACTAGTAAAGTTTTTCATTCTTCTTCTTTTAAATCTTTTCCTTTTTTGTCTCTTTTTTAGCATTACATTTGAAATGAACGTTTTCTCTCTTCTTTTTTTCTCTTTTTCGTTCTTTCTACTCGTAAAATCAGATAATCATTAAATGATAATGTTACTATTTTACCTAAAAATATCCTATTTAAGTCTCTCTTACTTTTTTTAGGTGCAGCATTTTTTTATGTTTTTTCTTGCTTTATTCCTTCTTTTTTACGTTTTTTGTCTTTCCTTTTCATTTTATTCATACTTTCGCCTAATCATTCACGTGTACTTCTTTTTTTCCTTTGCATTTGTTGCTTTCCTGCTATAATATAGAAAATATACTGAAGGAAGTAGGTGTCTATACATGGCTGAACAAGATTTTTCACAAAAAGAAGCGATGATATACAGTCAACGGATCGCCCAAATGGCAAAAGCGCTTTGGAAAGCGGTTGAGAAAGATTGGCAAATGTGGATCAAACCGTACAAATTAAATATTAACGAACACCACATTTTATGGATCTCATATCATTTACAAGGAGCTACAATTTCAGATATTGCAAAATTTGGTGTCATGCACGTCTCTACAGCGTTTAACTTTTCTAAAAAATTAGAACAACGTGGCTACTTACACTTCTTCAAAAAAAATGACGACCGTCGAAATACATATGTCGCTGTAACAGAAGAAGGAGAACAACTCATTTTAAAAATGAATGAAAATTATTACGATACGTCACATTCTGTTTTAGAAGGTTCTCTTCCGTTAAAACAACTCTATGGCAAATATCCCGATTTTATTGAAGTCATGTCGATTTTACGCAATATTTATGGAGAAGATTATATGGAGATTTTTGAACGTGGTTTTTCAAACATCGAACAAACTTTTGGGGAACGTGACGATGGCAGTATGTTTGCACACCCACTTCAAAATGAAACCGCTTCAACTTCAAATGAGAAATAAGACCTCTCTTGTCACTTCTTCTTTTCTGTTATGATTGAAAACAGAATGAAGGAGGGTTACATCTCTTGGTACTTATTCTCACAGTAATTGTTTCATTATTATTTTTAATTCAAATGAATCGAATGACAGAACGGATGACGACGGCGCTAGCCTATTCTCCTAAAAAAGAAGAATCTGTGTTTCGTGTTGTCAACGTCCTGTCATTTATTTTAATGCTTTCATTTTGTATCGAAGTATATTATACAATTTAACAACCGCCAAAAAGCGACCGACTACTCGTTCGCTTTTTTTATCATTGGGCGTAAACTTTCTACCCTTTAGGGTAAAGACTACGTGGATACTTAATCCATTAGCGTTCGATAGAATTCCGAAACGTAGAAATCGCTTTAGCCTATTGGTAGTTCAAGGAACTTTTTTGTATCACTTTCGTTAGTATGTTATAGTAACCATTATCTATAAGTAGACTATTTGAGGAGCGAATTTATGATGAAAAAAACAGCACTCGCCGTTACATTAGCGGCATCGATGACTTTTCTTGCTGCTTGCGGCAACGATCAAGTTCTCGTTGATTCAAAAGTAGGTCAAGTTACAGAACAAGAATTGTATCAAGAAATGAAAGAAATGGTCGGCCGACAAGTAACAGAAGGAATTTTAATTGAAAAAGTGCTCGAAAAAGAGTACAAAGTCGAAGATAAAGAAGTAAACGAAGCTTTCGATGCCCAAAAAGCGATGTACGGTGAAAGTTTTGATCTCATTTTACAACAACAAGGCATGACAGAAGATGCGTTCAAACGAAACATGCGTCTCCAGTTACTCCAAGAAAAATTGTTTAAAGATATTAAAGTAGACAAAAAAGAAGTCGATCAACAATTTGAACGTTCAAAATATGAAGTAAATGCACGTCACGTTCTCGTTGAATCTGAAAAAGATGCGAAAAAAGTCGAAAAGTTACTCGCTGATGGGAAAAAGTTTGAAGATGTCGCAAAAGAACATTCGACTGAACCAGCTGCACAAGAATCAGGCGGAAACTTAGACTGGTTCGGACCAGGTAAAATGGTACCGGCTTTCGATGACGCTGTATTTGATATGAAAAAAGGCGAACGTCGTATCGTCAAAACCGATTTCGGTTACCACGTTATCGAACTAATCGATAAACGTGAAGTTGAAATGGAAGATGCCGATGCACAACGACAAGAGATTGAAAACAAAATGAAAGAAGATCTCGCTGAAGAAAAAATGATCGAACTCGTACGTGCTGCCGATATTAAAATTAAAGATGACGACTTAAAAGGCGTATTCGCAGCCTTTTTAGAACAACCTGAAAAAGAAAAAGAAGAGAAAAAAGAAGAGAAAAAGTAATAAATAAAAAAGACGCCCACTCGAACGGTTGGCGTCTTTTTTTGGTTCTATAATATATGTTGGGGTTTTCACACAATTCCTTCGGATTTGCATGCTTGCCGCGGGCTCGCTCTTCAACTTCCCAAGCAAGTTTTTCCCGGGAACTTGCTTGGGTGATTTTCAGAGCTCGCAATTCCGCTGG
>JASLJC010000108.1 GCA_030152585.1 Savagea sp. | reverse complement strand
TAAATTAATACGTAATACGTCGTCCCAATCTTCTTCTTTTAAACGCATGACTAGCATATCACGTGTAATCCCCGCATTGTTTACGAGAAAATCGATGCGACCGAATCTTTTTTTCGTTTCTTCGACCATTGCGTTCACTTCGTCTACGTTTGATACGTCTGCTTGGAAAGCGAACGATTTTACACCGTATTGTTCCAACTCTTTGACTACTTCATTGGCGCGATTTTCGCTTCCACTATAATTGACGACAACGTTCGCTCCTTCTTTTCCGAGCGTTTTCGCAATAGCTGCGCCAATACCTCGTGAAGCTCCTGTAACGATGGCCACCTTTTGCTCAAATCGTTTCATTTTAACACCTCTTTTATCTTTTCAACAACTGCTTTGTATGAAGTTTCATCTTCAATTGTATGTACAGTAACGGAACGGTCAATTTTACGCATTAACCCTTTTAAAACACGACCAGGACCACATTCTATTACATCCGTTACGCTTTCTTCAACAAGACGCTCCATCGATTGCACCCATTCAACAGGTGAATAAAGTTGACGAATGAGGCTTTGCTGAATAGCTAGACGATCTGTTTCTATTGTAGCATCAACATTTGTTACAATTGGAACCTTCGCATCTTGCCATGTCATTTTTTCAAACGTCTGTTGCAATTTTTCAGCGCCTTCTATCATTAATTTTGAGTGAAATGGACCACTTACATCGAGTAATATAACACGTCGCACTCCTTCTTCTTTTAATAAAGGAGTTGCTTGTTCTATTCCTTGGACTGTCCCTGAAATAACAATTTGACCCGGTGCATTAATGTTAGCAAGTTGAACGAGGTCGCCTGCTGCTGTTACTTTCTCTGTCACTCGTTCAATCATTGCGCGGTCGCCTCCGATGACAGCAGCCATCGCACCTTGTCCTACTGGTACTGCTTCGTTCATATGTAACCCACGTTCGTACACTGTTTGAACGGCTTGTTCATACGATAAAACATTTGCTGCAACGAGTGCAGTATATTCACCTAAACTATGTCCAGCAACAATATCAGGTATAATCCCATCTTGTTTTAAACGTTCGGCAATGTAAGCACCGACTGTTAATAACGAAGGTTGTGCATAATACGTCATCGTCAATCGTTCTTGTGGACCTTCTGTCATCAGTTGACGTAACGAAAAAGGTAATGTACGGTCTGCGCGATCATAATAACTATCAAATTGATCGAAGTCATCTGCCATTCCTACCTTTTGAGCACCTTGACCAGGAAATAAAAATGCTATTTTTTTCATTTCATTCGCTCCTTTTCAATCGTCTCTTCAATTAATGACGTTACCTTATACGTCACCATCGTCTCAGCCTGACGGATTGCATTAGAAAACGCTTGTGCGTCGGAAGAGCCATGTGCTTTAATGACTGGGCCTCGTAATCCAAATAATCCAGCGCCGCCGTGCTCCTTATAATCGAGCGCTTTCGCTTTTGTCTTTAATTCGTTTTTAACGAGTAAAGCGCCTACTTTCGTTTTCATTGATGTCATGAATACTTCCTTTAACATCGTCAAGATATGAAGTGCAGTTCCTTCTAATGTTTTTAATACCATATTTCCGGTATAACCATCTGTTACGACAACATCTGCTACACCGTCTAATAAGTCACGTGCTTCTACATTTCCGATGAAATGGATTGGAGCTCGTTCAAGTAATGCATACGTTTCTTTTGCTAGTTCGCTTCCTTTTCCTTCTTCCGTTCCAATATTTAAAAGCGCAACTGTCGGACGATCAATCCCTCGGACTTTTTCTGCGTAAATACTACCCATAATGGCAAATTGAAGCAAATGTTCTGCTTTACTATCGACATTGGCACCGACATCTAACATAACGAATCCTTTACCGTCCATCGTCGGCATTGTCGGAGCTAAGGCCGGGCGTTGAATTCCTTTTATACGGCCGGTAACGAATAAACCAGCCGCCATTAAAGCTCCCGTATTACCTGATGATACACAAGCTTCAGCTTTTCCTTTACGAACGGCTTCGGCTGCACGTACCATCGAAGCATCTTTTTTCTTTCGTACAGCTCGTACCGGTTCGTCTTCTCCCGTTACGACTTCTGTACAATGAATAATTTGTAACCGGTCGTCATCGATCATTTTGCCATCGAGAACAGGTAAAATTTTCGCGCGATCCCCATACAACTGAATACGAAGATCTTTATTTTCTTGTAAACGAAGAAGTGCGCCTTCTACTTGTGCTTTCGGTGCGTGGTCTCCTCCCATTGCATCTACTGCGATAATCATGATTCGATACTTCCTTTCTCATCAGACATTCGATACATTTCGAATGTTCCTTTAAATACACGTTCTTCATCAACCGTTGATACGACTTCAACAACTGTTCGTTTACTTCGTTCATTCATTTCTTTTACGGTTGCGCGTGCAACGACGCGTTCTCCTTGTTTTACAGGACGTAAAAAATGAATCGTTGAACGAACTGTAAGAGCTAAATCATCATCGACCACTGCTACTGCTAACGAGTTTGCTTGTGCAAATAAATGATGACCTCGAACAATTCCATTGCGTTGAAATACGTGCATATCTGTAACGTCTAATATTGAAATCGCTTTTCGATCTAATTCTATATCTATAATGTCGCCGATGACTTCTTCTGTCGGAATCGATTTCACATGTTCTTCGAAGTTTTTCGTAGCGACCGTTTTCATTCGTTCTCTTAATTCTGGAATACCACATTCTAAACGATCTAAGCGAATCGTTTGGATACTTACATCAAATTTTTCAGCTAGTGCTTCATCTGTCAAAAAGGGAGTGTGTTGTAAAAGCTCTTGTAACAACTTTTGTCGTTCATTCTTTTTTAGTTTCATTTGCATCGCTCCCACCGATTAGCACTTGGTACTAACAACAGTATATACGACTACGTAGAGGAATTGCAACTTTTTTTATTAGTCGATTCGTTCTCCACTGAAAACGCCCGCTTCCTCTAACCTTTTACGTAAAGGTAAAAACCTTTCTTCCTCCCAAAAGAATGGCTTTTCTAATAGTAATACTGCATCTCGTTGTGCTAATTGTAATAATTGATAATCTTTTTGCGGATCTGCAAAGTGAAATGCAGGTAATCCGCTTTGTTTCGTTCCAAAAAAATCACCGGAACCACGTAATTGTAAATCTTTTTCTGCTAATACGAAACCGTCATTCGTTTCTGTCATCGAACGCATTCGCTCTTCTGCTCCATCATTTTTAGGGTCTGCTAACAAGATACAATACGATTGATGTTCCCCTCGTCCGACACGTCCTCTCAATTGATGAAGTTGAGCAAGTCCAAAACGTGTGGCATCATGAATTAACATAAATGTAGCATTCGGTACGTTAACTCCAACTTCTACAACTGTTGTCGAAACGAGAACGTCGATATCTCCTTCGCTAAAAGCTCGCATGACTCGATCTTTTTCGTCGGAGGACAATCGACCGTGCATAAGACCGACCGTTCGAGTATCCCCGTAATATTGAACGAGCTGAGCGTGAATATCGACCGCACTTTGTACGTCTAATTCATCAGACTCTTCTACGAGTGGACAAATAACATACGCTTGTCGACCTTCGTTTAATTGCTTCGTCATCGCTTCTAAAACCGTCGGCAAGGCTGCATCTTTCGCCCAATGTGTTTCAATCGGTTTACGACCTGCTGGCAATTCATCGATGACCGACACATCCATCTCTCCGAATGCTGTAATCGCTAACGTTCTCGGAATAGGAGTTGCCGTCATAAATAAGACATCTGGATTTTCGCCCTTCTCACGTAATGCTCGACGTTGTTGTACACCGAAACGATGTTGTTCGTCTGTAATGACAAAACCGAGTCGTTGAAATTGAACATCCGGCTGAATTAAAGCATGTGTCCCGACGAGCAAATCAATTTCTCCCGCTGCGAGTTGTTCTAATACAATTCGACGTGCTTTCGCTTTCGTTGATCCTGATAAAAAAGCAACGCGACAATGAAACGGCTCTAGCCAATTTGCTAACGTTTCTGCATGTTGCTCCGCTAATATTTCAGTTGGCGCCATAAATGCAGTTTGATAACCTGCTGTAATCGCTGCGTATAGGCCGACTGCTGCAACAGCGGTTTTTCCTGATCCGACATCACCTTGTAAAAGGCGATTCATTCGATATTTGCTTTTCATATCGAAACAAATTTCATTTACTACACGTTTTTGCGCTTTCGTTAATTCAAACGGTAACGACTGAATAAATTGCTGTAACTTTGATAAATCATAGTCAATGACTGTTCCTTGCTCGATCACTTTTCGTTTTTGTTTCATCGCCATCATTTTCAATTGAAAGAAAAAGAGTTCTTCATATTTAAAACGACGATGCGCTCGTTGTTGTTCCTCGCGTCCTTTCGGAAAATGGAGGGCTCGTAACGCCGACTCAATGGGTAAAAGTTGATAATAACGTATTAACTCTTCTGGTAACGGTTCTTCGTGTTGACCTACTGTCATTTCAAGCGCTTGTGCAATCAATTGGCGAAATGTTTTTTGCGGTATTTGTTTCTTTAAATAATAGACCGGTTCGAAGTCATGTTCCATTTTACTTTCACCGATTGCATATCGCTGGGCTGTAATCATTTGTCGCCCTGCATCCCATTTCCCGGAAATCGTGACGAGTGTTTGAAGAGGCAACTTCTCTTTTAAATAAGGCTGATTAAAAAAAACGATACGTATGAGCACATCGTCAACTTCAAGTTGAAATTGTAACCGCGACCGCCGATGTCCCATATATGTCACAGTCGGTGTCGCTGCAACACGTCCTTTTACTGTAATTTGCTCGTTATGCGTTACTTGCTGAATATCTTTTATTGTAAAATCTTCATGACGTGCCGGATAAAATGAAATTAAATCATGCAATGTATGAATGTTTAAATTACGTAATTTTTGTTCCGTCGCTGGACCGACACCTTTTAACGTCGTAATCGGATCATGTAGCGTAACCATCTTCCTCCTCCTTTATCATTTTTGTAACATAATAAGTACATCTAGTGTACAACAATTGAGAAGAGGTGACAAAAAACGCCCGAGCTCTTCAAAGAGAGCTCGAGCGCCATTATAAATTACTCCACTGAAATAATGTACGGATATAACGGTTGACGACCGTCATGCACTTCTACTTCAACGTCTTCAAACCATTGTTCAATCTTCTCCGCTGCTCGATGCGCTTCTTCTTCCGTTACATCTTCTCCGTAAAGAAGGGTGACAATTTCATCGTCTTCATCGATTAACGTTTGACATAATGTTTCAAACGTTTCGTCTAAAGAAGGCGTTGCTGTGACAATTTTTCCTTCTTGAATACCCATGAAATCATCTTTTTTAATTTCAACGCCATCAATAGATGTATCGCGTACAGCACTTGTAATTTGTCCTGTTTTCACATCTTGAATAATATTAGACATATACGCAGCATTTTCCGCTACCGACGCTTCTGGATTAAAGGCTAAAATTGCAGCAATTCCTTGTGGGATTGTACGTGTTTCAACGACTTCTGCCTCAATATTTAAAACCTCTTTTGCTTGTTTTGCTGCCATGACGATGTTTTTGTTGTTCGGTAAAATTAATACACGTTCTGCGCCAATTTGTTCAATTGCTCGTACGATATCTTCTGTTGAAGGATTCATCGTTTGTCCGCCTTCAATAACATACGACGCACCGATACTTCTTAATAAATCTGCAACACCTGAACCGAGCGCAACTGTGACGATCGCGTACGGATGTTGTTCGATAGTCGGATCTTCTTGATCCGATAACGCTTTATTTTGTTCACGCATATTGTCGATTGCGAGTTTTGTTAAAGAACCGTATTTTTGAGCGATATTTAACGCAACACCCGGCTGTTCCGTATGTACGTGTACACGTGCGACTTCATCATCTGAAATGACGAGTAATGAATCTCCGAGTTCGCTTAAATCACGACGAAATTCCGTCTCAACGAACGGCGCCTTATCATCTTCAAACAATACCATAAACTCGGTACAATATCCGTATACGATATCTTCAGGATTCATTACATCCGTTACCGAACGATGATGTTCGGCGTGGACGAGGTCATCCATCGAAACGGTCTCTTCACGTTCAGGCAATGCTTCTCCTTTTAAACTCGCTACAAATCCTTCATAGACGTAAACAAGACCTTGTCCGCCACTGTCGACAACGCCGACTTGTTTTAACACAGGTAACAACTCCGGTGTCCCTTCTAATGATGTTTGTGCCGCTTCTAAAATGGCTTCCATCACTTCGATTACATCGTCAGTCGTTGAAGCGACCTCGACACCTTTTGCAGCAGCGTCTTTTGCAACAGTTAAAATTGTACCTTCTACCGGTTTCATAACTGCTTTATACGCTGTTTCCACACCATATTGCAAACCGTTTGCAAGTGTTTCGGCTGTTAATATTTCTTCTTCTTTAATCGATTGTGCAAATCCACGGAATAGCTGAGACAAAATAACGCCCGAATTTCCACGTGCACCCATTAACAATCCTTTAGCGAGTGCTTGTGCTGTCTCTCCTACGTGAGGTACTGCTTTTCGCTTCGTTTCATCCGCTCCCGAAGTCATCGATAAGTTCATATTCGTTCCTGTATCACCATCTGGTACTGGGAAAACGTTAAGTGAATCGACATAATCTGCATTCGTATGCAATTGGTGTGCCCCCATGCTAACCATGTCGGCTAATTTCAAACCATCAATCGTGTTCATTGAACAAACTCCTCCTTTTACACGTTCGTTACACGTACACCTTGTACGTAGATGTTCACTGCATCGACTTGTAAGCCGAGCACTTGTTGTAACGTATACATTACTGTTGATTGTACTTGGTAAGCTACTTCTGAAATTTTCGTTCCATAACTAACGATAATATACATATCGATTTCGATTTTACTATTTTCATTACGTACGATAATTCCTTTTGTGAAATTTTCTTTACGTAAAATATCTGTTAAGCCGTCACGAATTTGATGTTTCGACGCCATTCCGACAATTCCGTAACAACCCATTGCTGCTTCTCCTACAACTTGCGCAATGACTTCGTTCGTAATATCGATCGTGCCGTGTTCATTTTTCATTTCGATAGACATCTTAAAGCCCTCCTTATTCATTCAGCTTTTTATCTATTGTACTACACCGAACCGAGAATGAAAAGCATGCCGTCTTAACACCTAGTCATAATAGATTGACGATACATCCTTTTGTCACACTGTAAAGCAATTTCTCTTGAAACCCTGTAGAAAAGGGTTGCGATTTTATATTAGCTTATGGTAGAGTGTTAGAGTATGGAAACAAACCGAAAGATAACCGAGGAGGTCAGTAATATGTCAAAACAATGTTACGTAACAGGACGTAAAGCAGGACGCGGAAACAAACGTTCACACGCTTTAAATTCATCACGCCGTACTTGGGGTGCAAACTTACAAAAAGTTCGTATTCTCGTTGATGGAAAACCAAAACGTGTATGGGTTTCAGCTCGTGCTTTAAAATCAGGTAAAGTTCAACGCGTATAATTATAAAAGTATCGACCCGTTCGATACTTTTGTCATTTTTATTTCGATAACGTGAAACATTTGCTAAATTCTCTTCATTCTACCGAAATAATAAGACATAAAATAAAAAAGCTTATATGAATAAAACCGAGTATCCCTCTATTTTAAAATAAAGAGATACTCGGTTTTTTATTTCGGTTCTATAATATATGTTGGGGTTTTCACACAATTCCTTCGGATTTGCATGCTTGCCGCGGGCTCGCTCTTCAACTTCCCAAGCAAGTTTTTCCCGGGAACTTGCTTGGGTGATTTTCAGAGCTCGCAATTCCGCTGGCGT
>JASLJC010000032.1 GCA_030152585.1 Savagea sp. | reverse complement strand
CCAATAACAACATGTAATTGTTCTGCCAATGCTTGATTTACATTTTGAAAGACGACATCAGGATTTGTTACATCTAAAAAAACAGTCGCTTCTGTTTCTCGAACTGCTCGTTCCATCGATGTAAAAATCGGAATCGTTCCTGTTTCACTTATTTCGCCGTTTTCTAATCGTTCGCCGTCATATTTATAATCATACGCTGCAACGACTTCCATCCCCTCGTTTTCAGTAATCGCTTCTACTACTGTTTTTCCAAGACGACCTCGTGCCCCTGCTACTATTACTTTGATCATTCCAATTCCCCTTCCTTTTTTGTCCAACGATTGGCATCGCGCGTTTCAAACTTATGCATCACTCGCGCAAGTGCTTGGTCTAAGTTTACCTGCTCTACGTTCGCTAAACAAATTAATACGAACAACAAATCTCCGAGCTCTGCTTCCATTGAACTTTCTTCTTCTGTTATTTTTTTCTTTTTCATTCCGTGAACGTGTTGCACCTCTCGCGCAACTTCTCCGAGTTCTTCCGTCAGACGAGCAACGAGCTCCATCGGTGGAAAATAACCTTCTTTAAATTGAGAGATGTACTGATGTACCGTTTGTTGCATCTCTTCCATCGTTCGTGACAATCGCTTCCTCCCCGTTTCTTTTCGTCCGTCTACTTTCAGACGAGCGAGATTTTCTTTTTCTAAAATAGCGACATCTTTCGATATCTACGATAAAACTATTATAGAGTGACAAAATAAGAAAAGAAAGCCTTACACCTTGAGCTTTTTCTGCTCCTTGTGTAAGACTTTCTTTCGCGTCATAAAAATATTTATTCATCTCGGTTAAAGAAGATTAATAAAAGACGTACTAATTCCAATACTGCTACTGCTGTCGCTGCAACGTATGTCATCGCTGCGGCACTTAACACTTTTTTCGCTTGTGGTTCTTCGCTATTGTTAATAATACCGAGCTGAACAACATCATCCATCGCTCGTTTCGACGCATCAAACTCAACCGGTAATGTAACAAGTTGGAATAAAACACCGACCGTCATTAATGCAATTCCGACCCCGAGTAATGTGTTCGAAAAGAACAAACCGATCATAATAAAAATCCATGAAGCGTTAGATGTTAAATTCACAGCAGGGACCATTTTATGACGGAACACTAAAAAATGATATTGTTCCGCATCTTGAACAGCGTGTCCAACTTCGTGTGCTGCTACTGCAGTACCTGCTACAGAAGGATTATCATAGTTTTCAGGTGAAAGTGAAACGACTTTCGTGACGGGATTGTAATGGTCAGACAAAAATCCTTCACCACGAACAACTTTTACATGATAAAGCCCTTTTTCATCTAAAATTTTTCGAGCAACTTGTGCTCCTGTCATACCAGATGTCGAAACGACTTTTGAATAACGCGTATATGTGATTTTCACTTTATATTGTGCGTACATCGGTAAAGCAATTAATAATATTAAATAGATCCAAAACATTTCGTTTAAACTCTCCTTTCAATACGTTTACTTTATATTGTCTTTATTTAGCAAGCAAGTAACTTGCGCTCTTTTACCTACTCTTTTCTTTTATTCGTGACAAATTCTCCATATTTTGTTGGCGTTGGCGAATATTCCAATACGCGAGCAATAAAACACCGACTGACAACCAAAAAGTGAAATATCCGATTTGGGGTAAATGATCCATTAACGTATAGTAAACAGGCATTTGTTCAAACACATAATCAATCACATCATTATGCAACGTCCAAATTCCTGCGACGACGAGATGCCGGATATGAAACGTATAAAAAGGACCATATACAATCGCTTGTAAAGCCATCGCCCCATGGGAAACGATTAACATCCAACCGACAATGCCAAGTGAATATCCTTGTATGAATGTCAAGAGATTCATTACAACCGCCCATAAACCATATTTAATAAGCGTTACGTAAGCGAGTGCTTCCATATAACGAAATTGACGACCGAGTAACCAACCGATCAATACAATCGTAAAAAACAAACTGGCCGTTGGACTATCTGGGACGAATAATAAAAAAATAGGTTCCGTCTCACGCAGTTGGGGAATGTACCAAATATATCCGTATATTGTGCCGAGTCCATTTATGAGCGCTAATAAATATAATATTTGACGACTTCGAAGCCAAGGTACAATCGCACGCCATGTATTCATTTTCTTCATCCTTTACGTGAAAAAAGATGCTACACATGTAACACCTTTTACTTTTTATACTGCTGTATTTGAGCGAGTTTACGTGTCCAATAAAAAAAAGCTTGTTCATCTTTTTGATCTAATGCTTCATCAATTTTCTTTTTCGCCATTTCATATGTTATACGGTTTTTTTCGCACTCTACCCATTGTGTTATTATACGTTGATCTTGTTCTTGTTGTTCTTCGTTTTCAGGCATATAAGGGTGTTCTGTCATGACGATAGCATATTGCGGCGATTGAGAACGGTTCGGAAAATCAAATTCCATATATAATGGTTCATCATCGACTAAATATAGATCATGAAAAGCACGTTCCATGTCATCTGTCCATACCGTTCCTTTTTTAAATTGAAAATGAATGCGATTTTCATGCACTGTCCACTTAATCGCACGCGGGCAATAAAAGACATCTGTCGTAAAATGAATATCGGCTAATTTTTTTCGATCAGCTCGCAATACATTCAAAAACCAAACGACCGCTCGTTGTTGAATATCGAATCGTTCGATAAACCACTGAATAAACTGTTCTTTATCATCGGCGGTTACCCGTATCACTCGTTATACAACTCCTCCCTATCGATCCATTCTTGCCAATCATATGCAGTCTCATCTAATGTTACGAGACGTTTTGCTACATGTAACGCTTGGATTCGATCCCCATCTTCTCGTAAAAAGGTAGCGTAGGCGTTTAAAAAAGGAACGTCATCTTCTAAAATAGGCGCCACTTTTTCAAACTGCTCTCGCGCTTTATCGTACATTTCCTGTCGATTGTACGCTCGGGCTAAAGCAAATGTTAAATCGGGTGTTAATAAAACGTGAGGACTACTGAGTACATCAATAAGCGATGTATCATTTTCTTGTCGCTCATAAATACCTGTTAATGTAATGAGAGCATCTAAATATTCGGGATCTAATGCGAGTGCTTCTTGTAAATATTCCACCGCTTCATTTTCTTTTCCAATTTTTAGTGCTACTTTCCCAATCGCAACGTACAATTCTTTATTATACGCATCTCGCCGAATACCTGCTTCATACGTAGCATATGCTTCTTCATTTCGTTCTAACAATGTATATGCATGACCTAATGCATAATACGCCGCATAATAATCAGGATCCATCTCTAACACTTGTTGAAATAATGGTACGGCTCGTTCTGTATGACCACTTTGTAATTGGACGTAAGCTAAGTTGAATACGTCAGCTGGATTCTCTTCTTCACCGACGACTTCTTCAAAATAAGGAATTGCTTCTTCATAGGCACCACCTGCACGATAAGCTTCTGCTAAACGGTGAGCTATCGTCACCGTCCCCATTTCTTCATAGCCATTTTCTTGCAAACGTTCATACATTCGAATAGCTTCTCGATTGCGTCCGATCGATAATGCCGCTTCTGCATAGGCAAACTGAATGATCGGCTCTTCTGGTGCACGTTTATACGCTTCTTCTACTTTCTGCATAACAATTTCTTCCATACCTAACATACTATAATAGTCTGCTTCAATGAGAAGAACTTGTAAGTATACTTCACTTTTCGAATCTACCTCTTTTAACAATAATAACGCTTCATCTTCTTTGCCTAATTCAATTAACGTTTGAGCTTCATCAATTTTTAGCTGCTCTTCTTCAGGTAATTGTTTTCGTAAAGTACGATAGAGTTCAACAGCTTCTTCGAAAAAACCATATGCAATATAAGCTTGCGCAATATCGTAAGCTCGTCCCCAATTTTCCATTTCAATCGCTTCTGTCGCAGCATTTGCAACGATATCATAGTGACCGTCAATTAATGCTCGTTCTAATTGTTCCATCTTTTTCACGTCTCCTTCACACTCTAAACGTTAATTGTACGTTTAGCGAAGTAGGGTTTCAAGGTCTTTTTGAAACGTCGGATAAGAAATATTTATACACGATACGTCTGTAATCGTTACTTCTTCTGTTAAAAGTGCCGCAATGGCTGCCATCATGCCGATTCGATGGTCACCATACGTATCAACAGTTGCGTTTTGTAATGGTGTTTTCCCAACAATTTTAAAACCATCTTCTAAAGGTGTTACTTTAGCTCCCATTGTCGTTAATACTTCTGTTACAGCTTCAATACGATCTGTCTCTTTCACACGTAACTCTTCCGCATGCCGAATAATCGTCGTACCTTCTGCTTGTGTAGCTAAAAGTGCTACGAGAGGTAACTCATCTATGAGACGTGGAATTAATGAAGGATCTTCTATTGTAATCGCACGTAATGGACTATGTCGAATACGAATATCTCCATAAGGTTCTCCTTCTTCTCCTCGTACATTAGAAATTTCAATATGAGCATTCATTTGGCGTAATACGTCAATTATTCCTGTTCGTGTTTCGTTTAAACCAACACGTTTCAATGTTACATCGCTTCCTTCAACAATCGCAGCCCCTGCTAAGAAAAACGCAGCGGACGAAATATCACCAGGGACGACGACATGTGTCGGCTGAAAGCGAACGGGACCTGTAACTGAAATACTGTAACCGTTTTGTTCTACCTCAACCCCGAATGCTTGTAAAAGACGTTCTGTATGATCGCGTGTTTTTTCTTTCTCAATGACTGTTGTACGTCCATTCGTCTGTGTACCAGCAAGTAACACAGCAGATTTCACTTGCGCACTAGCAACAGGAGGTTCATAGGTTGTCGCTTGTAAATTTGTTCCAACGATACGAAGTGGCAAATACGCTCGTTCTTTTCGTTCGATACGTGCATTCATTTGACGGAGTGGATGAACGATCCGATCCATCGGACGTTGATTTAAATACGAATCACCTGTCATCGTAATGTCAGTAGGCGATGCAGCGAAAAGACCGAACGATAAACGGGCTGTCGTACCCGAATTTCCCGCATAAAGTGGTTCAGTAGGAGACTGCCAAGATTCAATACCGTTACTTTGAATCGTAACGTCCGTTCCGTCCACTTCAATTTCGACACCGAGTGCTCGATATATAGAAACTGTTTGTAAACAATCTTCTCCAACTAAAAAGTTTTCAATCGTCGTCTTTCCTTTTGCTGTAGCACCGAACATAATAGCACGATGTGAAATCGACTTATCCCCAGGTATTTCAATTTCACCTTGTAATGTTCGATGATTTGATTGAATCGTCCAATCCATAAAAACGCCTCCTTATAAAATATGCATACTGTAATCTGTCTCTACTTCTAAAACATCCCGTGCTTTCCGGCGATCGTCAGCCGTCTGAAAACTAATGACTAAAATTCCATAAACGTCTGTACGTGTTTCAACAATCCGTAAATTTGTCACACTAATTTCTTCGTCTGCTAATACTTGAGCGACTTCCGCTATACTACCGGGATGATCAGGGATATCAATGTGCAAATCAAACGTCATATACAATGCGCCTTGTGTCGCTCCTCGATAAGTAGACGGTAAAGCATCTCGATATTGTTTCGATTGTTGGAAAAATGTATAAATTTCTTTTGGATCATTTCGCTTTAAAATGTCGTACACGGCATCCATTTTTGAATGCCATCTTTCAAATAAACGTAACAATTCTTCTCGATTTTGCAATGTAATATCGCGCCACATTTTAGGATCTGAAGAAGCAATTCGTGTTAAATCTCGAAATCCTCCCGCTGCGAGATGTGCAATGAAAGGTTGTTCATTTTCTTCTATAGCTAACTGGCTAACGAGCGAAGAAGCGATAACATGCGGAAAGTGACTAACAACAGCTGTCATACGGTCATGTTCTTCTGCACTCAAGCGGACAAATTTTCCTTTCGTCGGCGCTAACCACTGTTCTAAAATGTCCGCTGCTTCTTCATCTTCATCCCGTCCTGTTAAAATGTAATACGCATTTTCGAACAAATGAGCTTTTGCTGCATGTAACCCACTTTTATGTGAACCTGCCATCGGGTGGCCGCCAACAAATGTATACCCTTCTTCAATTAACGGTTGCGCTGCTTCCATGATTGGTTTTTTCGTACTTCCTGTATCTGTAAGAATTACGTTTGAATGTAATGTCCAACGTTCAGCTTGCGCTTGTTCTAAATATTGCACCGTCGTGTTTACTGGTGTAGCAAATATTACAATGTTTGCTCTTTCGGCTGCTTCTTTTGCAGAAGGTGCGATTTCATCAATCATATCGCGACGATACGCTTCATCTGCTATTTTATACGACCGATCAAACCCGATAACATGGGGGCGATGTTCGTGTCGTCGTAATGCTAAACTTAAAGAACCGCCAATTAACCCTAATCCGATAATCGCTATTTTCGTATCCATGCTCTACCCTCATTATTTATTTTGTTCAATTAATAATTCCATACTTTCGAAAAACAAGTCATTTTGTTCTTCTCGTCCAATCGTTATACGCATATATCCAGGTACACCGAGTAAATGACCTGCTCGCACGATAATACCTCGTTCGAGTAAAAATTGAGCAGCCTCTTCATCTTTTGTCGGTGCTTCCATTAAAACGAAATTTGTAGCCGAAGGATAAGTATGAAGATGATGACGTTTAGCAAACGTATAGAAACGTGCTTTTTGTTCTTCATTCATTTCTCGACAATGTTCAATAAATTCTGTATCTCGTAACGCCGTTTGTGCCGCGCGGTGTGCAGGTCGGCTATTGTTAAACGGGTTTCTCACTTTGTTTAACTCCTCAATGACAGAAGGATGTCCTATTCCGTACCCAACCCGAAATGCAGCAAGACCGTACGCTTTAGAAAATGTGCGCAATAGTAAAAGGTTCGGATAATCTGCTAACCACGGTAAAGGGTCATATTGTTGTTCATCTGGTATGTACTCATAATACGCTTCATCTAATACAATTAATACATCTTTTGGAATACGTCGAATCGTCTCCAGTAATACGTCTTCGCTCAATACATTCCCTGTTGGATTGTTTGGATTACAAAGCCAAATGACCGCTGTTTGATCATCGATTGCTTCGATCATTTTTTCAACGTCATGATCACCTGATGGTAAAAGTGGTATTTCTTTCACTATCGCACCTTCAATTTTAGCATTGTGTGCATATTGCGGAAAACTCGGTGTCGGAACGACTGTGTTCGTTGACTCATCTAAAAAAGTACGAGCAATGATTGTAATGAGTTCGTCCGAGCCATTTCCAAAAACAAGTTGATCAGGTGTAACGTTCCATTTTTTTGCGACGTCTTCTCGTAAAGATGTTGCATTCGCATCTGGATACAATTCGAATCCACACGTAATTTTCGCCATCTCTTCATACACTGCTAGCGAACAACCGTAAGGGTTTTCATTTGAAGCTAACTTCACAATATGATGTAATCCGTACTCACGTTCTGTTTCTTCAATCGGCTTTCCCGGTTTATACGGTTTCATCGTTTTTAATACTGATTTTACTTTTACCACATTGATCATCCTCTCACTTTTGTAAATCTGGGCGTAAACGAACTGCTTCGTTTTGGTAAATATGTTTTACATGTTGTTGTGGTACGTCAATCGATGTATTCATTAAAACTCGAATACATTTTTCAATCGCTCCCGGAACGTCCATTTCATGTGTACACATCACAGGTACATATGTCCAACCTTCAATCGAACGAATCGCTCGAGCAGGAAAAACACTTTTTAAGTCGGGTGTCGTTGAAACGATAATTGACACGATTTGATCGGGTTGAACGTCATTTTGATTTGCCATTTCTTTTACTAATGTTTCCGTTGCTTCTAAAATAAATGTCGGTTCATCTGCAACGACAGTCGTTGCGCCTCGTATACCTCTCATTTCACTCTATCCCCTTCACTCGTTTTTGATAAGCTTCAAACGTTTTTTGTAATACTTCTTTTTCTACAACAACGACTTCTGGTTTTCCAATTTGTCGTAAAATAACGAAATGAATTTGACCAAATGATACTTTTTTATCTGTTGCCATATATGCAAAAAGTTGTTCGAAATCATATTGAAAAATCGGATCAAACGAATATCCTTGACTTTTAGCAAATCGAATTAGTTGATCGGTTTGGTTAGACGCAATTTGACCTTTCATTTCACTTAATAATAAAGCATATCCCATCCCGATCATAATACATTCTCCATGGCTATACGCCCCAAAGTCAGTTGCTGCTTCGATTGCATGACCAAACGTATGACCAAAGTTTAAAAACTTTCGGCTCCCTTTTTCGTACGTGTCTGCTTCTACAATTTTTGCTTTCACTTGTACACCTTTTAATAAACGTGAAGCGAGTACATCTAAAGATGGACGAATAAATGTTTGATCTCTTAGCAATTGCTTTGTCCATTCATCATCGGAAATATAAGCATGTTTTAACAATTCCGCCATACCTGAACGCCATTCGCGCTCAGGTAACGTTTTAAATAATAACGGATCAAATAATACCGCTTTCGGTTGATGAAATGCCCCGACCATATTTTTTCCTTCTGGCATATTAATAGCTGTTTTTCCTCCGACAGCACTGTCATGTGCTAAAATTGTCGTCGGTAATTGAATAAACGGAATGCCGCGCATAAATGTCGCTGCTATAAAACCTGTCAAATCACCGACAGCCCCTCCGCCGAATGCAATCAGTAATGAATTTCGTGTGAATTGTCGTTGTAAAAAGAAAGATTGCGCTCGTTGATAAACGTCCATCGTTTTCGCCTTTTCTCCTTTTGGAACGACGAAAACTGATACATCAATTTCTTCATCCTGTAAAGAACGTTCTAATCGTTCACCATATAACGGATAAACCGTTTCGTCGACAACGATGCCGACGCGGTCTGCACGGGTAAGATGATCTTTTTGCAATTCAGCAAATTGTTGCAAACTATTCATACGAATCGTAACATCATAAGATTGCTCTTTTAATTTTATCGTTAACGTATCCATATCAAAACTCCTTAACGTATGCTAAGTGACGTTCAATATTCTCTTGTAATGTTTCGATTGTATCTGCATGAAACTGTTCAACGATTGCTTTTGCAACTTCAGTCGCAATAACATTTTCTGCTACAACACTGGCTGCAGGTACGGCACACGGATCACTTCGTTCAATCGTGGCAACGAACGGTTCTTTCGTTTCAATGTCTACACTTTCTAGTGGCTTATATAAAGTAGGAATAGGCTTCATTACACCACGAACGACAATAGGCATTCCTGTCGTCATTCCTCCTTCAAGTCCACCTAAACGATTCGTTTTACGATAATAGCCGTTTGATTCATTCCACGCAATTTCATCATGTACTTCGCTACCAGGACGACGCGCCATTTCAAACCCAATTCCGAATTCGACTCCTTTAAACGCATTAATACTCATCATGGCACCTGCTAATTTTGCATCCATTTTACGATCTGCTTGAACATAACTTCCAACTCCTGGTGGCATCCCATATACGACGACTTCTACAACGCCACCTAACGTATCACCACGCTCTTTGACATCGTCAATTGCAGCCATCATTCGTTGGGCAGCTTGTTCATCCGCGCAATAAACAGGATCGTCTTCAACGATTTGTCGTAACGTTTCGACATCTTTCGTTTCATACGTTTGACGATCAGCAACAACTCCTCCAATTTCAGTGACGTGTGCAACCGTTTCAATGTTTAATGTTCGTAATAACTGTTTCGCTACAGCGCCGATAGCAAATCGCATCGTCGTCTCACGAGCGCTAGAACGTTCTAAAACATTCCGTAAATCACGATGTCCATACTTCATTCCACCGACGAGATCTGCATGTCCTGGACGTGGTCGACTAATTTGACGTTTAATCTTTGCTGGATCTACTTCTTCACCTAAAGGTTCAATTCCCATAATCGATGTCCAATGCTTCCAATCGTCATTAACGACCGTAAGTGTGACAGGCGAGCCGATAGTCTTTCCGTGGCGTACTCCCGATGTAATTTCTACACGGTCTTTTTCAATTTGCATACGACGTCCTCGACCGTACCCCCCTTGGCGACGCTTTAATTCGTGATTAATCATTTCAGCCGTTAATTCCATTTGGGCCGGCAACCCTTCAATAATGGCTGTAAGTTGTGGTCCATGTGACTCACCAGCAGTAAAAAATCTCATCTCCATTCCTCCTTTTAAAATAACGTTACTTGAGATTGTCTTTCTTTTCAGAAAATGCAAACGATACTTCTTTCTCTATACAAAAAAAGAGCGTAGCTAATCGCTCGCTCTTTCCACTTCTTTTTCTATACAGAGAACGAACGACAATGAGACGATCGTTCATTTCATTGCATACGACGTACGAAATAGAGTAGATTGAACGAGTGTTGCAAACGTATAAAAATACATGTTAAACGTATAATATGTACGATACATACTCTCCACTCCTTTTCTTTGTCGAACAACCTTTTCATCATTTTAGCATGAACTGTTCTATTATTCCACCTTCAATTTTTTAGAAAAATAAAATAATAGCGCAAACCCTTGTCATGATGCCTTTTTCATTGTTTAATTTTTTACATTTCATCTATTCATTTTTATCATAACGATATTTCTTACTTTTTTCGATAGAAAAATGTATCGACCGCTTCAAAATCGTATTGTTCTGGATTAAAAATTTGTTCTGTACTTCCAACAAATAATACACCACCTGGACGAAGTGCATCCGAAAATTGTTGGTATATTTGTGTTTTCGCTTCTTCCGTAAAGTAAATCATAACGTTACGACAGACGATTAAATCGTAATTTTTATCGTAACGATCTTCCAATAAATTATGTTGACTGAATGTTACAGTCGACTTTATTTCATTAGATACTTGATAATGATAACCTTCTTTGACGAAATATTTCTCTTTCATATCGCGCGGTACGTCTTTAATAGAACGCTCATTGTATAAACCGACTTTTGCACGCTCTAATACACCTTTATCTAAATCCGTTGCATGAATAGAAATATCTCTTAACGGCATATGTTTGGATAGTACCATCGCTAAAGAATAAGGTTCCTCTCCTGTTGAACATGCTGCACTCCACACTTTTAATCGACGATTTTGTTTCATCAATTGTGGAATAATCGTCCGATCTAATACATCCCATCGTTGTGGATTTCGGTAAAACTCTGAGACATTAATCGTCATACGATCTAAAAACTCATCCATTAACGCCGTATCTTGATCGATGGCATCGAAATATTCAATGAAATTTCGATATCCTTTTTTTTCATACAACGATGTAAGACGTCGTTTCATTTGCGCTTCTTTATAAAGTGATAAATCGATATTCGTTTTTCTTTTTACTTTCTGAATAAACTGATCATAATCTGTCATATTGCCACCCTTTTCTTATTTTCATTCCTATTGTTCTCTACGTAAATGATACCATTTTTTATGTATTGTTCATACTAAATACCCTTTTTATATCTGATTGAAAAATAAGTGAATATACTACGATGTACGATACATAAGCTGCCTTAAGAAGTTTCGCATTGTCTATGTACGTAGAGTGAGACAAAAACGACTACATCTTAGTATCGAACCATTAAAAAAGCAACGGACGCGCTAGTACGCTCCGCTGCTTAACTTTAAATGATTATACCCAACGATCGATAACTTTATCGTAATCTACGAGTTCTGCTTCGTTGAAGAAAAGACCGATTTCACGTTTTGCTGATTCTGCTGAATCTGAACCGTGAATGATGTTTTGACCAACGTTTACTGCGAAGTCTCCACGAATCGTGCCTGGTGCTGATTCTTCTGGGTTCGTTGCTCCCATCATAAGACGTGCTTTTGCGATAACGCCTTCACCTTCCCATACCATTGCGAATACAGGTCCTGACGTAATGAAGTCAACGAGTTCGCCGAAGAATGGGCGCTCTTTATGCTCACCGTAGTGCTCGTTTGCTAACTCTTCTGTTACCATCATAAGTTTAGCTCCTACGAGTTTGAATCCTTTGCTTTCGAAACGGTTGACAATTTCACCTGTGAGGTTACGTTGTACGCCGTCTGGTTTCACCATTAAAAATGTACGTTCCATCATTAAACAACTCCTTCAATTATATATACAAAAACTCCTCAATCATCTTATCATTGCCTACTTTGAAATTCAACTACAATCGAAACAATTAATATTTTCGCTCTCCGATAAACTCCGCAATTTGATGAAAGGCTTTTTTTGCTTTATTATTCGGTAAATGTGATATTTCTTCTAATGCTTTTTCTAAATAACGGTCACTCAACGCTTGAGACTTTTCAATCGCACCACTTTGGCGAATATATTGTAACATCTCTTGACGCTCCGTCTCACTTAATGTGTGAGCAAATGCCTTTTTCATATACGGCACAAATTGTGGGTCGTCTTTGATATGTAAAATCGGAAGTGTTAAATGACCGTTTAATAAATCACTACCTGCTGGCTTTCCTAATTTTTCATCCGTCGAAACGATATCCAATATATCATCGACGATTTGGAATGCCATCCCAGCAAAATAGCCGTAACGTCGCATATGACCAATCGTTTTCATATCTGCTTCAGATACGATAGCACCGAGTTCACAGCTAGATGACAATAACAACGCCGTTTTACGCTTAATTCGACGCAAATAGTCCCTCAAGTTTTGATTTACAACTTGTTGATAATCGATCTGAATAATTTCACCTTTACATATTTCTAACATCGTATCGGCTAACCGTTCATGCATTTGTTGCTTTTCAATATTACCGATTGCATGCAAAGCACGTGAAAAAATAAAATCACCTGTATACATAGCAACTTGATTGTTATATTGCGCACGCACTGTCGGATTACCACGACGCATGTCAGAATGATCGATTACGTCATCGTGCACGAGCGAAGCCATATGGATTAACTCGAGCGACACGGCTACTTTTGCGACGTTTTCTCCATCATACCGTTCACCGAAGTGAGCTGACAAAATAACAAAGATTGGACGAATTCGTTTTCCGCCTGCTTGCAATAAATGCAACGCTGCTTTTTGAACGACAGGGGAATTCGACTGAAGTGCTCGTTCTAACTCTCGTTCAATCGTATGTAATTCTTTCCGAAAACTTTTATAAAACGTCATTAATTGTATTTTTCGCAAAACGATTCCCTTCCCCTACATTTATTCGGACTTGAATCCTATATGACCAGCTGCTACACCGCCTGTATACGGTTTATAGTGAATATCGATAAAGCCGATACGTGCGAAATCTGCTGCCAACTGGTCTCTTCCTGGAAATTGTCCTGCCGACTTTTCAAGCCATACGTACTCTTTATAATGATGTGAAAACAACTCTCCGAACACCGGCATGACATATTTAAAATATGTTCGGAATAACAACCGAAATGGTTTAGATTCGGGCTGTGATGTTTCAAGAGACGCAATCATACCACCAGGCTTTAATACGCGATGCATTTCACGTAACGCTTGACGATAATCTGCGATATTCCGTAATCCGAAACCGACCGTTACATAATCAAATGTATGATCTGGAAAAGGTAAATCCATTGCATTTCCTTGCACGAGATCCACTTGTTCGTACGGCTGTACTTTCTCATGAGCAGCTTCTAACATAGACGGACTAAAGTCAAGACCGACAACATGTCCATTTGCTCCTACTTTTTCAGCTAATGATGTCGTCCATTCACCTGTTCCACAGCATACATCGAGTACGGACGAACCTTGCGTCACATTCATTTGCTCCATCATATCCGTTCGCCAACGTTTATGTTGATTAAAACTAATGACCGTGTTCATTTTGTCATAGTCTTTTGAAATATTTTCAAATACTTTATGGACACGTTCTTGTTCTGGTACCAATTCGTTCACCTTCCTACTTTCCTACCGCTCTTCTTCTTACATATTGTTGTAATGCTTCCGTAAGATTCGCTTCATTTTGATCGATTGTTGCAACGAGTTCTTTTTTCCACTGTATACGAGCTTCTTCTACTATCGTTGGTGACATTCGAGTAAATGCTGACTCATTCTTTATATACGAGTACGGTAAACCATCTTGCACGAGTCGATGATAATGTTGCCACCCATTTACATCGTAAAAACTCGTAATAAGACCGACATCACTCGTTATAATACTTTTTTTCCAGTCTGTCGAAGTCGATAGTTGTCGGAAAAACAAATCTGTCTTCTCTTCATTTGCACGTGCAATCGCTTCAGATAAATGACGAATTAATGGAAATGAGCGGAGTGATGCGAGAATTCGGTAATGAATACCACTAAAATGGTCTCCAGCAAGGACTGTCAGCTGTTGTTCAGTCGATGAACTATTTTCTAAATGTACACGACTATGCGCCCGTAACGCTGAAAAGACAGCGCCTATTGCGACTGCTTCACGATAACGTTCTTTCGTTTCTCTCTCACCATTAAAAAAAGGTAATAAAATAAAAAAGGCCTCTTCTTCTAAAACGAGAGGAATTGAAGGTAATTCTCGCTCAATCGTCGGTTCGTAAATCGCTTCTTTCACATCTTGGATATAGCGTTTTATTTTTTCATTCAGTTGCTGTTCCATAATCGTTCTCCATTCCACTACATATACTTCATTAGTCGCCGCTCATTGCGGTTCCGTGTGACGTAATAATTTCAGCGCGCCCACGAATTTTCATCGCTGACGTATGTTCTGTAAATTGAGCGACCATCACTTCTCCAGCATCTAATTTTTCAGTATGATGAAATTTCGTATCATCTCCACGTGTTAAACCGATCACATTAACGCCATCTTCTTTCGCTTTAATGACTACATATTCTGGTTGACTCATCTTAATCTCTCCTCTTCTTCAAACGTATAAAATGATTGTAACATATTTACGTTATTAATCTCGAATGAATGAAACGATTTCTGCTCGCTTCGCATCATCTGTTTCAAATACCCCACGTGCTGCCGTCGTCACAGTCGTTGCACCCGGTTTACGAATGCCGCGCATCGTCATACACATATGTTCAGCTTCCACTAAAACAAATACACCTTTTGGTTGTAACATTTCTTCAATAGCGTCTGCTACTGTCGCAGTAATACGTTCTTGTAATTGCGGGCGACGCGAAGTTACTTCAACTGCTCGTGCTAATTTACTTAATCCTGCAATACGTCCACCTTGTGGAATATATGCTACGTGTGCTTTACCGAAAAAAGGGACTAAATGATGTTCACACATTGAATGGAATGTAATATCTTTTACGAGCACGACTTCTTCGTGACTTTCTTCGAAAACGGTCTCAAAAAATTGACGTGGATCTTCATTTAAACCTGAAAATACTTCTCGATACATTTTAGCTACACGTTTCGGCGTATCGAGTAACCCCTCTCTTGACGGATCCTCCCCGACTGCTTCTAAAATCATTTTTACGGCTTCTTCAATTTGCTTTAAGTTTTTCTCTTCCACTACACTTCGCTTCCTTCCTTGTATCGTGTTTGTATTTGAATGTGTTGTATTCGCTGTATTAAAGTTTGTTTCCTTCAAAATAGTAGCATAGTTTCATACAAACGTACATAACGAAACACTAAAAAGGCTTACCGAACATTTCTTCTGTATATAATACAGAGAAATTTCGATAAGCCTTCATAAAGTTCGTTATTTTTTCACAGCTTCTTTGAGTGCTTTTCCCGCTTTAAATGCCGGTACTTTGCTTGCAGGAATTTCAATTTCTTTTCCTGTCTGTGGGTTACGTCCTTTACGCGCTGCACGGTCACGTACTTCAAAGTTACCGAAACCGATTAACTGTACTTTTTCACCGTTTGCAAGCGTTTCTTGAATCGTATCGAAAACTGCTTCGACTGCTTTCGTCGCATCTTTTTTCGTAAGTTCTGTTTTTTCAGCTACTGCTGTTACTAATTCTGTTTTATTCATGATGACACCTCCTTTAAATTGTATGTCCTAGACTTAGAACACTGTACAAAGAGTAACACATGACAAACCGCGACGCAACAATATTTATAGCGTTTTTCTGAACAAATATTAAAACTTTTTTCATTCTCACATTATTAGCAAATTTTTTACATATTATGAGTGATTTCGAATAATATCTGTTACTTCATCTTTTCGATCTCTTTCCATTAAATGGTCTACTGCTTCTTTTGCTGTCACTTGATGGAAAAGAACGTTATATATCGCTTCGGTAATAGGCATTGACACGTTATACTTTTGTGCCAATTCATGTGCTGCTTTTGCTGTCCGTACACCTTCAATTACCATTCCCATTCCTTCGGTTACTTCTTCTAACGAATGTCCTTTACCGAGGAGATGTCCTGCACGCCAATTTCGAGAGTGTTCACTCGTACAAGTTACGATAAGATCACCGAGCCCTGATAATCCCGAAAATGTTAAGGGATGTGCTCCCATTGCAACACCGAGTCTCGTCATTTCAGCGAGCCCTCGCGTAATCAATGCGGCTTTTGCATTGTCTCCGTACCCGATACCATCTGTTGCACCTGCACCGAGTGCAATGACATTTTTCAAAGCACCACCGAGTTCTACCCCGATAATATCTTCATTCGTATAAACACGAAAATCCGTACTCATAAAAAAGTCTTGTACTTCTTTTGCCGCATCTTTTGATGAGGAAGCAACCGTTACAGTTGTCGGCTGATGTTGAACGACTTCTTCTGCATGACTCGGACCAGATAATGCTACGACTGCTCTTCGTTTTGACTTCGGTATTTCTTCTTCAATCATTTCAGATATCCGTTTTAACGTGCCCGGTTCTATCCCTTTTGAAACATGGACGAAAAGTTGCGGTGTATCGAGTAAAGGCTCGAGTTGTTGACAAACACCTCGCATAGCGACCGTCGGTACAGCAAGGACGACCATCGCCGCTCCTTCTACCGCTTCTTCTAAACGATTCGTCGCTCTTAAAGTAGTCGGCAACACCGCATCACGTAAATATGCTCGGTTTGTATGATGCGTATTAATTTCTTCTACTTGTTCGTGCCGACGTGCCCAAAGATAAGTGTTCCATCCATTTTCCGCTAAAACGAAAGCAATGGCACTTCCCCAACTTCCCGCTCCGATCACAGCTACTTTCTTATCCATATGAATCGACTCCTTTTAATTACGTGCACGCTTAATTAAGCGAATCGGTGTTCCTTCGAAACCGAATGCTTCACGTAATGTATTTCGAATAAAACGCTCGTATGAAAAATGCATTAACTCTGGATCATTGACAAAAACGATAAACGTTGGTGGTTTCGTTGCCACTTGTGTTACATAATAAATACGTAAACGTCGACCTTTATCGTTCGGCGCTGGATTACGCGCAAACGCATCACTCATAACATCGTTTAAAACACTTGACTGAATACGTAAGGCGTGTTTTTCGCTCACATAGCGGACGAGTTCATAAATCTCTTTTACACGTTGACCTGTTTTAGCTGAAACGAATAAAACAGGTGCATATTCTAAAAAGGCGAAATGATAACGAATTAATTTCGTAAACTCATCCATCGTTTTCGTATCTTTCTCTACCGCATCCCATTTATTTACAATGAAAATAACACCTTTTCCCGCATCTTCTGCTAATCCAGCTACACGTTTATCTTGCTCACGTATTCCTTCTTCCCCGTTTAAAACGATTAAAACGACGTCACTTCGCTCAATCGCACGATGCGCTCGAAGAACACTATACTTTTCTACTTTTTCATATACTTTTCCTTTTCGACGCATTCCCGCCGTATCGATAATCTTATACTTTTGTCCTTCGTATTCAAACGGAGTATCTGTCGCATCTGTCGTCGTGCCTGCAACATTACTGACGATTGCTCGTTCTTCTCCTACAAGGGCATTGACTAATGAAGATTTCCCTACATTTGGACGACCGATTAAAGAAAAATGAATCGTATCTTCTTCTATCACATGTCCTTCATCTTTAGGGAAAGCGGCTACTAGTGCATCTAATAAGTCACCAATGCCTCGTCCGTGTGATCCTGAAATAGGCATCGGGTCGCCAAACCCTAGTGCATAAAAATCATAAATAACATCTGTCATTTCTACATAATCGACTTTATTCACACCAAGAACGACCGGCTTTTTTGATTTATATAACATACGTGCAATATATTCATCCGCATCTGTTACACCTTCACGACCATTCGTTAAAAACAAAATGACATCTGCTTCTTGTACTGCAATTTCAGCTTGTAGTTTAATTTGTTCTAATAACGGCTCGTCTCCGAGATCAATTCCTCCTGTGTCGATTACGTTGAATGTATTCGTTAACCATTCTCCTTTACCGTAAATACGATCTCTTGTAACACCTGGTGTATCTTCTACAATAGAGAGTCGCTCTCCTACAATTCGGTTAAACACTGTAGACTTTCCGATATTCGGACGTCCTACAATAGCGATTACTGGTAATTCCATTTTTTCGCCTTCCTTTCTTTCTATTTATTACTTTTTTAGTGTAGAGTATAAACCCATTTCAAATGACTATACTTCGTTCCGCTCACTTCTTCTCATTGTACAAAAAAAGAAGGTGAAAAAAAAGCAAATCTGTTGAAACTTCTCATTTTATCGTCATTTCATTTTCTTTTTCTACTTTCAACGAAAAAAGATGATGGTGCTCATGAGCACCATCATCCTCATTTCATGTTTAATTTACAGTTACTCTGATAATTTTTTTAACGCTTCTTCGTTTAACATATCTCCTAATGAGAAACCTGACGCATCGTCATCTTCAAATACAGGCGTATCTGTTGACGTCGTTGATGCTGTCGGGCGTTGTTCTACTTGAACTGGTTTTTCAATCAATTCTTTCATACTTAATGATAAACGTTGCTCTTCTGGATTTACGTCGAGCACTTTCACTTCAATCGTTTCACCTTCTGATAGTTTTTCTTCTGGTGATTCGATATGTTCGTGTGCAATACGTGAAATATGAACAAGTCCTTCTACACCCGGCAATACTTCGACGAAAGCACCGTAAGAGACGATTCGTTTCACTTCTCCTGTTACGACATCTCCTACTGAAACTTTTTCAGCGACACTTGACCACGGTCCAGGTAACGTTTCTTTAATCGATAATGAAATACGTTCGTTTTCTGGATCGACAGAAAGAATTTTTACTTTCACTTCGTCGCCTTCTTTGACCGCATCTTCTACTTTTTCAACATGTTCGTGTGCTAATTCAGAAATATGGACGAGACCATCCACACCACCAACGTCTACGAAAGCACCAAATGAAGCTAAACGTTGAACTGTTCCATCAACAACTTGTCCTGCTTCTAAATTTTGTAATACTTCTTCTTTTTGTTGTTCTTTTTGTTCTTCTACAATTGCTCGGTGTGATAAAATGAGGCGGTTTTGTTCCGGGTCCATTTCGACGATTTTAAATTCCATCGTACGACCTTTATAATCTTCAAATGACTCTACGAAATAGTCTTCTACGAGAGATGCTGGGATGAAGCCTCGTACACCTAGATCAACAACGAGTCCACCTTTGACGACATCCTTCACTTCTGTCTCAATGATTTCATCGTTATTAAACTTCTCTTCTAATGCTACCCATGCTTTTTTAGCGTCGACTTGACGTTTTGAAAGAATGTATTGTTGCTGGTCATCTTCTACTTTCGTAACGACGAGCGTTAATGTTTCTCCTTCTTTCACTGCATCTGACGCTTGTTCGATGTGTAAGCTAGACAGTTCGCTAATCGGAATAATTCCAACATAATCTGTCCCTTCGAGTTGTACTTCAACTGACTTGTCTTCAATTTTTGTGACAACACCTGTTACTTGTTGACCTTCTTGAATTGCTTCAGTTTTCACTTCTTCTTGTACTTCTTCGTTTGTTACATTCATATTTTCTGTCATATGTAGTCCTCCTCTATATCCATTCCTATTACTATCTTATGCGAATTGCAGAGTAAAGACAAAAAATTGCACTTATTTTTCGAAATTTTCGTTTCCGTAACGTTCTTTTAACTCCCCGATTTTTTTCATAATGACATCGCTTACCTCTTGTGCCGATGTTCGGTTTTCTCGATAAGGTGTCATATCGATCGGTTCGCCATAAACGACTTTCGTTTTTCGTCCAACTTTGTATTCGCCTATAATAGCACAAGGGATGACGTCTACGCCGCCTTTAAGAGCAAAAAAACCTGCTCCTGCAAGGCCACGCTTTAATTTTCCTGTCTTACTTCGTGTACCTTCTGGGAAAATTCCGACGATATGCCCTTCTTGTAACCTTTTTAACGCAGTTTTAAACGCTGTTCGATCAACTTTTCCCCTTTTAATCGGAAAAGCATGAAAATGGGGAAGTAATTGTTTCAAAATCGGTTGATGAAACAATTCTTCTTTTGCCATAAAATGGACAGGTCGCGGACTCGTAATTCCTAATACAGGCGGATCTAAATAGTGAATATGATTGGCGCAAAGTAAAGCTCCACCTTCTGATGGAATATTTTCTTTGCCTATCACTTCAATTCGATATAACGGCTTTACCGCTGCGCCGACAATTGCACGTCCAATCGGATAAAGATCCATTACGAATCAAACTCCTTTGCCATCTCTATAATTTGACGTACAACTTGTTCAATAGGTTTCCCGGTCGTATCGATACGTACGGCTCCTGCCGCTTCGCGTAAAGGTGAAGTTCGACGATTCATATCTTGTTCATCACGCGTAGCAATCTCATTTTTAAGCGTTTCTATCGGTGTATGAATACCGCGTGTTGCATTTTCACGGAACCGACGTTCAGCACGCTCGTCTACTGATGCTGTCATAAAAATTTTCAATTCTGCATTTGGCAATACGGCCGTTCCGATATCGCGGCCGTCCATCACAACGGCACCAGATTTTGCAAATTGACGTTGTTTTTCTACCATGATTTCACGAACGCGCGAATGAGCTGCTACTGTCGAGACAGCATTCGTCACTTCTTCAGTACGAATTTTTTCTGTGACATCTTCTCCGTTAATGTAGACACGTTGTACTTCATTAGACGGCTTCAACGATAAATCCATCTCTTTTAACAATTGCCATAACGCTTCTTCGTTCGTTAAATCAACGTTATTTTGTTGGGCATGTAATGTTAATGCTCGGTACATCGCTCCCGTGTCGATATACGTATAATGAAGATGCTCTGCTACTTTGCGGGCAATTGTACTTTTTCCAGCAGCTGCTGGTCCGTCAATTGCGATTACAATATTTTTCATTTTTCGTCCCTCCGCTCAATTTGAACGTATTATACCATACTTCTTATAAAATCCCACGTTCTTCACGTCGTTGTTGCAATTGACGTTCAAAACAAAAACGAACGATTTCACTACGGAAAAAGTCCGTTAATTCTTCAAATTGAAAAGAGGCAATCGGACGATTATTTTTTTCGAAAATGCGAACTACATTGGCAGTCACTCGTTCATGTTGGATTTTTCCATCACTAAAAGGTAGAACGATTGTTGCTTCCACTTGCTCTCCTTCTGCTAAATCTAAAGATGAAGAACCTAAATAAAGTGCCATTCCCCCTGCACTAATATCATGTGTCGTCAACTGATACGTTTGACCGCCTTCTACTTCCAATGAAACATCTACTGCTGTTTCAATCCGAACGTATTCACGTCGTTGAATTTTTTTAAATGCTTTTTTATCTGTCGGATATGAAATTTGGAGCATCGGTACAGGGTCATACTGACGACCTAATATTTCTGTTTCAAATTCATATACGACATTAATTTCATCTACAAAACTTACATGTAAACGATTCCCTACTGGTAATACGCGCGTTCGTTCTTCTTCTACATCGACAGGGTAGTCAATGTAAATAACGTCCTCTGAAGCGATATCTACAACACGACTACGGTATCGAATAATCTCTTCTTCTTCTCGATTTTCTAAATGAATCATGGTACCAATTTTCAATTTCACTATGTATCCCCTCTTATTTTCTCTCTTTTTACAGTCACTTTTTAAAAATGTGTAGCAACAGTCGCCGCTACACATTATCTAGAATACCACGAAATCTTTTCCTTTGTCCTACTAAAACACTATTTTTCAAAGGCTTTCTATTAATTTGTATTAAAAACATTATTTCAATGCTTTTTCGATACATTATCTCCAATTTTTTCAGCAATTTGGCAACCATGGAAACGACCATTTTCAATAAAAATAGTATTTGCATCATTTCCTGCTGCTATTACTCCTGCAATAAACAAACCTTCAACATTCGATTCCATCGTCTCTTCATCATAATGCGGTTCTCCTGTTACCTCATCGATTGCAACACCCATTTTCCGAATAAAGGCGTGGTCGGGATGATAACCGATCATCGCAAACACTGTATCTGCTTCTATTTTCGTTTGCTTACCTTCTGTTATAACATGGACGTTGTCTTCATCAATTGCGACAACTTCTGTATTGAAGTGCATTGTAATTTTCTCATGTCGCACTAAACTTTCAAACTCTGGCAATACCCAAGGTTTAATACTCTCAGAGTAATGTGCTCCCCGATAAACGACGGTTACTTCTGCACCTGCATGTGCTAATTCAATTCCTGCATCAATCGCTGAATTTTTCCCACCGATAATTACAACACGACGCTTATAATACGGGTGAGCTTCTTTAAAGTAATGATGGACATGTGGTAACTCTTCTCCCGGCACATTTAAACGATTCGGATTATCATAATATCCAGTAGCTACGACGACATAACGTGCTTCATATTGATCTTTTGATGTTTTGACAAGAAATTGACCATCTTGTTTTTTTGTAACTTGTTCAACATTTTCAAAACTATTCACACGAATGTCTTTTAATTCAGCAACATTACGATAATAAACGAGAGCATCTAAACGTTTCGGTTTTGCTTTTGCCGTAATAAATGGAATATCTCCAATCGATAATTTTAAACTCGAACTGAAAAATGTTTGGTGCGTCGGATAATTGTAAATCGAGTTGACAATATTTCCTCTTTCAATGACGAGAGGACGATATCCTTTTTTCTCAATCTCAATTGCTGCAGAAAGCCCACAAGGCCCTCCACCGATAATGATTACGTCTTCTTTTTTCATTTGTATTCTCCTTTTATTTAATAATACACTTGAATAAGATGGCTTTCAGGCCATGCTTTTAACCGTAACGGAACGAATGTCGTTCCATATCCGTTACTGATCAGTGTCACGCGTCCTTCTTTTTCTTCCCAACGCCCTAATGGATGCATAGCGTAAGGGCCAATATGAATTTGTCCTCCGTGTGTATGACCAGCTAATGATAATTCTGGCACGCGATATGGACGAATTTTAGAAAACAAAAGAGGAGAGTGCGCCATAAATAAAATATATGGGTATCGCTCCATTTCTTTCGCTGTTTTTTCAACTTGAACGCGTCCGCTCGATGGGTCGTCTGTCCCTGCAATACCCCAACATTGATCTTTCGTTAAAGATTTCGTTTCATTTTCTAAAATGACAACTTGATACGTATCGAAAAGTTTACGTAACGTTTCTTCTCCAACTTCTCGGTCGTTGTTTCCCCAAACATAAAAAATAGGACCGATCGAACGTAACGATTGAAGATTTTGTTCAATTCGTTGGAGTGGTACACCACCTTCTACAAAATCACCACCGATACATACGAAATCAATCGATTGATTGCGCAAACGTTCGACAAATGATTTTGACAACTTACGCCGATGTATATCAGAAATGAAAAAAAGACGAAATGAACGTCCTTTTTCTCGGTGTGGCGTACGATAAATATGCTCGACTAATCGTTCTCTTTTTGCATTGTAATACATATAGACAAAAAGTATAAAAATAAAGAACACGAAACAAATTGTAACATAAAACATCGATTACACCTTATTTCTCAAAAGAAAAAGGCAAAGTTTATCGCTCTGCCTTTTCCTTCTTTATGGAATGATTAATTTTTGACCTTGATGAATATTGTTAGAGCTTAACCCATTTGCTTGTTTGATTTTCTCTACACCGTCCGCTGATCCATAATAATTCATTGCGATGCGGTATAATGTTTCACCACTTTGAACAGTATGTGTTTTCGCTGATGGCTCTGGTTTTGGTTCTGGCTTTGGTTCTGGTTTTGGCTCTGGTTTTGGCTCAGGCTTTGGTTCTGGTTTTGGCTCAGGCTTCGGCTCAGGTTTTGGTTCTGGCTTCGGCTCAGGTTTTGGTTCTGGTTTTGGTTCTGGCTTCGGCTCTTCTTTTTCTACTGGCGTTGGATCTGGGTTCACATCAATCGTTACGCTCTCATTTTCTTTTGGCTCTTCTTTTTCTTTTTTATCGTCGTCTTTCTTTACGACATCTTCTTTCGGTTCTTCTGCTACAATCGGTTTATCTACATCATATTGATTATTTTGTTTGAACATGTAGAAGTCGACAATAATATAACCGATAATTAAAATTGGAATTAATGTTAAAATGACTAAAAATGTATTAATCATCGAATGATTTTTCTTCTTTGGACGACGACGCTTCGTGCTGCTATGTTTTGAAGCACGTGAAGGTAATTCATCTGTCGTTTCGTCATCTAATTCGATTTCTTGACGATTCTCTTCAAAATCATGCTGATAATCTTCTTTTTTCATAACGAATTCTCCTCATACAATATACTCCATACCTATTATGACGAACTTCTGATCAATTGTAAATAAATTTATTAGTCTAATAAAGAATAAATACGTTCTTTCCATTTTCGATCGTCGTACGTCATTTTCCGTTCTTTTTTCTTTTTTTCAAGTGGTATATCTCCACAAAGTGAACAACAGCGACGCAATGTCGAATCATACATTTCATCGAAAGCAGACAGTATGTTGCGACGATAACAAACTGTCTCTTGAACATACCGATACATTTCCATGATTTCACGTTTCTTTTGTTTACGTAATGCTTCAATTTGTTGTTGAACACATGCTTCATTTTTTTGACAATATGCCTCATATATTTCGATAAGCAAACGTTTTTCTTCTTCTACGAATTGTTGTGGATCGATAAAGTATTGTTGAATATCTCGGTCTGTCGGTAATGTTCGCTCAATTAAATACGATGCGTTTTCTTCATCTCCCCTTGTGTACAATAACGTTACTGTCGCTTCTTCATTATCTCGGCCAGCTCGACCAATTTCTTGAATATAAGCAACAAAGTGAGGAGGCATTTGTTCATGAATCACTTGGCGCACGTTCGGCTTATCAATTCCCATACCAAACGCCGTCGTCGCTACAATCCAATCAATCTCGTCTCTCATAAATTGTTCTTGAATAATTTGACGATCTTCTACTGACTTTCCTGCGTGGTAAGATTCAATATTACACCCTCGTTGACGCATTTGCATCGCAAATTGTTCCGTTTTTATACGAGATGACATATAAATAATACCTGGACTTATCGTTTCTAGAACGAGTTGTGCAAGTCTTTCTTCTTTATCGGCACGATTTTCAAATTGTTCGACACGATACATTAAATTTTTACGATCTAATGAATGGCGATAAACGACTTCATCTTTCATCGATAAAAAATGAGCGATATCTCGAACTACTGTATCATTAGCTGTCGCTGTTAAAGCGAGTATCGGCGGACGACCGAGTCGTTCGATAACAGGAGCTAGTAATAAATAATCCGGACGGAAATCAAACCCCCATTGTGATATACAGTGAGCTTCATCGATTGCAATCAATCCGATAGACAATGTCTCAAGTACTCGGATGACATTCGGTTGATTTAACATTTCAGGGGAAATGAAAATAAAACGATACTGCTTTATATTTTGTAGCGCTTTCTGCCGCTCTTCATACGTCAACATTGAATTGAACGCTATGACGGACTTTTCGCCACGCATTTTAAGACGAGCTACTTGATCATCCATTAAAGACAATAAAGGAGAAATAATAAGCGTCGTTTGTCCATGAACATACGTCGGAACTTCATAACATAATGTTTTACCATAACCTGTCGGAAAAAGTGCAATAACATCGCGCTTTTTTGCAACTTGATCAATTACGTATTGTTGTCCTTTCCGAAATGATGGAAAGGGATAATAACGGCGCAAAATCTCAACATACTTCGACACACTTCTTCACCTTCCCTAGTATGAGACGTATTTGAAAATACGAAAGTTCTGGAAATGCTTCTTTTATTTTTCGTAAACGCCTCGTACGTTGTTGTTGCACAAATTGAGCAACTCGTACTTGATCTTCTTTATGTACAAACGGCTCGATTGAAAAAGAAGGAATGTAAATTGCCATTTCGACGAAATGATCTTCAATTGTACTTCGTTTTAATTGACGAACCTTTTCAATCTCTTCTCGCTTATACCCTTTTTGATATAATATATACGTCTTTTCGGCAGAATCCGTTAAATAGGATTGTTGATAGATTCCTTTTGTCATTTCTTTTAATATAGGAAAATTTTGATTGTCTTTGAGTCGTTCTAATAAAAGATGTAATCCTTCAATCCATATAAACTGTAACGATGACTCTTCTATTTTTAAATGTTCACTTATTTGACGCCACGTATATGGACTATCTTCCGCACCACCTAAGCGCCAAGCCATTACACTCGGAAATCGTTGATCGGACTGAATAGACTGTAAAATAGTGACTAGTTCCTCTCGTAATTGATGACGATAACGGGAGATGTGCATCGGATATCTTTTATACAGATGCCGAACGTCTTGTTGAACATCTATTCGACGAACGAGCGGAAGAAAGGTTGTAATTCCTTGCTTCATATAAGATGCCGTCTGTACAAGCAATTGCAGGCGTTCAAAAAATAACTGCTCTCGCCCACGATATGCCCAACCGTTCCACTGAAAGTACGTACTGTTTTTCAATACTTTTTTTCCTGTCGGTGTCACATGACAAAATGACTGATCGTCCTTGATTAAATATCGGTTTTCTAATAACGTTTTTAATGCTCGATCGTATTCCTCTTTTGAGAGCGAAGGAAACAGACTATAATATCGAAAAAGAGAAAAATAAGCTACATCTTGAATCGATTGTCCTGAACGTTTTCCTCTTAAAATGTAAAATGCAGCATTTTGCTCTCTTTCTCCATCGAGCTGTTCGTAAATTTGTAAAATAATCGTTGCGTAATTCATCGACGTTCCTCGCTTTCTAAAGTTTTTATGTTGAAAAATCTATACAACCGCTTTAGAATAGTATAAGTATAACAATACATTAATCATTGTGAATCGTAAAAGGAGAGTTAATCGAAATGTCAAAATATACAATCGTTGATCAAGATACATGTATCGCATGTGGTGCATGTGGAGCAGCAGCACCTGATATTTACGACTACGACGAAGAAGGAATCGCATTTTCCATTTTAGATGACAACGAAGGAGATACACCTATTCCTGAAGAATTTATGGAAGACTTCGAAGATGCATACGACGGTTGCCCAACCGACTCTATTAAAGTAGCAGATGAACCATTCGAAGGCGATCCGTTAAAGTTTGAATAACTATAAAAAGAACGAGCTCATCGCTCGTTCTTTTTTGTACGTATATGCTACACATACTTGCAAAGACGAGCTCACTTCCGAACCCTTCTTATGAAATGCATATCTTACCTATATCGGTGTAGAGCGGTATGATACAATGACGAAAAATAATAAAACGACAAAAAACGCTACGAGCTATTCGCTCATAGCGTTTTATTATTTATTTTGAACGAATGATAATTCATGTCGTTGACGTAACATCCAAGGATGAATAAATCGGAATAAAGAAATCATAACGACCGTTAATATTATTCCTTTAATGAGGTTA
>JASLJC010000120.1 GCA_030152585.1 Savagea sp. | reverse complement strand
GTTGCAAATACTCCGCGATTAAACGCACCGTTCCCTAAAGGGGACGATTGAATTTCTATCATACATTCGCCTCTACTTTTTAAATTTCTATTTACTCTAACATAGCGTGTAAGAGATGTCGATATTTCCGTTTTTTCTTTATTTAAATTTTTTAAAATGATACAATCATCATAAAGGAGATACATTATGTCAATTTCTATTTTTTTCATCGTAATTGTAACCGGTTTCATAGCAGGTATTATTAATACAGTAGCCGCAGAAGGGTCTCTTTTGACATTACCGATGTTAATTTTTATTGGCCTCCCTTCAGCGGTCGCCAATGGAACGAATCGGATTGCACTCGTCGTACAAAGTATCGTTGCAACTATTCATTTTAAAAAAAGTGGGAACTTCAATAAAAAACTCGGACTAACACTTGGAATACCCGCAGTCATCGGTTCAATTATCGGGGCAAATTTGGCGATTACGATTTCAGATGAATGGTTTAATGCGCTACTTGCTGTCATGATGGTCATTACTGTTATTTTCATCGTTTGGAAACCTTTACAGTCATCTGATTTACGAGCAGATGCTACGTTTACTCCACTTCAAAATATACTCGGTATGATTTTCTTCTTCTTCATCGGCATTTACGGTGGGTTCATTCAAGCCGGCGCAGGCTTTTTCATCATTGCGGCTTTAACTGCCGTTTTTAGTCTTCCGCTCATCCAATCGAACGCGATTAAAGTGTTCGTCACAGGATTGTTCGTTTCCGCTTCTTTAGTCGTCTTCATTTGGAACGGACAAGTCCACTGGCTAATTGGTATTACACTTGCTATCGGTAATGCACTCGGTGCTTGGGTCGGTAGTTCAATCGCCATTCATAAAGGTGATAAATGGATTAAACGATTTCTCATCGTTGCTGTACTCGTAATGTCCGTTAAACTCCTCGGATTTTTCTAATCAAAAAACGTATGAAATCTTTTTTCAGATTTCATACGTTTTAATTAAGATATCCATTTTAAACCGATTGCCGCTCCTAAAATACAACCGATACAAACGATTCGCTTCCAATTTTTTGATTCTCCGAAGAAAATCATTCCGGCAATTGCGCCACCTGTTGCACCAATTCCTGTCCAAACAGCATAAGCTGTACTCATCGGAATCGTAAGCATCGCCCACCAAAGTAAAACAAAACTCATACTAAATGTTACGAGAAAAAGCGACAATGTTTTCCAAGACGGCTTCGATAATAAACGGTGAATCGACATTACACCAAGCATTTCAAAAATACCCGCAAATACTAATATCGTCCATGCCATTATACTTCACGCTCCTTTTCTTCCTCGTCATCTTTAATTAATGTTAACCCAATGACTCCCGTTAACAATAGGCCAATGAAAAGAATTTTCGCTACTTGAAACGGTTCACCGAATACGATCATGTCGACAGCTGTCGTACCGACTGTACCGAGACCGACAAATACGGTATACACTGTACCGACAGGCACTGTCTCTCCAGCACGTACCATATAATAAAAACTAACGATAATCGCAATAATTGTTACGACCCACATCGGCCATGTCGATGCATATTTCAGTCCTATCACCCACATAACTTCAAAAATAGCCGCTACGCCAACCATCCACCATCCTGCTTTCATATCGTTTCCTCCTTTTTCAATAAAAAAAGCCTAAGAGACGCTACAAAGTAGCTTCTCCCAGGCTTTTATCCTTCCGTGACACAATATTAAATTGTGTGTTTTCTCTCGGTCCAGACCATATCGTATGCGGAACCCTAGAAAACTTTTTTGTTATTTAATTCCTTTTATTATATCAAACTTTATAATAAACGACAATACAAACGATCAAATGTCCTCGATGACAACATAAGCCATCTTCATCGGTCCGTGTACACCGACGACCAATCTCATCTCAATATCGGCTGAATTACTCGGTCCTGTAATATAGTTAATACAAGATGGAACCGATTTCCCTTCTTGCTGTTCTCTTCGCAATACCGCAGCTACTTGTGTCATACGAGGGACGAGTGTGCTTTTCGGAATGAGGACGATCGATTTTTCAGGCAAAAAATTGACAACGCGACCGTGATTACGTTCTGTAAGCAATACAACTGTAGCCGATTCGCTAATCGCATATTCACTAATAGCTATCCCGATATCCGCTCGCTCTGCTTTTTCAATATTTTCTTCTCTCGTTCCTTCATTCCATTCCATTACTTCAATTGCGCGACGAGGTAATGTTTTTTCAAACAACGTGTCTAATTTCCAATCATGGAAACGCTCGTCTTTCCATTTGATTATCGATTGACCTTCATACTGTTGGATGACGCGATCTAAAACTATAGGTAACTGCTCTAATGTCGTCGTATATACGTCTGTATGAATCGCTTCGCACTCTTTTTGAAAAACATCTAACAACTCATCTTTCGAAGCATGTTGTAAAACACGATGTTGGGGCGAATAAGACCACTCAGGAACATTGACTCGTTTCGGTTCATAACGTTTTTGGAGACGTTCTGACAATTTACTCAAAAAAGCATCGCGACCTTTTATTTTTTGTGTCATTCTTACTCCTCCTTTTCTCGTGTTTTGAACCAATCTCGGAAACTTTCCTTTTTCGGCGCTGGAAAATCTCGTTCGTTTGTCCACTCTTTTAACGGGCCGACACCTTTTGTAATCGGCTTTTTTGTTCCGAGTGCCATTTTCGCTACATTTCGTGCAATATCATACAACGTATTAGAAGATGAACCGAGTTCATATGCTTTCATTAACATTTTTTCAGATACTGGCGCTTTACCTTCTCGTTCTACAATAACTTCTCGATGTTTATGAATAAGTTCATGTAATGGAATTTTCACAGGGCAAACATCTGTACACGCTCCACATAACGTAGATGCATAAGGTAATTCTTTATACTCTTCATACCCACCGAGCAGCGGGGTTAAAACAGCTCCTACTGGTCCTGAATAAATCGAACCGTACGAATGACCACCGACTTGACGATATACAGGACAGACATTTACACAAGCACCACATCGAATACATTGTAAAATCGATTCAAACTCAGTTCCTAATACGTCCGAACGCCCGTTATCAACAATGACTAAATGGAATTCTTCCGGTCCATCTAGTTCGTCTTCTGCTTTCGGCCCTGTCAATACCGTTACGTAACTCGGCAGCTTTTGTCCAACTGCGCTACGTGTTAACATACTAACGAGAACATCAAGCTCTTCAAACGTTGGGACGAGGCGTTCCATCCCCATTACTGTAATTTGTGTTTTCGGGAGTGATGTAGATAAATCAGCATTTCCTTCATTTGTAACGATACAAACCGATCCAGTTTCAGCGACGGCGAAATTACATCCTGTAATTCCAATATCGGCACTTAAATATTGTGCACGTAACATTTTACGAGCATGTTTAGTCATTTTGCTCGGATCTGAAGAACCTTCATAACCACTGCGTGCAAAAATTTCTTTTACTTGTTCTCGGTTTTTATGAATCGCTGGTGCTACGATATGCGATGGTAAGTCACCATCTTCTTGTAAAATGTATTCTCCTAAATCTGTTTCAACAACTTCACAACCGGCACGTTCTTGTAAATTTCGATTTAAATCAATCTCTTCTGTTACCATCGATTTTGATTTCACAATTTTTTTAGCATTTTTACGTTTTGCAACGTCGACGATATAATCGTTTGCTTCTTCTGCCGTTTGCGCAAAAAAGACATAGCCTCCTCTTTTTTCGACTTCTTCGCTTAACTGGTATAAATAATCGTCTAAATTCATTAAGACGTGTTGACGAATTTCTTCTCCTAAAGAGCGCCACTCTTCCCAATTCCCGAGTACGTCCGCTGCACGTAAACGTCCAGCTTCTAATCGATCTTGCGCTTCGGATACTGCCCCTCGCATGAAATCGTTTTGCATTTCTTTTTCTATCCGTTCATCAAACGTCGCATTTCCTATTTTCATGGACATTTACTTCACCTTCCGTTCATTTAACACTTCTGCAATATGTTTTACTTCAACCGGTACGCCTCGACGATTAATACGTCCTCCGATATTCATTAAACATCCCGCATCCGCACCGACAATATATTGCGCATCGGTTTCAATGATATGTTCTACTTTTTCATCGACCATCTCTTCTGAAATCGGAGCCATTTTTACTGAAAACGTCCCACCAAAACCACAGCATTGCCCACGGTTCGGAAGCTCGACGTATTCGACATTCGGAATATGTTGCAGCAACGTCAAAGGTGCTTGTTGAACGCCTAGTAATCGCGTCATATGACACGAAGCGTGATATGTCACGACTCCTTCAAACGTAGATCCGACGTCTTTTACTTGTAAGACGTTAACGATAAAATCCGTTAATTCATAAGAACATTCAGCCAGTCGTTTCGCTTTCGGTCCGTAAATAGGATCTTGTGCAAATATTTCTTCATATTTTTTAAACATATAAATGCACGAACCACTCGGCGCAACGACATATTCCGCTCCATCAAATGTATCAATCATATGTTTCATCGCTTTTTTTGCATCTTCTACATAACCTGAATTGTAAGCCGGTTGCCCACAGCAAATTTGCCCTGTCGGAAAAGTTACATCACAACCGAGATGTTCTAATAATTCAACGGTCGCTTTTCCGATATTCGTTTCAAACATGTCGACAAGACACGTTGCAAACAGTGTTACTTTCATCCAAAATCCCCCTCATTAATAAAACAAAATCGCTACCGCTAATGCGGGTATTGCCGCAATAATCGGCGCTACTACTGAAACGGTAAATATATGTTTATATGCGTCTTTATGCGTTAAACCAATTACTGCTAAAACTGTAATGACTGCTCCGTTATGTGGTAACGAATCAAGTCCACCTGATGCGATTGTAGCTACCCGGTGTAACACTTCTGGATCAATACCTAATTGTAAATACGTTTCAGCTAACGTTTCCATTGCAATCGCTAATCCTCCAGAAGCAGCGCCTGTAATTCCTGCTAACGCAGCAACTGATAAGTAAAGTGAAAAGACAGGACTTCCAGGAATTGTCGAAATCACTTCTGTTACGACCCCGAACCCTGCAGTAGCTGCAATTACTGTACCGTATCCGACATCAGCACTCGTATTTACAATCGGCAACACTGTATTCATCGCACCGACGTTAATCGCTTCTAATTTATTCGTCATATATTTCCAAAACAATAGGAGACTTAATGCTACGGTAATCATTAACGTATATAAAATATCTACTTTTAACCCGTTTAACAAGACGAGTAAAACGATAGGTGGAACGATACTTAACATAAAAGGTGGTAACGGTCGTTCATATACTTCATCTTGATCGATCGCCGTTTCTCCATTTTTCATATTTGAATACGTTTCACCCCGTTGTTCTGACTTCGTTAACGCATGTTTCAAATACCACGTATTAAAGACAATGACAACGAGCATCGCTGTAATCCCGATTAATGGAGCAGCGGTTACAGTCGTTCCTAAATATTTTGTCGGAATGATATTTTGAATCGATGGTGATCCAGGCATCATCGTCATCGTGAAAGTTGCCATTCCGAAGAAAAATGCTCCGGCAAATAAATGCCACGGAATTTCCATCCTCTTGAATAAAGGACGTGCAATCGGTAAAATCGCAAAAATAACGACATACGTATTAATACCACCCGCTGTCAAAAGTGCACTAATAATAACGATCGCTAACAATACTTTAAACTTACTCGTACGTCCAATTAATCCTAACAATTTATCAGCAATCGAACGAGCGGCTCCACTTTCTTCCATGAACTTTCCGAAAATTGCAGCGAATAAAAAGATCAAATAGTAATTTTTCGCAAAGTTAATGAATCCACTCATATAATCTTCTTGTAACGTCTCGAGCATCGGCATTTGGTTTAATACGATGACGACGATACTTGCAATCGGTGCAATAATAATAATACTAAAACCTCGTAACGCTAAAAAAATTAATAGTCCTAACGAAAAAATAATCGTCGCTAAACTCCAATACTCCATCTTCATCCCTACTTTCTTTGTTCTTTCACTAGAGATAATTTTCTGAATAATCATTTTTCAGAAAATTCATATGATTGATAGTATAAGAGTTATATTTTCGTTTTCCTATGTAGGAATGAGACAAATCGTTCTTCTTTTCATTAGTAGATTAAGACAACTCAAGTCGTAATAAAAATTGGTAAATCATTATCGCTAACTGCAAATCCAAAATGGACGTTTCATCTAGTGAACGTTCTAACAATTGTTCTATTTTTTGTAGTCGGTATTTCACTGTATTGACATGGACGTAACTCGCTTTCGCTGTTTCTGTTTGATTGTAACGACAATCGATATACGTAACGAGCGTTTGAAATAACTCA
>JASLJC010000107.1 GCA_030152585.1 Savagea sp. | reverse complement strand
TTCGTTCTTTTGATCACTTCCGAGCAAAAATTCTATTGAGTCATAAGTATAAAAATATAGGTTCTCATTTAGGGTGACGTATTCGTCACCCCAACACTTGAAAAAGAACCTATTTAATGTATGTGCTAGTGACGGTATAAGATACATTTATGTTATTTGGATACTTCATTATTTAATATAAAGAGTAATCGATAAAAGCCTGTTATTTCCGAACGCACGACACTTTCTTCTTCTAACATGTTTTGTTACGGTAGAGAAAAGAAAATAATTGTCAAATGAGAAAAAAGAGGTGAAAAAAATGAATGCTTTAATTGAAGAAAAATTAAAAATAGTACCGGAGTTACCCGGGTGTTATTTAATGAAAGACCGAGACGATGTCGTCATTTACGTCGGAAAAGCGAAAAAACTAAACAATCGCGTGCGAAGTTATTTCACAGGTAGTCACGACGGTAAAACGCAACGACTCGTGAGTGAAATTGTAGATTTTGAATATATCATTACGCAATCAGAAGTAGAATCGCTCATATTAGAATTACATTTAATTAAAAGATACGACCCGAAATACAATATTATGTTGAAAGATGATAAATCTTATCCGTATATTCAAATTACTAATGAACGCCACCCACGATTACTTGTAACCCGAGATGTAAAGAAGAACAAAGGAAAATATTTTGGACCTTATCCAAATGCGCAAGCTGCAACTGAAACAAAACGTTTACTTGATCGAATGTATCCCTTTCGAAAATGTCGAACATTACCGAAAGAAGAATGTTTGTACTATCATATTGGCCAATGTCTAGCTCCGTGTATTCATGAAGTAGAACCTACGACATATGAAGAAATGGTAACGGAAGTTCAAAAGTTTCTTAAAGGAGGATATAAAGGTGTCAAAAAGCAACTAACAGAAAAAATGTATGAAGCATCAGAAGCATTAGATTTTGAACGTGCTAAAGAATATCGCGATCAAATTGCGAGCATTGAGGCATTAATGGAAAAACAAACGATGGCGTTAAATGATTTTGTGAACCGTGATATTTTTGGTTATGCAACAAAAGAAGGTTGGATGTGTGTTCAAGTCTTTTTCGTTCGACAAGGAAAGTTAATTGAACGCGATGTATCCATTTTTCCATCCTATGAAGAACCAGAAGAAGCATTGCTCACATTTATTGGCCAATTTTACACGTCAGGGAAACATTTAAAACCGAACGAATTACTCGTGCCGAAGGAAGTGCGGGCAGATTTATTAGAAAACGTTGTGAAAGTGAAAACGCATATTCCGCAAAGAGGAAAAAAACACGATTTAGTACAATTGGCAATAAAGAATGCTGAAATTGCGCTGCAAGAACAACTGACACTTGTCGAACGAGAATACGAACGGACAATTGGAGCGTGTGAGCAAATAGGAGAAGCTTTGCAAATTGAGACACCTCTACGTATCGAAGCATTTGATAACTCTCATACGTACGGCGTTGAACCGGTATCTGCGATGGTCGTTTTTGAAAACGGAGAGCCGAAAAGACAAGCTTACCGAAAATATAAAATCGAACAAGCTGCAGCACACGATGATTATGGGGCGATGCGAGAAGTGTTACGTCGCCGTTATCGTCGCATGTTGAAAGAAAATGAACCACGTCCGCATTTAATTGTAATTGATGGAGGTGTCGGACAATTAGAAGTAGCACGCGAAGTATTAGAAGATGAACTCGGTCTTTTTATTCCGATTGCTAGTTTAGCAAAAGATGAAAAGCATAATACAGACGAGTTACTTTACGGAGATCCGCCAACTGTCATACCGATGAAAAAAACGAGCGACGGTTTTTATTTGCTTCGTCGTATTCAAGATGAAGTGCATCGATTTGCAATCACGTTTCATCGTCAACGACGTCAAGCATCTACATTTGAATCAGTATTTGATCGTATTAAAGGAGTCGGACCTGTTCGAAAACGTCAACTCCATCGCTATTTTCAATCGTACGATGCAATTCGAAAAGCGGATGTAGAAGAATTACAACGAGCAGGTTTACCGTTAAAAGTAGCAGAAGAAGTGCATCATTACTTTAAAAATGAGCAGTCGACTGATAAACCGTAAAAAATTCCTTCTATAATATAGGCGGGAAAACAACAAAAAAACGTCTGCTATTTCGCAGACGTTTTAAAAAAGAAAAAGGATTACTCGACAATTGTTTTCGTATCCCATTTCATTTCATAATCGACATATTCATGTTTATCCGACTTTGTTCCGTGGCATTCCGTTAAGTAACCGGTTAGTTTTTGATGTTGCTCAGCGATAAAGCCTGCTTCGAGTTGACAAGAGCTCGTCGGAAAAGTAACGTCGTTTTGACGCGTTACACGAAAGATTCGTTTTTCATTTGCTTCTTTATGTAAAGTTAACGATCCCCAACCGGCTTGTGCGAAAAATGTAGGGAGTTCATCGAAGGAAGCGAGAGGAAATCGTCGAGCAATTTCTTTTCCTGCCCAATATAAAATATCATCTTCGTGTTTTCCGAGAATCATCGGTAAGACATGTCCTCTCAAAAGTTCATAGCCGAAGTGCTGTTTTGCACCCTCTACATCATTTGTCATAAAACGTTCAATCCTTTCTGTATACAACTTCCTATTTTATGTGTAAAAAGTGAAGATTTGTTCAAAATTTCGTTTCCTTGCCTTGACCTTGTCAAGTAGCAAGAGTACAATGAAATTGTAATCACATTGTACCATGAAAGAAGGATGTCGAGAATGCGGATGTACCGCATCAGTCGGCAGACTTCAATTATAAGGGAGGGTAAAGGACTTGTCGAGAGAATCAGACTTTTACTTACGTCGTCTTCATTCGTTGCTCGGGGTCATTCCAATTGGGTTATTCTTGACTCAACACTTAATCATTAACTACTTTTCAACGCGTGGTGAAGGCGCATTCAACGCAGCATCTGAATTTATGGGTAGCTTACCATTCTTGTATGCATTAGAGTGGATTGTAATTTACATTCCATTATTATTCCACGCATTTTATGGGGTTTACATTGCATTTATTGCAAAAAGTAATACAGGTGCTTTCAGTACGTATCGTAACTGGATGTTCCGCTTACAACGTATTACAGGGGTATTCCTCGTAATCTTCATTGCATGGCACTTATGGCAAACACGTATCGCTAAAGCTCTCGGAGCAGAAGTGAACTATGACATGATGGCAGATGTATTCTCAAGCACTGGAATGATTGTATTCTACGTACTTGGTGTATTAGCAGCTACATTCCACTTAGCGAACGGATTATGGGGCTTCTCAGTTTCATGGGGAATTCTCCAATCGCCACATTCACAGAAAGTATTCTCTTACATTTCGTTGATCGTATTCGTTATTTTAGCGTTCATCGGTATTAGTGCAATCTTCGGATTCGTAAACTAATTGTCGTAAGAGTGTTATAGGACTTTCTAACCAATGGAAATTTAGATTAATGTAAAATTTGAGGAGTGAAACAATAATGGCAAAAGGCAGATTGATTGTCGTCGGTGGAGGACTTGCTGGTCTCATGTCTACAATTAAGGCAGCAGAAGCAGGTACACCAGTTGACTTATTTTCATTAGTTCCTGTTAAACGTTCCCACTCCGTATGTGCTCAAGGGGGCATTAACGGTGCTGTTAACACTAAAGGGGAAGGTGACTCGCCTTGGATCCACTTCGACGATACAGTCTATGGTGGTGACTTCTTAGCGAACCAACCGCCTGTTAAAGCGATGACAGAAGCAGCACCAGGAATTATCCACTTATTCGACCGTATGGGTGTTATGTTTAACCGTACACCTGAAGGACTTTTAGATTTCCGTCGTTTCGGAGGTACATTACACCACCGTACAGCATTCGCTGGAGCAACGACAGGACAACAGTTATTATACGCATTAGATGAGCAAGTTCGTTCACACGAAGCAGCAGGTCTCGTTGAAAAATATGAGAACTGGGAATTCCTCGGTGTTATCTTAGATGATGACGGTGTATGTCGCGGTATTAAAGCGCAAAACTTAAAAACGATGGAAATTCAAGCATTCCGTGGAGACGCGGTCATTATGGCAACAGGTGGACCGGGAATTATTTTCGGTAAATCAACAAACTCAATGATCAACACAGGATCAGCAGCATCAATCGTTTACCAACAAGGTGCGAAATATGCAAACGGTGAGTTTATTCAAATTCACCCGACAGCAATTCCTGGAGATGACAAACTTCGCTTAATGAGTGAATCAGCTCGTGGTGAAGGTGGACGTGTTTGGACTTATAAAGACGGTAAACCTTGGTACTTCTTAGAGGAAAAATACCCGAACTACGGTAACCTCGTACCACGTGATATCGCAACACGTGAAATCTTCGACGTTTGTGTAAACGAAAAACTCGGAATTAACGGTGAAAACATGGTGTACTTAGACCTTTCACACAAAGATCCGAAAGAATTAGATATTAAACTCGGTGGTATTATCGAGATTTATGAAAAATTCGTAGGGGAAGACCCACGCAAAGTTCCAATGAAGATTTTCCCAGCTGTTCACTATTCAATGGGTGGATTATGGGTAGACTATGACCAACATACGAATATCCCAGGGTTATTCGCAGCAGGTGAAGCAGATTATTCACAACACGGTGCAAACCGTTTAGGTGCGAACTCATTACTTTCAGCTGTATACGGCGGTACGGTTGCAGGACCGGCAGCAGTAAAATATATCCAAGGTTTAGAAAAAACATCAGACGACGTTTCTTCAACAATCTTCGATACAGCAATTAAAGATGAGCAAAAAGCTTGGGACGAAACGATTAAAATGGATGGTAAAGAAAACGCGTACGTACTTCACAAAGAACTCGGTGAGTGGATGACGAAGTATGTAACAGTTGTTCGTGAAAACGAAACTTTACAAAAAACAGATGACAAAATCCAAGAATTAATCGAGCGTTACAATGATATCAACATTACAGATACGAAACGTTGGTCAAACCAAGGTGCAAACTTCACACGTCAATTGAAAAACATGCTTTATTTAGCGCGTGTTATTACAATTGGAGCATTAAAACGTGATGAAAGCCGTGGTGCTCACTATAAACCAGCGTTCCCAGATCGTGATGATGAGAAATTCTTAAAAACAACAATTGCGGAATTTGATGGTGTATCAGGTCCAAACATTTCGTATGAAGAAGTTGACGTATCATTAATTGAGCCACGTAAACGTGACTATACTAAATAAGAGAGGGGATTAATCAATGAGCGACGTAGTTAAGTTTGAAATTGTCCGTCAAGACACACCGGATTCAGAGCCGTATACGGAAAAGTTCGCGATTCCATACCGTCCGAATATGAACGTCATTTCGGCATTAATGGAAATTCGTCGTAACCCAGTGACAGAAGATGGGAAACAAACGACTCCTATTAACTGGGAAATGAACTGTCTGGAAGAGGTTTGTGGTGCTTGTTCAATGGTCGTCAACGGACGTCCACGCCAAGCATGTACCGCACTTGTCGATCAGTACGAGCAACCAATTCGCTTAGAGCCAATGAGTACATTCCCTGTTGTACGTGACTTAATTGTCGATCGTCAACAAATGTTTGACTCATTACAGCGCGTAAAAGCTTGGGTTCCGATCGATGGAACGTATGATCTCGGTGAAGGTCCACGTATGCCGGAACGTAAACGTCAATGGGCATACGAATTATCAAAATGTATGACATGTGGTGTATGTTTAGAAGCATGTCCAAACGTAAACGATAAAACAGACTTTATCGGACCAGCAATTCTTTCACAAGTTCGTCTTTTCAACACTCACCCAACCGGTGCAATGCATAAAGATGAGCGTTTAGATGAAATTATGAAAGATGGCGGTTTAGCAGAATGTGGTAACTCACAAAACTGTGTAGAAGCATGTCCAAAAGGTATTCCTTTAACGACTTCAATTGCTTCGTTAAACCGTGCATCAACTGTCCATATGTTCAAGAAATTCTTCGGAAGCGACCATATGGTAGACTAATACAAGAAAGAAGACTACTTTGCGAAAGCGAAGTAGTCTTTTTTAGTACTATAATAGATGTTGGAGTTTCTACGGTTCTATAATATTTGGTAGGGTTTCTACACAATTCCGCACGCATGCAAGACGTGAGGCTCGCTACCTGATCCCTAAGCAGATTTTTCCGAGAACTTGCTTAAGGCATAGGAAAATCTCGCAATTTGAGCTAGCGTTCGTAAATCCGTACGGAATGATGTGCATAAAAAAGAACTAATTTTACAGAATGATTCTCATAAAAATATGTTTGAACGTATTGTATATCTTTTTTATAAGGGTGCTTACAGCTCATCCCCTTTAAGGTCGGGGCTACGGGGATAGCCTAATCAATTAGAGCTCGTTAGAACGTTAGTACTTAGGAATCTACTAGGCTTTAGCCTAGTGGTAATTCAAGTTCCTTTTATAATTTTCACAAGGAGGACAAAAGAAAGTGATAGAATAAAAATGAAAGAGATGACAATACCTATTCATACACGATACAATATAGACGAGAAATGAAATACTTTGAGTGAAAGAAAAGGGGTAATGAACATGAAGGCATCTTACATCGATAATTGGGAAACATGGACAAAGGAGTTTACATTTTCAAGACAATTACCTGTACGTGTTTTTGAAACAGATATGTTTGGACATGTAAACAATACCGTCGTTTTTCAATATTTTGAATATATTCGAATTGAATTTATGAAAGAAAGCGGGTTAATGGAACGTTGGACGAAAGAAGGTGCTACAACTCAGCCAGTCGTAGCAGACATTCAATGTGATTATGTTCGACAAGTCTTTTTTGGTGAAACGTTAACGTTATATATTAAACCACATACTATCGGTAATAGTTCAGTCGATCTTCACTACAAAGTAGAAAATGACAAAGGGGAAGTTGTATACGTAGGTCGTGGCGCGCTCGTTCAAGTGAATCGTGTGACAGGACGAGGAGAAGGATGGGATGATACGTCTCGTCGCATTTTTAAATCATACGGCGCAAAAGAAAGAACAAAATAAGAGTAACCGCCGATAGCAACAGATGGTTTACGTAGAAGAAAGGTAGAGAGATATGAAAGGACCGATTGGTGTCATCGATTCAGGTGTAGGAGGATTAACGGTCGCAAAGGAGTTAATGCGCCGCTTACCGAATGAATCGATTATTTATTTAGGAGATGATGCTCGTTGTCCATATGGGCCACGAACTCCCGAGGAAGTCGAGGCATTTACATTAGAAATTGCGGAAGCTTTATCGTATTTAAATATTAAAATGCTTGTCATCGCTTGTAATACGGCGACAGCTGCAGCGTTACCTGCTGTACAAAAGGCGAGTAGTTTTCCTGTTATCGGTGTAATCGATCCCGGGTCACGTGCTGCTTTACAAACATCAAAAAGTAAAAAAGTCGTCGTTCTCGGTACGACTGGTACAGTGAAAAGTAAAGCATACGAATATGCGATATGTGAAAAAGATCAAGAAGCATCTGTTCAAGCACTCGCTTGTCCGACATTTGTGCCTCTTGTAGAAGAAGGACGATATAAAACAGACGAAGCAAAAGAAGAAGTAGAAAAGACACTATCTGCACTGAATCCAGATACGTTCGATACAGCGATACTAGGATGTACACATTATCCATTATTAGAACAACATATCGCCAATTATTTTCCTTCTTCTGTTCAAGTCATTTCATCTGCAGAAGAAACCGCACGAGACACAGAGCGTGTATTAACGGAAAAAGGGCTGCGTGCTTCGACACTCGATGAACCGACGTATGTTTTTTATACGACAGGAGAAGTAGAAAAATTTAAAACAATTATTACAGATTGGCTACAAATAGAGCAACCGAATGTCGCACACGTACAGTTGCAAACAATTATTCAAACGAAAGGTGTGCAATTATCGAAGGAGGACGTTACATGACAACGAGATATGATGGAAGAACAGTCGATCAATTAAGACCGATTACGATGGAACCAGATTATGTCATCCATCCAGAAGGTTCAGTACTCATTACAGTAGGAAATACGAAAGTACTTTGTAATGCGACAATTGAAAAGCGAGTTCCCCGTTTTTTACGTGGACAAGGAAAAGGGTGGATTACAGCAGAGTATTCTATGCTTCCACGGGCAACTGCTGAACGAACGCAACGTGAAGCATCACGTGGAAAGATTGGCGGTCGTACGATGGAGATTCAACGATTAATCGGCCGGTCATTACGCGCTGTTGTCGATTTAGAAGCGTTAGGAGAACGTACGATATGGGTCGATTGCGACGTTATTCAAGCAGATGGTGGAACTCGTACAGCCTCCATTACAGGTGCTTTCGTTGCAATGACGATTGCTCTTGCCCGTTTACATGCTGAAGAAAACTTTGAAACGTTCCCCGTGACAGATTATTTAGCGGCGACAAGCGTCGGATTACTCGATACCGGAGAAGCAATCGTTGACCTCAATTATGTAGAAGATGTAGATGCACAAGTCGACATGAACGTCGTCATGACGGGAGCAGGAGAGTTTGTAGAAATTCAAGGAACAGGAGAAGAAGCGACGTTTTCGATGAAGGAACTACAAACATTTCTTACACTTGCGCAACAAGGAATTCAACAATTAGTAGAGGAGCAAAAACAGATTCTTGCACGTTACAATGCGCCGGTTGGGAGTGAGCAATGATGAAAGAGATTTTTATTGCAACAAACAATAAAGGAAAAGCAAAAGATTTTGAAGCACTTTTTCTCCCGTTCGGAATCGAAGTGAAGACGTTGGCAGATTTACCAGAAGCGATAGATGTAGAAGAAACAGGAGTGACGTTTGAAGAAAATGCGATTTTAAAAGCAGAAGAAGTTGCTAAACGTTTCCATACATTTGTCATTGCAGACGATTCAGGTTTAGAAATAGATGCGTTAAACGGTGAGCCAGGTGTTTATTCTGCACGTTATGCAGGCGAAGAAAAAGAAGATGAAAAAAACATCGATAAAGTGTTAACAAAGCTCGCAGACGTTCCCGAAAATGAACGAACAGCTCGTTTTCGTTGCGTATTAGCGGTCGCAGCACCGAATATGAAAACGGTGACGGTAGAAGGAAGCTGCGAAGGAGTCATTACGACAGAACGTATCGGAACAGAAGGGTTCGGTTATGATCCTATTTTTTACGTACCGCAATATAATAAAACGATGGCGGAAATGACCGCGAAAGAGAAAGGAACCATATCTCATCGAGGACAAGCCATTCAAAAATTACGTCCGCAACTGTCCGCATTGTTGAACGAAGCAAGGGATTATTGAATGGATATTATCGTCGCGAGTGATACACATGGCGAACGTTCACTCGTTGAAGCATGGAAAGCCATTCAAGGAGACGTTCACATTCATTGCGGAGATAGTGAACTCGCAGCAGACGATTCGATATGGAAAGATGTGTACGTCGTCAAAGGAAATTGCGATGTAGGATCTTACGTGAACGAAAAAATTGTTCATGTAGCAAATACATCGATTTTAGTCGTACACGGTCATCGCGATCGAGTGAAACAGTCGATGTTACCCCTTAGTTACAAAGCGCAAGCCGAAGACGTTCAAATCGTTTGTTTCGGACATTCACATTTATATGGTGCTGAATATGTCGACGGAGTATTATTTGTAAATCCCGGAAGTCTAGCACAACCGAGGGGTGGACGACTTCCGACATATGCTTGGATTACAGTAGAAAAAACATCGTATACAGTTCAATTTAAAACATTGCAAG
>JASLJC010000100.1 GCA_030152585.1 Savagea sp. | reverse complement strand
TTAGATAAAAGACTATACAAAACAGACGATGAAATTTATCATTACGTTACACGAGACAATGACTATATGTACATTTCAGAATCATCTTATGATTATATTGATATGAAGAATATTGAAGTAACAAAAGAATCAAAAACTACTTATCATTTCACAGATAAGAAAAATAATTATCGCTATTATACGAGTAAAAGCGTACTGCTTGAAGAGTTTGATGCTTCAGAGAACAAGCGTCTCGCGAGTATTCCAATTCACCAATACGAAGATCCTTTTTCACTATTAGAAACTTTGGAACGACCAAAAACTACGGTAATTGATCTTAGTGATCAAACTCTTAAACAACCTGTCGTAGAATATCCTTTTATCTATTTACCCATCTATTCTGATCGTTCTATGAAAATGAATCATAAATCTGCATTTAATGCTTGGAACGCTGCACCGAAGAGTAAGACAAGTAAAGGGCCTCGTCCAGCGTTTGAAGCATATATCCCTATACCGATTTGGGTGCATCGAGTATTTCCTAACTTTTTTGGATTCAATCCTTTAAATCCTGAGGAGTTAAGTACTGCTGAAAGTTTCAATTTACATTTACCGAGTGGAGAAAAAATCCCTGCACGTATTACCCAACAAAATGGAAAGAGCTTGCAAACGAACCCACAAAGTGTATTAGGAAAATGGATTTTACATGATGTTTTTGGACTAGAAGCCTATGAATTATTAACAATGAATCACTTAAAAGAACTTGGAATAGATTCTTTCCGTATTGAAAAAATAGATAATAACAACTTTAAAATTGACTTGGGAACACGATTTGCTTTTGAACAGTGGAAAATTCAATTACAAGACATTATGACAGAGAATAAAATTCCTAATTTACGACCTGATTTATTTTAAGGTGTACAAAATATAAAACCACTCAGTAAAATGAGTGGTTTTATCTATTCAAAAAATGAGAGTTGTTTAACAGGTGTCTCATTTTTATCTAGTGCTATTTTAATTTTTTCTGCAATGCTTCTCACAACAGACACAACAACGGAATTTCCGGCTTGTTTATATAAATGAGAATCAGCCATTCCTTCTGGCATTACAAAATCTTCTGGGAATCCTTGCAAATTAAAACATTCCTTCGGCGTTAATTTTCGAATGCCATGATTGGCTAAAATAAGTGGAACATTATGACCCCCAGTTCCCATATTCGCTGTTAAGGTCGGACAAACGCCTGATTTATTTTCACGGACATATTTACGACGCCACTGATACACTGTATTTTGACTTGTAATGTTTTTTTCAAGTTCATCATAAAATTTATTTTTTTCTGGCGTGTAATAATATTTATCATCTTTCTTACTTTTAAAATCAATCACGTCTTCTAACTTCGTCTTCAATTCAACAGGCTCTGGAAACTCAAACGCTTCCCAGTCCTTTTTATCTTGAAAGGCTACAATATAAATACGCTCTCTATTTTGAGGAACATCTCCAAATTGCGAACCGTTTAAGACACGATCTTTTACATAATAACCATGAGCATCTAATGCTTCCATAATTACTGTGTAAGTATTTCCTTTATCATGTCCTACTAAGTTTTTTACATTTTCTAAAAACAATACCCTTGGCTTTCGATCTCGAATTAAACGAAGTACTTCAAAAAACAAGTTTCCACGATCATCTTCAAAACCTTTTCGATAACCTGCGATAGAAAATGCCTGACAAGGAAAACCTGCTGTCACTACATCTACTTCTGGTAAATCTTCCGGCTTTAAATCATGAATATCTCCTTCAACCAACTCATGCTTATGATTTGCTCGATATGTTTCAGCTGCTTTTGAATCTACTTCATTTGCCCAAACAACACTAAAACCTGCTTGTTGAAACCCTAATTCTATACCTCCGACGCCGCCAAATAATCCTGCTACTGTATACATGAATTCATACACCTCAATCTATTGTACTTCATATATTACAACATATGTCTAATTTGCGGCAACCGTTCCGAAGCAGCTGTCATTAAATTGTCATTCTTTTCAACATAACCGTTTGCCTTATCAACAAGTACGCTTTATGCTTTATGCTTTCTACTCTCTCTCAATCGTTCTTCTGCTATAGGTTGCAATACATATGGAAACTCAGGATTATGTATTTTATCAGGACTAACGAAAGTTCGATCTGACAACCGCGCTATCAATCCATACTGAGTCAATAATCTAACTTTTTGATTATGATAAGGCAATAGCACAGGTTCTGGATGAAACCTATACAATTCAAATAAGATTTCATATGCATATGAATCATTAAATAATTGACTTTGTCGTTCTTGATATCGATTTCTCTCTCTTTTACTTTTCAGATTCCTATGTAAAAAATCTAAAATCAAAACAATTAATAGAAAAAGTAATAAAAATAAGAAAATTAAAATCACATAACTCCAGCTTTCTAAAAAACTTAATAGCTTTATTCTGATTAAAATCCTCTCAGGTAAAAAATTAAGAAGGAAAAAAGAAAAAGTAACAAGAAATAAAGCTACAATAACTAATGAAATTAAAGCTCTATTTTCACGTTTAATAAGAAGACTTATTAACCTATCTACAATCATGAATTTATCCAATTTCAACTCTCCTTTCAATTACAAGACAGAATCACAGCACAAACAAAACTAAAATATAGTTTCCTAATTGTTCGACCTTCTAATACGAGTCGAATAGGAACCAAATTTTCTATTTTATAGTAGCTTGATTCTATATAACTAAACATGACTTCCATTTTAACAAAACGACACTCAAACACTAGTATGAAAATTAAATTTTCAGTAGTTATAACAGGCGTTTTTTAATTTTCAAGCGGAATTTTTTAAACTTACTTTAAAGTATTTACATTTGATTTGAGCCATTTTATTATGTTATTGCATCAATAAAAGATGCATATTTCACGAAAGGAGTAGATTCTACAATGGATTTAAATTTTGTAGATGATTGGAAAGTTTCAGATGATGTATCCTCATTCTTTTGTTCAAGTTGTAAAAAGATGACTCAAAAACTTACTGTTTTTTGTCCATTTTGCGGTGAACGAAAATTGAACGAATGCTCAAATTGGCGTCTTCTAAGTGAAGGCGAACGATATGAACACGTTCTAAAAGAAGATATCAACATGGATGCTAAAGCTTTTGTCGTTCCTTTTCATTTTAAATTTTGTCCGGTTTGTGGTGGTATAACGGAAGCACATAAAACTTACCTCGCATCTGTAGAAGCTGATGTTATTAAAGCACCTCCTTTTTCTGTCGTTCAGCGGCAAAGTGAAGCGATGAAGAACGGTGGTGTTCAATTATGATTCACGTTTGTCAACATTGCAAAACGGTTCAAAGTCAATCGCACGTTTTTTGCGAAAGTTGTGGTGAACGTATACTGCATGAATGTACCGCTTGGGCAGTCATGTCTCCGAAACAACGTTCATTACATTCACCTGATGAAGATCCGTACAAACCGAATTTCATCGTTGAAAACGAAAAATATTGTCCTGTCTGTTCTTCTCCAACGACGTTAGTAGAAGAAGTACGGGAATGGATTCCATTTTCACAATATTTTGAGATTGAACAGTTATCAAAAGACCATCTTAAGAAATACGGATTTCCGTTGTATTGTTTCGATGACGTCGTTTAAAAATAAAAAGCTTCAAAGTAGTAGATGACACTCGCTATGATATAATAAGACCATCTTGTTTAAAGGAGTGTTCATGTATGTCATTTCATTTAATTGTCGGTGCGGTGAATGCGTTCATTGCGGTTGCGCTCGGCGCATTCGGTGCCCACGGACTACAAGGCAAAGTCGAAGATCGCTTTTTACCTGTATGGGAAACCGCCGTTCAATATCATATGTATCATGCGTTAGCCCTTTTAGTCGTCGGTATTTTAATGAGTTCTTCATTTTTTAATGGGTCGACGCTGATGAACTGGGCGGGTTATTTATTTTTCGCAGGAATTGTCGCATTTGCGGGAAGTTTATACGTTACTGTACTTGCAGGAGGCGGACTCGGGAAGTTTGGCTTGATTACACCGCTCGGCGGCGTCTTATTCCTAGCAGGTTGGATCGTTTTCATTATCGCGGTCATAAAAGGATAACGAAAACTACATACGAAAAGGCTCGAGTGACATCACTCCAGCCTTTTTTGTTACGATAAAAAAAGTGCCGGTACTCGTAGGAGTCCGACACTTCTTTTTATAAATCGAAAAATGTTTGACGGTCGATTCCTTGTAAAATCGTTCCGACGAAAAATGAACCGAAAACACCGTAACGTGCACTAACTTCGTCAAAGCGCATTTCGTAAATTAATTTTTTGAACTGGAGTACGTCATCTGCAAACAATGTTACGCCCCACTCGTAATCATCAAAGCCGACAGACCCTGAAATGATTTGTTTTACTTTGCCTGCGTAGCTACGTCCGATTAAGCCGTGACTATACATTAATTCACGACGTGTTTCCATATCGAGCATGTACCAGTTGTCGTCGCCTTCACGTTTTTTATCCATCGGGTAGAAGCAAATGTACGGACGACGTTGAATCTCCGGGTAGAGACGTCCTTGTACGTAAGGGTTGGCATATGGATCTTCTTGTTCCGCTGCGTCTTTACCAGCTAAGTAGTTCGATAACTCAACGACCGATACGTATGAGTAAGATGGGAGGAAGAAATCAGCAATCGGTAATTTGTTCAATTCCGCTTCTAATTGTTGAATCTCATCCATCGTCGGACGTAATGTTACGAGCATGAAGTCTGCTTTTTGACCGACGATCGTATAAAAAGCGTGACCTCCTGTACGTGCATCGTCTGCTTCTTGTAATCGATCTAAAAAAGCGACGAATTGTTTCGTCATTTCGAGACGATCTTCTTCTGGCACACGACGCCATGACGCCCAATCCATCGTACGTAAATCGTGGAGCATATACCATCCGTCTAATGTCGATGCTGCAATGTTGGCGCGAGATGCGTTTTCTTGCAATTGTTGTTTTTTCGCTTCGTTCACTTCACTCAATCTCCTTCTTATGTATATTTTATCTACTTGTAGTGTAGCACAATCTATCGAAAAAATCGGTGAATATGATTATCTCGGACTCGTCGCTTTTCGCCCTTTCTTTTTTACGTTATGATGAAAGAAAACGAATGGAGTTTATACATATGACACGTTTTAACGATATTTTACACCAACCGGTTTGGCGATTTGTAGATGAATCCCTCATCGCCCGAACGAAAAATCCGATCGAGTCGTTCGCGATGGACGATACGCTTTGTCATCTCGTCGGAGAAAAACGATCAGCACCGACAATTCGAACGTGGGTACACGAGCGTGCCGTCATTTTAGGAATTCAAGATCGGCGAATGCCTCATTTTCAAGAAGCACTTCAGTTTATCGAATCGAAAGAATACGCACCGATCGTTCGGAATTCGGGCGGCTTAGCTGTCGCTTTAGATGAAGGCGTGTTAAACATTTCGCTCATTTTTTCAGAAGAAGAAGGAGCTATTCAAATTCAAGAAGGCTTCGAAGCGATGCTTTCATTCGTGCGATTACTTTTTCCCGAACGTGCGCGCGATATCGTCGCACGCGAAATTGTCGGGTCGTATTGTCCGGGAGACTACGATTTAAGTATCGATGGCAAAAAATTTGCCGGTATTTCTCAACGGAGATTACGTCGAGGAGTAGCCGTTCAAGTTTATTTAGCGATTGAAGGAAGTGGGGCAAAACGTGCGGCTTTCATTCGCGATATGTACGCACTAGGTATTCAAGGTCAACAGACGAAAGTCAATTACCCAGACATTCAACCTGATGTGATGGCAACGTTAAGCGAACTCATTGATCCGAATTTAACCGTCCAAGACGTCGTATTCCGAACGCAACAACTCGCACAAACATTAAGTGAACAACCCGTACAATTTGAATTAATCGAAGAAGACGAAATGCCGTTATACATTCAATATTTACAACGAATGATCAAACGAAATCAACGTTAGGAGGATTTTATGACATACGCCACGAAACGATTACGAGAAGAAAAAGTGTTCAAAGACCCTGTCCATGCCTATATTCACGTGCAAGATCAACTCATTTGGGATTTAATCGGAACGAAAGAGTTCCAACGTCTCCGTCGTATCCGTCAGCTCGGCACGACGTATCTCGTTTTTCACGGTGCGGAACATAGTCGTTTTCAACATTCGCTCGGCGTCTACGAAATTGTACGACGGTTAATTGACGAAATGTTTGAAGAAAAATGGTCGCATGAAGAACGTCTCGTCGCACTCGCTGCAGCATTGTTGCACGATGTCGGACACGGACCTTTTTCTCACGCATTCGAAAACGTCTTTCAACTTGATCACGAGTCGTTTACACAACAAATCATTACCGGACCGACGGAAATTCATCACGTTTTACGCCAAGTACATGCAGATTTTCCACAACACGTCGCAAGCGTCATTCAAAAAACGTACGACAATCCGCTCGTAACAAGTCTCATTTCAAGTCAAATCGACGCCGATCGAATGGATTATTTGCAGCGAGACGCTTACTACACTGGTGTTAGTTACGGACATTTCGATATGGAGCGTATTTTGCGCGTCATGCGCCCGACAGAAAATGGAGTCGTCATTAAATCATCCGGAATGCACGCTGTGGAAGATTACATTATGAGTCGGTACCAAATGTATTGGCAAGTCTACTTCCACCCTGTATCACGGAGTGCGGAAGTCATTTTAACGAAAATTTTGCACCGCGCACGTGAATTGTATCGCGCTCATTATACGTTTCAATATGAGCCGACTCCTTTTATTACATTTTTTGAAGGGAACCCATCACTTGCGCAATATATCGCCTTAGACGAAAGTGTACTTTTGACATATTTCGGCTGGTGGCAAGAAGAAGAGGATCCGATTTTATCAGACTTATGCGAACGCTTCTTAAACCGACGTCTCTTCCAATTCGCTTCGTTTGATCCGGCAACAGACGATGAACGATTCCAAACATTAAAACGACTCTTTTCAGACGTCGGATTACACCCAGACTACTATTTAGTCACCGACGCTTCGAGCGATTTACCGTACGACTTTTACCGTCCGGGAGAGCCGAGCGAACGGGTTCCGATCTACTTGCAAATGCAAGACGGGTCATTGCGCGAACTGTCACGCGCTTCTGAAATTGTCGATGCTATATCAGGTAAGCGACGGGTCGATTATAAAATGTATTATCCTGAAGATTGGTTGTTGCGTGAAAGTAAGCACTGCCCGAAATGTCGGACGATTTTACAACATTTACAACCTTAGTCAAAACGGTCACATATAGTAGTATAAAAACTACGGATCACAACGAACAAAGACACTTCCTTAGTAAAAATGGGGAAGTGTCTCTGTTTTACGTTCTTTGTTTTATGTGTCGATTTATCTACGTTTGACGAAAGCCACTACAAGCTTATGATTTGTCGCTATGACGAACGCCGCCGACTGCGTAGTGGGCAGGATTCATTTCTTCGACGAATACTGTCACCGCTTCTTTCGATGCGCCTGTCGTTTCAACGACGGCTTCTGTCACTTTTTCACAAAGTGCCTTTTTTTGCTCGTCAGTACGTCCTGGCAACATTTTTACCGTAACATATGGCATAATATCCCCTCTTTCCTCTATTTTTCGTTATAGTATAGATACTATCAAAAGAGGAGGCAAAATGATATGTCGAAGAAAAAAATGACATTTAACATTATTAAAGACGATTCAACAGATGGACACGGCGGTTTTGGTGTCGGTACGATTTCACTTGAAAACGTATCTCCTGTTTTTATCGATATTGAAGAAGAAGAAGCGTATATCGAAGTCGGCGCTATGCATGCGCGCGGACCGACAGAACGTGGTATTAAATTTACGACCGATCCGAAAGATTCAGAAGGTGGTAAACCGTACTGGCTCGTTTGGGTTACAATCGAAATGACGAAACAAGGTCCCGTCTATGCAGGAGCGACGGCCTGTTATATGGTCGTCCATCGCGAAAAACGTCGCGGGTACAAAATTTTAGCCGATCATGTAAACAATATGGACCGCTCGATGAAAGGTCGCATTATCGTCGATGAAATGGACGATCTTTCAAAACGTGTATTCGCTCAATTTTTAAAAGAACATAACGAAGACATTTGGAACAATAGCCCTGAGCTCCAACGCGCACTCGAAGCGTAACGAAAAAGGTACCGTGCTGCTTGCAGCCGTACCTTTTTTCATTCTTTAAGCAACCTGATCCACTCAAACGAACGACGTAAACGAAAAGCGTAACATAAATTCGAACGTACTTTTTTGTCAAAAGAAACGATACTTTTTCACTCGGACAACTAGCCGATTGAACCTTTTCTGCGTATACTATACAAGTAAAGGAGAAGGTAGACGTGAAGAAAAAAGAAGCAAATGTCCGAATCCGTTCACTCATTCAACATCCGGATGCTCCACCGACGATTGAGCAACAACGTTTGAACGCGACATGGATTCAAAAAGGACAGACCGACTACATCCAATACGAAGAGACGAAAGACGACATGACGATTCGTACAAATGTCAAAATTACAGATGATGACATTTTAATTTTACGCGGCGGCGATATCGAAATGCGCCTACCTCTTCGTCACGGACAAGTGCAAATCGGCACATACCGAAATGATCCACTACATTGGAAGTTGCGCGTCGTAACAGACGACTTACAAATTGAACGTAATGATACAAAAGGACGATTACACGCCGATTACACTTTATCGCTCGGCGAACAACTACTCGGCACGTATGCATTAACGATTACTTATACGGAGGGAACATTATGAACGCAGTAGAACAAGTACAAAACGAAATTAAAACGGCTTTCGCTAAAGCGATTCAAGCAGCCGGTTTACAAGAAGAGATTACACCTGAAGCGATTCATTTAGAAACACCGAAACAAAAAGAAAACGGAGATTATGCGACGAATATGGCGATGCAATTAACGAAAGTTGCACGTAAAGCACCACGTATGATCGCAGAAGATATTTTAGCGCACCTCGATACAGAAGGGACATCAATTGACCGTCTCGAAATTGCAGGTCCTGGCTTTATTAACATTCGGCTGAAAAAAGATTTCCTCGCAGACGTCTTAAAAACGATCCACGAACAAAAAGAAAATTATGGACGTTCAAACGCGGGAAATGGTACGAAAATCCAAGTCGAGTTCGTTTCTGCAAACCCGACCGGTGACCTTCATTTAGGTCATGCACGTGGAGCATCACTCGGTGATTCTTTATGTAATATTTTAGACTTTGCAGGATTTGACGTATCTCGCGAGTATTATATTAACGATGCAGGTAATCAAATCGACAATCTCGCTCTTTCAATCGACGTACGTTATCACGAAGCGCTCGGTATCGAAAAAGAAATGCCAGAAGACGGTTACCGTGGTCAAGATATTATCGCATTTGCCCAAACGATTATCGACGAAGAAGGCGATCAATGGTTACGTGCTGAAGAAACAGAACGTCTCGCTCATTTCCGCCAAAAAGGACTCGAATACGAGCTCGATAAAATTAAACGTGACCTTGCCGATTTCCGCGTATCGTTCGACAACTGGTTCTCGGAAACATCATTGTACGAAGATGACAAAGTAGAAAGTGCCATTGGTAAATTACGCGCAAACGGACACGTTTTTGAAGAAGATGGCGCGACGTGGTTCCGTTCGACAACATTTGGGGACGACAAAGACCGTGTATTAATTAAAAACGACGGCTCGTATACGTACCTTGCACCAGATATCGCTTATCATGAAGATAAATTAAATCGTGGCTTTGACAAACTCGTCAACATTTGGGGAGCAGACCACCACGGCTACATTCCACGTATGAAAGCAGCGATTGAAGCGCTCGGATACGACAAAGGGACACTCGAAGTTGACGTTGCTCAAATGGTTCAGTTATATAAAGATGGCGAACAGTTTAAAATGAGTAAACGAACAGGAAAAGCTGTAACGTTACGTGAACTCGTCGAACTCGTCGGTTTAGACGCAGCACGTTATTTCTTCGCGATGCGTTCAGGAGATGCACAAATGGACTTCGACTTAGACTTAGCCGTTTCAGAGTCGAACGAAAACCCTGTTTATTACGCACAATATGCACACGCTCGAATTGCGTCGATTTTACGTCAAGCAGAAGAAGCAGGACTCACTTCTTCGATCGAACACGTTCATTTATTAACAGAAGAAAAAGAACAACAATTGTTAATGAAAGTAGGCGACTTCCCGCAACTCGTTGCAGATGCAGCACGCCTTCGTTCACCACACCGTGTGACGACGTACATTCAAGAGCTTGCCGCTGCATTCCATAGCTTTTACAATGCACATAAAGTCGTCGTGCCGACAGCACCTGAACAATCAGCTGCGCGTCTTGCACTCGTAGAAGGAACGAAACAGACGATTCATAATGCGCTTGCCCTCGTCGGCGTATCCGCACCTGAAAAAATGTAATACATCATCAGTTGAAGCTATTTTCGAATACGTTGACACATTTTATGACGTGCAGCTAGACGAAAATAGCTTTTTTCATACTATACAATCATTCGAAAGGACGTTATCATTTGAAAAAATCACTCGTACTCGCAGAAAAACCGTCTGTCGCTCGCGATATTGCGCGCGTCCTCGGTTGCCAAGGAGAAAAAAATGGATTTATGGAAGGGAAACAATACGTCGTCACGTGGGCACTCGGTCATTTAGTAACACACGCGATGCCCGAACAATACGACCCGAAATATAAAGAATGGAAAATGGAACATTTGCCAATGGTTCCTCAACCGTTCAAACTCGTACCGATTCCTCAAACGCGTAAGCAATTTCAAACCGTTCAACGATTACTTCGTCGTGACGATATCGAAACGGTCATTATTGCGACAGACGCAGGTCGCGAAGGTGAACTCGTCGCTCGTTGGACATTAGAAAAAGCAAAATCGAAAAAACCGATCAAACGATTGTGGATATCTTCTGTAACGGATAAAGCGATTCGGGACGGTTTCAAATCACTACAAGACGGTCACCGTTACGATAACTTATACGCCGCAGCGGAAGCGCGAGCAGAAGCTGACTGGATCGTCGGCTTAAACGCAACACGCGCATTAACGGTCAAACATGACGCTCAACTTTCAGCCGGTCGCGTTCAAACACCGACCCTTGCAATGGTTGCAATGCGCGAGCAGCAAGTGAAAAATTTCCGACCGAAACCATACTATGGCTTAACTGCAACGACGAGTCGTGCAACGTTCGTATGGGAAGATCAAAATGGGAATAAAAACACATTTCATGAAAAATTAATTGACAATTGTGTCAAAACAGTGAAAAATGAAGAGGAAGGACACATTCGCACAGTCCAAACGAAAAAGAAAACGACACCTGCTCCTCCTTTATTCGATCTTACTTCTTTACAACGTGAAGCCTTTACACGATGGAATTGGGGAGCAAAAGAGACGCTCAATACGTTACAACATTTGTACGAACGTCATAAAGCGGTGACGTACCCACGTACGGATTCACAACATTTAACGAGCGACATGAAACAAACATTACGTGAACGACTCGAAGCATTAGATGGCGGTACGTATCGTCGCGAAGTCGCACGGTTACTCCGTCAAAAAGAAGTGACAATCAAGCGTGGTGTCATTAACGACAACAAAGTCACAGACCACCATGCGATCATTCCGACAGAAGAAGCACCTTTCCTCGGTGATTTATCAAACAAAGAACGCGATTTATACGATTTAATTACAGAACGTTTTCTCGCACAGTTTTTAGGCGACTATACGTACGACGAGCAAGTGGCTACACTCGATATTGCCGGTGAATCGTTCCGCACGAAAGAACAAATTCCGACATCGCTCGGTTGGAAGTCGCTCTTCCAAGAACTCGGTACGACGAAACGAACGTCATACGTCGAAGGAGAAACATTACCGATTCGGTCGATTCAAAAAACAGAAGGATTGACGACTCCACCGCCGTACTTCAACGAAGGAACATTGCTCGGCGCGATGGAAAACCCTGTCCGTTTTATGACCGAAGCATCACCCGAAATGAAAAAAACGTTAAAAGAAGCAGGCGGTATCGGTACAGTCGCCACACGCGCTGAAATTATCGAACGTCTCTATCAAACGTTTGTCATTGAAAAAAGAGGGAATGCGATTCACACTACTTCTAAAGGAAAACAGTTACTCGAACTCGTACCAGAAGATTTAAAATCACCCGCTTTAACGGCCGAATGGGAAGACCAACTCGTTCAAATCGAACGTGGCCAATTAAAAAAGCAAGATTTTATTAAAGAAATGGTTAAATTTACTGAAAATAGTGTAAACGAGATTAAAAATACCGGTATTCGATTTAAACACGACAACGTAACAGGCTCACCTTGTCCGGAATGTGGTGAATTTTTACTCCGTGTTAAAACAAAACGCGGAGAACGACTCGTTTGCCAAGATCGGAACTGCGGTTACAAAAAAAATGTCAAACAGCGTTCGAATGCACGTTGCCCACAGTGTCATAAAAAGATGGACTTGTACGGAGAAGGTGAAGGGAAAACATTTATTTGTTCGTGCGGCCATCGTGAAAAATTATCGGCATTTAAAAAACGAAAATCGAAACAACAAGGGAATCGCGCGGATCGACGAACCGTCAATCAATATATGAAAAAGCAAAAGAAAGAAGAAATCGAAAACCCTGCAATGGCAGAAGCACTTAAAAAACTGTTTGGGGATTCTGAATAACGGTCGCCTACGATGAAAAAGAGAGGAGGTGGGGGAAATGAGCGCTTTATTAACTGCTATGTCTCGCACACAGTCAGAACATCTCGACACGATACGTCGACAAAACGCCAAAAGTGCATACTTAGCCCAACAAGAAAATGTCGATTCAAAAGAATCACTCGTCAAACGACTCGAAGCTTTATTACTCGGTCATTTGACACCTGAAGAAGAAGTCGAAACGATCGAAGCACATGAAAAATCATTACATGCGGGTCAAATGAAACCTGTCGCATTGCCGCTTGGCCATTCGTTAGAAGATACGATTGATCATTGGAAACGTGTTCGAAGTGAGGCATTTGAAGAAGTGCCACAATCTGCAACCGACACTTCGCTCGCAGCGAAAGCATCGGCTGAAATTCGTCAAGCCGAATCGGTCATCGCCTTACACAATCGTGCGAAACGACTCGCTTCGTTACGCTATTCAGGCGTCGCGACACCGTTTAGCCGACCGAACTTAGCTGTCATCGAAAATAAAATACAACAGTACGCAGTCGAACAATATTCAACACTGCCGAAACGATATGAACAAATTGAACATTTTTTAACCCCCACTATTTACGCATCAGCGTAAACAAATTCCTTTTGCTTTTTCGACCTTCCTGTTAACAGGAAGGTTTTTTATAGTTCTTATGCTTTCATCATTAACAGTATCAAACGTACAATGAACGTTTTCGTGTATAATTAAATCGAAAGAAGGGATTACGATGAAAGTTAAAAAAACGAATGCTTTACGTCAACTCGATCGCGCAAAAGTTCCGTATACGGTCGAAACATATGACGTTTCCGACGGGAAAATTGATGGAATCTCTGTCGCCGAAAAAACAGGTCGTCCGCCGGAACAAATTTTTAAAACGCTCGTACTAACAGACGGTTCACAACATATCGTCGCTCTTGTACCGGTCGAAGCACACGTCGACATGAAAAAAATTGCCAAACAAATCGGTGCTAAAAAAGTCGACATGTTACCGCTACAACAATTAACGAAAGTAACCGGGTATGAGCGCGGGGGCTGTTCGCCTATCGGGATGAAAAAACAACTGCCGACGTGGATCGATGAACGAGCGACACAGTTTGAATCGATCATCGTCAGCGCAGGCAAAGTCGGAATGCAAGTCGAACTTCCCGTTCAAACGTTATGCACATTGACTAACGCAACGATTCGACCGATTACTTAACTTATCCACACTTTGAAGTTGTGGATAAGTTTTCCTATATATTTTTACTGCCTACAAGGGCGATGAATTACATTTAAAACTTGGTCAAATTTGAATCAAGAAAATAAAGATCTATTATAGAACTAAAAAACAGTCCACTTCTCGTCATAAACGGAAGTAGACTGTTTTTATATTGTCTTTTAACGCTGTTGATGTTGTAACGCTGCACGTACGAACTCACGAATGAGTGGTTGTGGACGTGTCGGACGTGACGTAAATTCAGGATGGAATTGTGTTCCCATGAAAAATGGGTGGTCTTTTAATTCCATAATCGCAATATCTGCCCCGTGTTCGTCTGTCGTACGAGCCGCAACTGTAAAGCCGACTTCTTCTAATCTCGGCGCATAATTTGTCGCGACTTCGAAACGGTGACGGTAACGTTCACTCGCTTCAGTCGTACCGTATGCTTCCGCTGCTTTCGTTCCTTTTTGTAATGCAAACGGAATCGCTCCGAGACGGAGTGTACTTGCACGGTTGAATTCACATGCACTGTGTAATTCAACGACTTTATGAGGTGCTTCTGGATCAAATTCAACAGAATGTGCCCCTTCTAAATGAGCGACATTCCGCGCAATTTCAACCGCTTGTAATTGTAAACCGAGTCCGATTCCGAAAATCGGTAACGCATTTTCACGCGCATACGTAATCGTATCAATCATACCGTCAATGGCACGGCTACCGAAACCACCCGGTACGACGACACCGTCTACATCTTCTAATAAAGAAGCGACATTGTCTTTTGTCACATCGCTTGAATCGATCCATTTCACTTTAATGTCTGCACCGAATTCATAGCCTGCGTGACTTAACGCTTCGACTGCTGAAATATAGGCATCAGGTAAAGCAACATATTTTCCAACGAGTCCGATCGTCACTTCTTTATCGAGCGATTTCACGAGATCGACGAGTTGTTCGATTTCGGATAAATCTGGTTCATGTGTATCTAACCCTAAAAAGTCGACGACGAGTTTATCCATTTGTTGTTTGTGTAAATTCAATGGTACTTCGTATAACGTTTCAGCATCGAGAGCTTCGATCACTTCTGTCGGACGAATGTTACAGAACAGTGCAATTTTATCTTTCATATCTTGTGGCACAGGATATTCGCTTCGCGTTACGATCATATTCGGCTGAATACCTAAGCTACGAAGTTCTTTTACACTATGTTGTGTCGGTTTCGTTTTCATTTCACCCGCTGCGCTTAAATATGGAATCAGCGTATTATGAATGTACATTACATCGTGATCCGGTAAGTCTGTTTTCATTTGACGAAGTGCTTCTAAATAAGGTAATGATTCAATATCCCCGACACTTCCCCCAATTTCTGTAATGACGACGTCCGCATTCATTTCACGACCCGCACGTTGAATTAATTCTTTAATCTCATTCGTCACGTGTGGAATAACTTGGACTGTCGCACCGTTATAAGCACCTTGACGTTCTTTTTTCAATACGCGTGAGTACACTTTTCCCATCGTGACGTTTGAAAATTTATTTAATTCAATATCGATGAAACGTTCATAATGGCCTAAATCTAAATCTGTCTCTGCGCCGTCTTTTGTGACGAACACTTCACCGTGTTGATACGGGCTCATCGTACCCGGATCAATATTAATGTACGGATCAAATTTTTGAATCGTTACATTTAATCCGCGATTTTTTAATAAACGACCTAATGAAGCTGCGTTAATTCCTTTTCCAAGTGATGATACGACACCACCGGTTACAAATATATACTTTGTCATGACTACGTAGTTCCTCCATTCATCTCTACAAGTTGCGTCATTCACCTATTAAACAAAAAAACGCCCCACGGTTGTATTTTCTACAACTAGGAGCGCTATACACGTTTTCATGTGCCCTTATTTTAAGGCCCAATCAAATCTTAAATCGTTTATCGATTGAAGTCAAGTTCTCTTATAGAAGAGATGCGCTTTATTCTTCGTCGTCGAGATCTTCTTCTGGAATTTCGAATTCTTCTTCTTCATACTCTTCCGCATCGTAATCGATGTCAAGATCTTCTTCGTCTTCGTCTTCCTCTTCGATCAAAATTTCTTCTTCGTCTTCATCTTCTAACAATAAATCTTCATCTTCTTCAAATACTTCTTCGTCTTCTTCATCTTCATGCGTCTTGACGACCGGTGCAGTTTCTTCTGCGATTTGTTCTAACGGATACCATTCACGAAGTCCCCACTGTCCTTCGTCTAATGCTAAAAAGCGACCGTCAACGTTCATATCTGTATAAAACTGTGGCAATTTATCCATCATTTCTTTTTTCGTAAATCCTGTTAATGTTCGCATTTCTTCAAATAAATCCGGTACTGTCATGGATGACGTACGATCATTTAATAATGCGTAGGCGATATCGATGAGTGACTCTTCTTGCAATTGCTGTTTCGTTTGCTTCAAAATATCCATCTCGGACACGTCCTTCCCATTTTTTGCAGTTTACCGTGATTGATCACGGAAATGTTTGTCTTTGGAATGCTCGAGGTCATTTCTTTTTTCTGCTTTCCACTTTTGATAATCAAAATAACTCACAACACCTAAGTAGATCGCTGCGAGTAAAAATGGAATTGCACCGAGCCCATCATTGTAGAGCCAATAGATGAGAGCGATTATAACCCCTACGATGATGAGATGATAGCGCAGTTTCATCGAGAAACACCTCTTTCTAACGTCATATTATACGCTGAACATTTCCTAAAAAGCTAGCCTTTTTTTATACTTTCCTTGATGTTCCGCTTATCTTCGGAAAAAACGCGCGTTCCACGTTCATATTCGATGTCTTGTATCCCCTGCTTTTCATTCGTTAAACGAGCCATTGTAAACAAATAATCGGAAAGGCGGTTCATATAGCGCAATACATCTCTACTTACAGGACGTGTCGCTTGTAATACGATCAATTCCCGTTCTGCTCGACGCGCAATCGTCCGAGCAACGTGCAATTGACTCGCTGTTAATGAACCACCGGGTAAAATAAATCGACGTAACGGAGGAAGTTCTATCGACCATTCATCTATTTGACGTTCCATCGTCGCATAACGCTCACGTAAAAAAGGAACTTCCTTCGTCTGCTTCACAATCGCCGTTCCGATATCGAACAATTCGTGTTGAATTGCTAACAACTCCGCTTCAATCAAGCGGAAACGATGCGCACGTACTACGCCAATGGCAGCATTCAATTCATCGAGCGTTCCTAATGCGACTGCAAAAGCATCCGATTTTCCGATACGGTTTTGTCCGTCAGATGTCGTTCCGTCATCACCTGTTTTCGTATAAATCGCCATGACTATCCCTCCACGTATAATATAAATCTGTCTCATCGACACGCCGTAGTAAAACGCGATAGACACGTTCTAAAGGTTCTCGTTGTAAAACATCTTCAGGCGTTCCTTCTAAAACGACACGCCCTTTTTGCAATAATAACAACCGATCACAATACGTTGCAGCACCGACTAAATCGTGTAAAACGACGACGACTGCTCGACGTTCATTTTTTAAAGCTAGTATTTGTTCATACAATTGTTGTTGAGCGCCAATGTCCATATATGTCGTCGGCTCATCTAATAAGACGTACGGTGTCTGTTGTGCTGCGAGATGTGCAAAACGAACACGTTGCCACTCTCCTCCGGATAACGTCGTACAACGAACCGAACGATATCGGTGTAATGCGAAACGATCGATTTGCGTTTTAATTATTTGTTCGTCTATCGTCGGTGACGTAGTGTGCGGATAACGAGCTAACGCAATATATTGCTCGACCGTCTCATTCGGGCGACGTTCATCTTGAGCGAGTAAGCTAACGGTCTGGGCACGTATTAAAGACGTCATCTTTTCGATTTCAGTTCCATGATACGAAACGTTTCCACTTTTTTTTCGCTCCCAACCGGTAAGCACATGAAGTAACGTCGATTTTCCAGCACCATTTGGCCCGATAATTCCGAGAATTTCACCTGCTTCTACGTCAAATGAGACATTGTCGATAAGTCGTTTTCGATTTTTTTCAACCGTTACATTACGTACACGTAACATTTAACTCCCTCTTTTCATCTTATATAAAATAAAGACCGCAATCGGAGCACCAATAAATGCCGTCATAATTCCTAACGGCAATTCACGCGGAGCGATGATCGTTCTTCCAAACGTATCGACTGCAATTAAAAACGTCGCTCCATATAACGCCGCAAACGGAATGACTCGTCGGTGCTGACTCCCAACGAGTGCACGCGTAACGTGCGGGATAATTAATCCGACAAACCCGATCATACCGGAAACTGAAACAGCAGCACCTGCTAATAATGCCGCAACGACGTATTGTCTTTTTTTCACTCGCGAAACGTTTACACCTAGATGATAAGCTTTTTTCTCACCGTGACGCAACGCATCGAGCGCCGCATGGTCGTAATATGCAACGACGATACCGATAAAAAGCCACGGTAACAAAAAGTAAATATGTTCATACCCCCGCATAGATACACTACCGAACAACCAATGCATCATCGAACGCATCTCTTCCCCACTCGAAATTAAAAGAAGCGAGGTCGTCGCACTTAAAAAAGATGCGAGTAAAATTCCGATCAATAAGACGGTCATTAGTTGAAACTGACGGTCTAGTAAAGAAACGATCCCGAACAAAAGAATCGTCGCACTAATGGCTCCAAGCATACTCCAAAATGGAATCGTTAACGCTTTCCAAACGAAAAAAGAGCTAAAAAACATCGCACCGACCGCTCCTACGCTCGCTCCGGATGACACACCGAGTGTGTAAGGGTCGGCGAGTGGATTTTGAAGTAACGTTTGAAACAATACACCACTTACACTTAAAGTTGCACCGACGAGTCCGGCCAGTACGACACGCGGAAAACGAACGGACCAAAAAATCGTTCCGTACGTTGCATCGGATTCGAACAAAAAAACGCGAAGCGGTATTGAAACCGCTCCGCTTACGAAGGCGACAAAAAGAACGAGTACACTTACGATCAAAGAATTGACGATTGCTTTTTTACGCCGCATCTTCGATAAGTTCTTCCTCTTCTTCTACTTGTCCATTTTGAAATGCCTCTGGATAAATCGCACGTGCTAACTGTTCAAATCCATCAGCTAATCGCGGACCTGTCCGACTTAATAAATTTTCGTCGACTTGGACGACTGACCCTTTTTGAACGGCTGTCACTTGTTCGAACCCATCACGCTTTTGAATCGACTCAACGACGTTCGGAACGTAATCGTACATCGCAATAATGACGTCAGGGTTTTGTTCGATTATTTTTTCAGGACTATACATAACCCAACCGTCTTCTTCTACAATATTATATGCTTTTAACATTTCTAACATTTCATCGATAAACGTTCCTTTTCCCGGGCTATAAATGTCCGGCTCTCCGCTTGTCTCGACGAACACTTTTTTCGACAACTGTTCATCAATCGCGAGTTGAACGTCATCAATTTTTTGAATCATTTGTTCAATCACTTTTGCTGCTTCTTTATCTTTTTTCAACAAACGACCGACCGTTTCAATTTGTTTATACGTTTCTTCTATACTTTCAGCAGTCGGCATAACGAAAAGTGGAATCCCCGCTGCCCGTATTTGTTCGATTGCTCCTTCAGCATTCGCTAAACTCATTTCATGTGCTAGTACGAGTTCTGGTTTTAATTCTATAATTTTCTCGACATTCCATTCCATACTCGCGACAATTTCTTTTTTCTTCACATCTGCAGGGTAGTCATCGAATTCTGTTACACCGACGACTTGTTTTTTCGCACCGAGTGCATACAAAATTTCGGTATTGCTCGGCATGAGAGAAACGATCGTTTTCGGTGGTGTCTCAAATGTGACGACTTCACCCGTTGCATCTTCTATGTATCCAGGACCTTCTACTTGCTCTTTCGTCACTTCTTCTTGCGACTCTTGTTGACAACCGACTAAAAAAACAGTCGACATCATAAAAGCGGTCGCTAATAATAATGTATGAATCCATCGTTGCATAATGTCTTCCTCCTTTTATTATCAAAAGAAAGGCGGGTATACCGCACTCTCTTCCGATTATACTATGGCTCAAAATACGTGACTACCTTTAAAAATCAAATAACGATGAACCATTGGCGTCTCGTTCTTGTAAAATGTTACCGTCTAACGATGACGGCGCATTCGCACGGCCTAGAGGAGCGGCAACAGGTCCTTCGGAAGACGGCGTAACTGCTTCGACTCCGCTTCGTTGTAACCCCGCTTCACAAAGTAACGCAATGGCATACATCGACGCGTGCGTCTGTTGCTCATCTCCTTGTTTCATCTTATTTAATTCTCTTTCTACCGTTCGAATCCAATTATCTTTGTCGATCATGACGATTCCCCTTTCGTTTCGGTCGGTAATGTAAACAGTGCATTCCGGATGCACGAAATACGACATTCGATGGAATCTCCCTCGTTTTGAATCCGTGTGCACGGCAAGCACGGGGTGTACGTTCATCCCATGTCACTTCAAAAAACTCACAACGAAAACAATTGGGGCGTTTCATTTTGTATTCACCGGCCATCCTGCATCGTGTGCATGCCAATCGATCGGGCGTTCATTCCACGATGTTAAATAGTCGTTCGTTCTTGAAAAAGGCCGACTGCCAAAAAATCCGCGACGTGCACTAAACGGACTCGGGTGAGGCGACTCAATAATCGCATGCCGCGACGTATCAATTAATGATTTTTTCTCTCGTGCTGCATTGCCCCATAACAAAAAGACGATACGTTGGGGCGCTTCATTTAACGATTGAATAACCGTATCCGTAAACGTTTCCCATCCTTTATTTCGATGCGAATGAGGTGTTTTTTCACGCACGGTTAAAACGGTATTTAATAACAAAACACCTTGCATCGCCCAACCGGTTAACGTACCCGTCGGTTCAACTGTCCCGCCGATATCCTCTTCCAATTCTTTATACATATTGCGTAAACTCGGCGGTACTTTTACACCAGGCTTTACAGAAAAACTTAAACCGTGCGCTTGACCTTGACCATGATAAGGGTCTTGACCGAGCAAAACGACTTTTACTCGTTCATACGGTGTTAACTGAAATGCTGTCCACCATTCGTCTTTCGGCGGAAAAACCGTTTCATTTTCATATTCTTCTTTTAAAAACGCCATTAACGTCTGAAAGTACGGCGCATCCCATTCACGTTGCAACACCGTATCCCAGCTCGTATGCGTTATTTTTCGCTCTGTTCCCACGTTGCATCTCCTTTCCAAACGATGTCGACGTCTACACCGTCCACACGAAGTGCTTTTTCAATCATCTCTTCTGCATGTTGTTCGGCTAATTGTAAAGCGCCTTCTTTTTCCGCTTCTTTTAAAATTTCTTCTTTCGCAACTTCGGCTAATTCATACGCTTCTTCAATTTTCGCTTCTGTACGTAACAATCCTTCGTACGAATAAATGTCAATTTCATCAAACAATATTTCGGGTCCACCGAGCCACGTTGCGCGCGGTAATACTAAATACAATTTTCGTTCGGTTACGTCATATTGTACTTCTTCTTCTTTCACTTTCGAAAAATCAACTCCTGCTTGAACACGCCCTGGAATGACGACGAGCAATTTTCGCTTCGTTCCCGGAAAAGCGATATTTAATTTTTTGCCAAACAGTTCATAATCTTCTCGTTCAATGACCGCTTTCGTCATTACGTCCGCGGTCGCTAAAAATTCAAGTTGTTGTACTTTTTCGACGAGCGCTCCACGTTCTTCTACTGTCTTGTCGACTTGGACGAAGCGATACGTCGCCCACGCTGAGACGAGTGCGATCGTTAATGCGATTAGCCCGACACTTACAAACGTAAACAACCGGTTTTTCATCAAATTCCTCCTCTATTTCTTTCCTTTCTCAAAGTATACGATGTTTTGCGTAAAAAAACAGCGACGACTCTTTCAAGTAATGAAATTCGGCGCTTCACGTGAAAAAACCGTGAAGTTTTAAAACGTCAAAAGAGCGAAATACGTTTCATTTCGATATACTACGAGAAGGAGGTTTTGCGAATGAAAAAAGTACAACTCGAGCAGACGCAACGTGCGTTAGATGAATGGTGCAACGTTCCCGTTTATGTCCATTTAGAAACGACACACGGCGCGTATGCTTCTCATATGAATGAAGGTTTTTTTAATACAGGAGCTTTCATACGAAATGCGCTCGTGACGTATACGAACGCTACGATTACACCCGATTTTCCACACCGCGTCGGCTTAAAAACGACGAACGGTTGGGTCTACGCACAAGGGATTACACATTGGACAATCAATGAACGAAACGAATTGTTACTCGCTGGTATTGACCCTGACGGTAAGTTAGCCGTCGCTTTACAATTGAGTAAACAACCATTTCGAGAATAGAGGGATACGATGATTAAAAAAGAACGACAAGTGCTCATTATTTTACCCCACCCTGACGATGAATCACTCGGTATGGCGGGAACAATCGCACGGTACCGTCAACTCGACGTGCCCGTTCGATACGTCTGTTTAACACTCGGTGAAATGGGACGTGCATTTGGGAATCCGCCGTTTGCTGATCGTGAAAGTTTACCAGATATTCGAAAAGAAGAATTAAAAAAAGCATGTGCCGCAATGAATTTAACCGACGTTCATCTAGCCGGTATGCGGGATAAAACGTTAGAATTTGAAAATGAAGATGCGATGACACAACGGATGAAAACGTATATCGAAGAGACGAAACCATCTATTTTATATTCCTTTTACCCGGGGTATGCCGTCCATCCCGATCATGAAGCAGCAGCGCGTGCCATTTTCCGCGCATTACGCCTATTACGAGAAGACGTTCGTCCAGAAGTCCGTCTCATCGCTTTCGCTAACGATACGGTTGAAAATATCGGACATCCGACGATTACCCACGACGTATCTTCCGTACGTGAAGCAAAATTGAACGCTTTAAAAGCACACGACTCGCAAATTGGCGATATGATTCGAGATGTCGAACGACAACTTGCAGAAGGAAATGAAGAAGCCATTCAATGGATCGATTACGAACATTTCTACACGTATGACTTCAATGAATTATAAAAACATTTTTCACTTCGATTCCGCTACTTGTAGCATACGTTGTGAAAAACGACACGCTCATATAAAAACACGTATCTTCATTAAATGGGAAGATACGTGTTTTTTATCGTTCAATTGTAGTTAACGTTTTTTCGTTAAAACACCGTCTGTCATGTTGTACACTTCATCAAAATCATCGAGTAGTCGCGTATCATGCGTGACGACGACTGTTGCGATATTACGTTCTTTCGTCGCTTTTTTAACAAAGCCGTTACGTCAAACGCTCGGTCTGAATCGAGCGAAGCAGTCGGCTCATCTGCTAAAACGATGGCAGGATTCGTAAAAAGCGCTTTTAAAATCGCCACACGTTGACGCTCACCACCGGATAAATCGCTCGGATATTTTTGATACAACTCTTCAATATCGAGCATCTTCAACAATTCTTCTACTTGTCGCGGCGCCATATTGCGATCTTTTTGTAAATCGAGAAATTTCAATTGATCTCGTACCGTTAAATACGGCACTAAATTCGACGCTTGTAAAATAAAACCGATATCTTTTAAGCGAAGACGAGCTCGCTTATTTTCTCGTAAATTTGAATAGTTAATACCGTTAATAATAACTTCACCGGATGTCGGGGTAAGTAAACCACCGATAATCGTCAACAACGTACTTTTTCCACTTCCACTCGGTCCGACAATCGCAACCATTTTGCCACGTTCGATCTCAAGTGATGTCGGATGGAGCGCTTGAATCGTTTCACGGCCGGAAATATATTGCTTTTCGACTTCTTTTAATTGAATGACTGACATCTTTATCCTCCTAACGCACGTAGTGGGTCAATACGTGTAATCGTCCATACTGAAAATAACGAACCAATCATCGCAATGACGAAAAATAAACTACTATATAAGGCGAGTAATCCGAGATCAAACGTCACCGGCACCGCATTCGGCAACGCCCAATCGGTCACATAAGCGAGTATTAAACCGATCAAAAGTCCGAAAAGAGTTAAAATCGCCGTCTGACTCATGACCGCATAAGCTAAATAGCGACTCGAAATTCCTTGTGCTTTTAATACGCCGAAAATGTCCGTTTTTTGAACTGTTAATACGTATAAAAAGATGGCGATGATGAACGATGAAATAAAAAGTAACGCATAAATCATAACCGATAACGTCATGTTTTGTTCGGAATATCCCGGAAGTTTTTCGATAAATTGTTCCGTTTCCATCACATCGAGGTTCTCTTCATCGGTGACTTCTTTTAACGGTTGATCCGTCTGAATCGCGTACCCGTTCACTTCTTTTTTGTTTTTCTCTGTTTCTTCCCCGTATTTGAGTAGACGAAGTGTTGACTCGTCAGTATATAAAACAGGCGCTGCGCTAAACATCGCATCTTTCGTAAAACCGACAATTTTCACTTTTTCGTCTGTTCCTGAAAGCGCGAGCACATCTCCAATCGTAACGTCTAAATCGCGTAACGAGTCATTGGCGACAACTTCAAACGGCGCTTGAAACATTTTCCCTTTCGTAATTGTCGGAGCAATGAACGACTGTTGATCAATACCAAAAATCGAAACGTTTTGTTTTTCTTTTTTCTTTTGCAAAATCGCACCCCATTGAGATAACGGTGCAATTTCATCGGCTGTTAGCGTTTCGCGAACGTCAGTCGATAAAAGCGAACTCATTAGCCGACGATCCGCTTCTTCTGCTAATACGATACCATCTGCTTTCCATTCATCAACAGCAGAACGGTTAATCGTTTGAAGTCCTGTCGCTAAACCCGATAAGAAAAAGGCTAAATAAGCAATTAATGCAAGGACACTACCAATTAATAAAAATCGAAGTGGACTTTTTTTCATTTCACGCCATGCTAAAAACATATACTTCCCCCTATTCTTTTGTGATAAAAAGGAAGTCACTGCTTCGCAACGACTTCCTTTTTATCTATTTATTCGACGAGCATACGTAATTGAGTTAAGACGTCTTCTGCTGTTTGATCAGATTGACCTCCACCTTGAATAAAATGAGGACTGCCGCCACCTCGACCGCCAAAATAAGGGAAGATGACTTTTCCAATTTCGCGCATATTCGGTGTCGCTCGTTTCCCACGTGCTGCGACGAGTTGAACGACGTCTTCATTTTGAGTCGTAAATAAGACGATACTGTCGTCGTAACGTTCGATGATGACATTTGCAAATTGTTGTAACGATTGAATCGTCTGTCCGACAAATGATTGGGCAATGACGCCGTCAGACTGTTCGTACAACCGCTGCGCTTCCAATTCATAATAAGCACTACGTAACGTCTTCATTTCATCGAGCAGTTGCTCTTTTTCTTCTATTAAACGTTTTATTTTATTTTCGACTCGTTCTTCCGACGTTGCAAGCAATTTCGCATACGTTTTCACACGTTCGTTTTGCTTATGTAAATACGCACGTGCACGGTCGCCACAAACGAATGTCACACGTGTTTTTTGTTTTTCTCGTTCCGTACTTAAAATTTTAATCATCTGAATTTCACCTGTTGAACGAGGATGCGTACCACCACAGCCATTGTAATCGACTTCTGGCATAATGACGAGACGAATCGGCCCTTCATGTTCAATCGGTTTTCGGAGCGGATAACGTTCTAAATTTTCTCGTTTTACCCAACGTGCTTCAATCGGAATATCGCGCGCAATAGCTCGATTTGCTCGGTCTTCAACGAGATCGACAACTGCTTGTGGAATCGACGGTGCATTTAAATCGATCGTGACGACTTCTTCTCCTAAATGGAAGCCATCTGTTTCATACCCGTAATAATCTTGGAAAAACGCGGTTACAATATGTTGACCACTATGTTGTTGCATAAAATCAAAACGGCGTGCCCAGTCAATTTCCCCATGTACGACATTCGTTTCGATCGGTTGTGCAACGTAGTGACGAATTTCACCATCGACTTCTTCTACGTCATAAACAGGTATGTCGTTTAACGTACCCGTATCGTGTGGTTGTCCCCCACCGGTTGGATAAAATACCGTTCGGTCGAGTACGACATACGTTTTCCCTTCTTCTTCTCCGTGGCGGATTACTTTCGCTTCAAAATTCGTACGATACGCATCTTCATAATACAATCGTCCATTCATCCAATCACTCCCTCATCGTTCATATGTTCTCTCTATTTTCCCACGTTTTGTCTCAACATTCAAACGCTCGTTCTTTTTTCACGTTCGGCTAAAACAGACGGTAACGCAATACCGAATAAAATGACGATGATACCGAAAATTTGTAAGATTGTCATCTTTTCACCGAGTAATAAAGCAGCTGCTGTAATCGCAACTGGTAATTCCATCGCGCTTAATATCGACGCCAACGCACCGCCTACTTTCGGTACAGAAATGGCAAACAAATAAATTGGGGCAACAATACCGAGTAATCCGAGTAACAATCCATACTTCCAAAGTCCTTGTTCAAATAGCGCTCCACTCCATAAAATATCCGGGCGTTGGAAAATGGAAATGAAAACGACCGCAAATAAAGAAGTGAAAAATAGTCGTGTTAACGTATCCATTCCTTCAATTTGTTTCCCATTAATCATTAAAAATGAGGCGAAACTAAAAGCTGAGGCGAATCCCCATGCCCATCCTTGCCACGAAATCGCAGATAAATCGACATCGATAACACCTGCTGCTAAAATCGTTCCAGCAAACAATAATACGAGCGAAAACCATTGCACACGATCGGGCATCCGTCGATGGATGATCGCATCTAAAAGTGTCCCAATCCACGTAAATTGAAACAACATGACGACAGCTAACGAAGCAGGCATATGTTGAACTGCTTGTCCGTAAACGGTGCCGGTCGTCGCTGTAAAGAGTCCTGCCAAAACGAGCGTCCATCCGCCACCAAACGTTGGCATTTTTCGCTTAAATAAAAGGACGAGGACGACGACGAGGAAAAACCCGACATAATATTGACTCGTCACCGCTTCCGCCGCTGTAAAACCGTCACCAATTGCTAGTTTAATAATCGATGACAACACACCATAACTACTTGCACCTAACATTAATAAAATTGGAAAAATCCATTTTTTCATCCGTCTTTCACTCCTTACCAACAAAACAGTATAACAGTTTCTTTTCTTCTGTTCGACTTTCGTCACTTCTTAACGATATTTTTACTTTCATTTAGTAGTTTTATGATATAATCGAACTATCTCATCGGTCTAAGGGGGGATAAGGTGAAAAATTCAGAACGTTTTATCGTCGCTTTTAACCGGATTGAAAAAGAACTCCAACAAATTTGCAACGTGTCGTACGCACCATTTTCGAAATTACTTCAATGTGCGCGACCGAAAAATGCAGCCGTCCGAAAATACGAACAGCAATTACGAAAGTTTGCTCAATTACGAAATGCGATCGTCCACGATCAAATCGATCCGTCTTATACGATTGCAGAACCGCACCATCAAATCGTTCAACAAATCGAACAAATCGCTCGACGGATTACACGCCCTGTGACAGTCGGCCAACGTTTTCGTAAAAAAGTACATATTTTACAAGCAGATGACACGTTAATCGACGGACTCCAACTCATCCGTTCGAAACGATTTAATCAATTCCCAATCTACCAAAAACGACGATTCGTCGGACTGATTACAGCAATGGGTATTACATACTGGCTTTCTTCTCGTATGACGAATGGTTTACCGAGTGGAAAAGTTCCAACTTTGCGCGATGTTTATCGATTTGAAAAGCGAAAAAAATCATATACGTTCGTCGAACAAAGTATGCCGGTTTATGAAGCCGAAGAAATTTTTAAACGCTCTGTCGCTTCTGGTAAACGAATCGAAGCGTTACTCATGACAGAAAATGGACGTCCGAAAGAAAAATTGTTAGGCATCATTACTCCCCTTGACCTTGTCCGTTATCAAGAGTAATGTATAATTTCAGGTATCGACACCTTTAGGTGATTGATATAAATGTACTTCTACCTTACGTCTTTTGAGTATTGAAGCGATTTCGCTCTACTCAAAAGGCGTCTTTTTCATTTATACGCTCGACGATGACTTCTTTTCCATTAGATGATAAGCTAATTTCAACGTTTAAAGTAGGTGAATACAATGAATAAAACGAAATGGTGGCGTTGGATTTTTTATCTCGGCGGAATGATCATTTTATCGTTTGGAATCGGGATGACGATACGCGGAGAATATTTCGGGATTGGACCGTGGGATGTACTCCACTATGGTTTAACAGAAACGATTGGCTTAACGATTGGTACTTGGAGTATTATAACTGGGTTTTTACTCGTATTGCTCATGATGATGATATACAGACGCATCCCAAAAATCGGGACATGGATCAATATGATCGTCATCGGTGTTTTTATTGACATTAGTTTACTTCTTTTACCAACTGTTTCGACGTTTGCAGAAACGTTGACGATGTTCGTCGCAGGTGTCATCATTATGGGGATTGGAATTGGCATTTATATCGCACCGAATATGGGAGCAGGTCCGCGTGATTCGCTCATGCTCATTTTAATGGACAAGCTCGGGATGAGTATTAACAGCGCTCGTATTACGATGGAAGTCACCGTTGCGATTGCCGGTTGGCTGCTTGGCGGTCCAGTCGGAGTCGGTACTGTCATCATCGCACTCGGACTTGGCGGACTCGTACAACTTGCTTTACCGTTTAGTACACGACTACTCGAGCGTCTCATCGATCCACGCGACATTCCAAAATTACACGAACAATAAGAAAGGAATGATTCAATGTCAAAAACATTAGATTCATTTTTACAAACAAATTTACAATCATTAAAAGAAGACGGACTTTATAACGAAATCGACCCTCTCGATAGCGCCAACGGACCGATCATTTCAATCCGTGGACGTCAACTCATTAACTTATCGTCGAACAACTATTTAGGTTTAGCGACAGACGAAGATTTAAAAGAATGTGCAAAACGTGCAATCGACACGTACGGAGTCGGTGCAGGTGCTGTGCGTACAATTAACGGAACACTTGCCATTCACGATGAACTCGAAAAACGACTTGCGGCATTTAAAGGAACAGAAGCAGCAATTGCGTATCAATCAGGCTTCAACTGTAATATGGCTGCGATTTCTGCTGTTATGGATAAAAACGACGCCATTTTATCAGACGAATTAAACCACGCCTCAATCATCGACGGATGCCGGTTATCAGGTGCGAAAATTATTCGCGTTAAACACCAAGATATGGACGACTTACGCCAAAAAGCAGAAGAAGCGACATCATCCGGTCTTTACAACAAAGTGATGTACATTACAGACGGCGTCTTCTCAATGGACGGGGACATCGCCAAACTTCCTGAAATCGTCGAAATCGCGAAACAGTTCGACATTATGACGTACGTTGACGATGCACACGGTTCAGGTGTACTCGGCGAAGGAAAAGGGACAGTGAAACATTTCGGTCTCGAAAAAGAAATCGACTTCCAAATCGGAACATTATCAAAAGCCATTGGTGTCGTCGGTGGTTACGTCGCAGGTTCTCAACAACTGATCGACTGGTTAAAAGTTCGCTCACGTCCATTTTTATTTTCAACATCAATCGCACCGGGAGATGTCGGTGCTATCATTTGTGCACTCGACAAAATGGAAGCTTCAACAGAGTTAAACGAACGACTCTGGGCGAATGCTCACTACTTAAAAGAAGGCTTACAACGTCTCGGTTTTCATATTGGACATTCCGAAACACCGATTACACCTTGTATTATCGGAGATGAAAAATTAACTCAAACATTTTCATCACGTTTACAAGAAGAAGGATTGTACGCTAAATCAATCGTCTTCCCGACCGTCCCACGTGGAACAGGTCGTGTACGTAATATGCCTACAGCTGCGCATACGAAAGAAATGCTCGACGAAGCACTCGACATTTATGCGCGCGTCGGTCGTGAACTCGGCGTTATTTAATCAACGAAAAACATCGACACTAGAAGAGACCTACTCGTCTTTTCTACTGTCGATGTTTTTTTATACGGACTGTTTTTTCGTTCCATCTTGGATCATCCGTTTACTGCCATAATAAATCGAATAACGTTGTAAACCACGTGTCGTTGCGACTGCTGAGGCGATAGCAGCTTCAGTAGTCACCGTATCTCCTTTTGCATGTGCAATCGATGCTTCTGCTAAAAAAATCGTCCACGGCGTTTGCAATTTTTTTCGATAACGGCTCGCTTCTTCTAATTCTCCTCGCATCGCATGAGCAACTGCTAAATAATAAACACGATACTCTGAAGGTTCAATCGATTGAGCGTATTTCATCAATCCGTTAGCATCTCGTGTAAACATATAACGATTTCCTTTTGAGACGACTTGCATTTCTTTTTGCGGATATCGTTGAATGACCGCATCAATTGCATGTAACAATTGTTCATCCGTCCCGTGCGCCAACATATAAGCATAACCGAAAATCGGCTTATTTTGATAACTTTTCAAATATCGGTCGACGAGTCGAATCGATCGCGTACGATAAATGACATAAAAAGGCCATCCGATGAAAATCGTAATCGTAACAAACAAGACGATAATTGTCGTTAACCACATCGGCACGTTCCATTGAAGAAGCATAAACGTTAAACCGACACCGATCAGAAACAAGAGACTAAGACGTAATAAACGGCGAAGCATATCCCCACATCCTTCCTTATTTTTTCGTATCTTCCATTATATCAGAATTCATTTCTTTTATTTTGATTTTTCGGGTTGTTTTCTTCAAAAGAACAGTCTATAATAGATAAACATTGCTAGTATCACGTTGCACTTGTTTTAAAAAAGACAGTGTGCGCACTAGAAATACACTATTCATAACAGAAAGGAAGGGAATCCGATGAAACGAATCATCATTACAGGCGCTTCAGGACAAATCGGTTCAGAGCTCGTCCAAAAATTACAAGACGAGTACGGCATCGACAACGTCCTCGCGACCGACATTCAAGCACCACCTGCATCATTTAACGGACATTTCGAACAATTAGACGTGATGGATTACGGGCGTATGCTCGAATTAACATCACAATTTGAGGCTGATACGATGATGCATATGGCTGCACTACTTTCTGCAACAGCAGAACAACAACCATTGAAAGCGTGGCACTTGAATATGGGCGGGCTCGTCAATGCTCTTGAAGTCGCACGTGAACTTGATTTGCAATTTTTCACACCGAGTTCTATCGGCGCTTTCGGTCACTCTACACCGAAAGACCATACGCCACAAGATACGTTACAACGTCCGACGACGATGTACGGGGTGAACAAAGTATCGGGTGAACTTCTTTGTGATTATTATTACGAACGTTTCGGCGTCGACACGCGAGGGGTTCGTTTCCCGGGTCTCATTTCGTACGTCACACCTCCTGGTGGCGGAACGACAGACTACGCGGTTGAAATTTATTACAAAGCGCTCACGGAAGGTCATTATACTTCTTACATTGCAGAAGGAACGTATATGGACATGATGTATATGCCAGATGCTTTACAAGCGATCGTCGATTTAATGGAAGCAGACGCTACGAAACTGCAACATCGCAACGCTTTTAACATTACAGCGATGAGCTTCACACCTGAACAAATCGCAGCATCTATCCAACGATATATTCCTTCGTTTACGATTCAGTACGACGTCGATCCAGCACGCCAAGCGATTGCCGATAGTTGGCCAAACTCACTCGATGCAACCGCTGCGAAAGAGGAATGGGGCTTCTCTGCTCGATACGACCTCGACGCGATGACGCGCGATATGTTAACGCAATTAAAGAAAAAATTACAACCGTCGATTTCAAACGTTTAAAGTAAACTAAAATGACAAAACACCTTGCCTTACAGGAGAGTAACTCTCCTGTACGACAAGGTGTTTTAGATTTCCTTTTAAAATTAACGTAAATCGTCACGTTTTTCAGCGTACTCGCCTTTGACGTCGTCGATTTTTTCTTCGACTGTTTCTTTCGCATCACGTGCAAAATCTTTTGCGCCATCTTTTACGTCACCAGCTGCTTTTTGTGCTTTTCCTTTTACTTTATCTGCTTTCCCTTTTGCTTGAAGTTTCGGGTTGTCCGTTACTTTCCCCGCAACGTCTTTCATTTCTCCTTTTACTTCATTAAATGTACCTTTTGCTTTATCTTTGAATGACATAATGATCGTCCCCTTTGTCTAATAATGTCTACTCCTTCTATGCCCACTTCATTACTGAATGAAACTTCTTTTTCATTTCTTTTTTAAATTTACATGAAGCGAAATATAACCATTCGTGCTACAATACAGCAATATTAAGAAAGAGGAGGTTCCTTTTACATGACTCCAGCAGAAAAAATGCGCAATTGGCCGATACCTAAACTGTTTCGCTCGTACTTAATTCCTTCTATTCTCGGAATGGTCTTAATGGCGATCAATATCGTTGTCGATGCGCTCATGATTTCACACGGTGTCGGCGCAGACGGACTTGCCGGTGTCAACGTCGCCTTACCTGCGTTTTCAATTTTCTTTTCCATTTCATTGTGGATCGGAATGGGAGGCGGCACATTATATGCAATGGCAATCGGGAAAGGAGAAAAAGATCAAGCTTCGTCGATTTTTTCTTCCTCTCTAGTCACTGCAGTCGTCATCGTTTCTCTTCTCGTCGCACTCGCTTTATGGAAAATCGAACCGCTCATTTACTTTTTCGGCGCCAACGACGTCATTTACGATTATGCGTACGACTACTTTTTCATTTTACTCGTCTTCGGAATGGTATACGTCGTTGAAAACATTTTAAGTATTTTCATACGAAATGACGGAAATCCGAATTTAGCAATGTTCGGACTGATCGCTGCTGCTTTATTAAATATCGTCTTCGACTACATTTTTATCTTTATTTTCGGATGGGGTGTTAAAGGAGCCGCAGGGGCAACGATTTTATCTTCCGTTTTCGGATTACTCATTTTATTGCTTCACTTTTTATGGAAAGATCGCTCATTACGTTGGGTATGGCCACGATGGAATGCCTCTCAATTAAAACGAATTTTAGTCATCGGATTCCCAAGTTTCACGACAGAAATGACCGTCGCCGTTATGACGATCGGATTGAATATCGTCTTTATGAAAACGGCTGGAGACTTAGGTGTAGCCTCATTTGCGATCGTCAATACGATTCATGCGGTCGTTATGCTTATCTTTTTCGGTGTCGGTGGAGCAATGCAACCGATTGCCAGTTTCCATCACGGCGCTGGGTTGTATGAACGACTCGGCCACGTCTTAAAAATTTCGGTACGAACAGCGTTATTGCTTGCTGTTGCAGCTGTCGCACTCGGTGAATTGTTCCCTGAACGTTTCGCACTACTATTTGATGTGCCAAATGAACAGTTGTTAACGATGACCGCTTACGGTTTACCTTTATTTTTCACCCACTATCTCTTTTTAAGCTATAATATTGTATATGCTGAATATTTCCGTGCAATTGGAGAAATTCGACGCTCTATGATGATTATCGTCTTACGAGGGATTGTGTTCGTATTGCCGTTATTATGGATTATGCCCCACTTCTTCGGCATTACAGGGGTATGGCTCATTTTAACGATTGCCGAAGCATTAACCGCTTGTATCGTGTTCTTGACGAATCGTCAGCGTCCTCCAGTTCCGGTAGAAGGAAGGTGACCTGTTGACGAAAAAGCTTTGGTTTCAAGTCGGGATTGGGATTTTACTCTTTATTTTAATCGTCAAATATTTTCTCGACATTCGATTTTTATTTGAACCACTTCTAATCATTTTAAAAACTGTATTCGTACCACTACTCATCGCAGGCGTATTGTTTTACATTACAGAACCTGCCCAACGTTGGTTAGAAAAAAAAGGAGTACCTCGTTGGGGAAGCATCTTAAGTTTAATCGCTGGGTTATTTGCGATCATTTTATTTTTCATTTCGATCGTCGGACCACCGATGACCGACCAAGTGAATGCGTTAATTAAAAACTCGCCGAACATCGCAAAAGATTTAACGAAAGCGAAAGATTTCATCGTCATTCAAAAGGCCGATCTTCCGTTCAACTTAGAAGAAACAATCGATGAAGCGGCCAATTCTGTACAAGATTTCGCCGTACGCTTCGGCGAATGGCTCGTCGCCTTTTTACAATCTGCATTCCAAGCGGTCTTTTTAATGATTTTAGTACCATTTTTCTACATTTTCATGTTGAAAGACCATGAAAAATTCGCACCGTACATTTTGCAATTTTTCACCGGTATTCGAAAACAATGGTTAGAAAAAACATTAAAAGATATCGATGACGTCTTACGTTCTTACATCCAAGGACAATTTATTATTAGTGCCATTTTAGCGACGCTTCTCTTTATCGGTTATCGTTTAATCGGATTAGAGTACGCATTGTTGTTAGCGTTGTTTGCGCTTTTTATGAACTTAATACCGTTTATCGGTCCGTGGATTGCGTTCATACCGGCACTCATCGTCGGGTTGTTACAAGATCCGTCACTCGTCTTTTGGGTCGCACTCGTTACACTCATTGCCCAACAGACTGATAGTAACGTCATTACACCAAATATTATGGGGAAATCGTTAGCAATACACCCCTTAACGGTCATTACACTCATTTTAGCTGCAGGAAATATCGGAGGATTTTTAGCGATTTTAATCGTTATCCCGACATATGCTGTAACGAAAGCGATCGTTCGAAACATTTACGAATATCGCCAACATATTGCACGTGCAGCAACGAAACAAGTGTAATCTAAATAAAACCGAGCGACGATTGAGTTCATCGTCACTCGGTTTTTTCGTTTGTCTCGTCTCTCGTCCGGTTAAAACTTTCCGAACCGGCGTTCTAACTGTTGCGTAAAAAAGGGCAATGTCTGTTGGACGAGTGGACCGACAAGGACTGCAACGAGAATCGTCCCAATACCTGCTGCTCCACCGAGTAACCAGCCAGTTAATGCCGCGAGTAATTCTACGACCGTTCGGGAAAACCGAATGCTCCATCCTACTTTTTCATTTAATACGAGCATTAAATAATCGCGCGGTCCCGCACCGAGACGGGGCGATACGTACATGCCGACACCTATACTAATGACGACAATACCACCTACAAACATCAACAGTATAGCAGGCCACGTTTCAACGTCTGGCAAAATTCGGACAAAGAAGCCGAGAAAAAGACCGATCAATAACATATTTAACCACGTACCGATCGCTGGCCATTGTTTCAATGCGATAGCCGTAATGACCATAATGATGAACCCAACACCACTCGTCCAAAAGGCGATCGTTCCACCAACTTGAATCGACAAACCGTCACTTAATACTTCCCACGGGCCAACACCGAATACTTTCGCTTTTACTGTCATGGCAAAGCCGAGTCCTAATATGAAAAGACCGACGAGAAAAAAACTCCATCGCCAAACATACGACGTTCTCACTACCAATTCCTTCTTTCTTTTCGGCGACGCTTCTTTTAGGAGACATCGTCATCTTTTCTTACTCGTTTTATTTTAACAAACCGAGAACAGACGTATACGACACAAAAGTACTATTTTATACAGATGAACTACACTTGATGCAAACAAAAAACACTTTTTACCTTTTCCAACATCATCTGTTGAAAAGATAAAAAGTGTTTGAAAATGATCGATTATTCGTCTAATGCATCCGTCGGTTGTAATGCTTTGCTCATCTTCGCATATTCAACAAAAACACGTGCCATTTCACGTAAACGGTTGTGTACATCTTCATCGATAATTTCATTTTGTTCGTTAAAATGATCGCGATGCGTATACACATAATTCGGTGTCACGAGACAACGGAAATAATCTAAAATTGGTTTTAACTGTCCTTCAACGACTAAATGGTGTTGGTACGTCCCACCATTTCCGATCATCGATACAGGCTTATAGCGCATCGCTTTCGGATGTAACATGTCGAAAACATTTTTCAAAACACCTGGAATCGACCCTTGGAAAATAGGCGATGCGATAATATAACCATCCGCTGCTTCAATTTTCGTAATGAGTTGTTGCATACTTTCTGGATATTGGTCAAACGGTCGTCCGTCAACGATCGCATGTTCTGCGTCACCTAACGAAACGAGTTCTAATGTAAAATCTGTATCCATCTCATCTAAATACTGTTGTACTTGTTGTAAAACGGCTGTCGTCTTTCCTTTAAAGACTGTACCGTCAATTAGTAAAATGTTCAAAATCCTCTACCCCTTCCTCTGTTTCTTCTACATCGTACCAAATTCAGCCTTCTTTTTCTTCTAAAATGCTACCGTTCATCTAAAGATGGGGGGGATTGCCCAGGTATTTCTTTTTCCTCTCGCTCTTCATTTCGTTCTAATTGACGCTCTACTTCTTCGAATGAAACTTCTTCTTCCACTTCTTCATCTAATCGTGTTCGTACACGCTCAATCGTTTGTCGAGGAGAAACAAGTGCTACGACTGTATCACCAGATTGTGCACGCATTTCCATTTCAGATGTGAAAAAGTCAATCGTTCCATCTTTTCGTAAAATGTACAATAAAACAGTGTCATCGTCTCGTTCACGCAAATAATTCGTATAATTGTATTGTTCGGTAATACGTGTTTGACGCACGACGTGACCGTTTACGATTCGTTCATCGAGTACTGAAATCGGTAAAGCTGGAACGAATAACGATTGTCCTCCGACGATTGAAACATTTTCTTCTTTTTCTCGCGTATGGAACGCCGTTTGGAATAAATGATGACGACCGACTTCTGGCATAAAGTCTGCACAAACGTTAGCGTTGTACGTATCTGACTTCGTCATCGCCATAATATAGCTATACGGCGTCAAATCTAAATTGTAATCGTACTGTTCCATTAATAGATCTCCTCGATAATGGGGGACATTTTGTTTCCGGGCATACGTTAAGTTCGCCCACGTATCGTCAACAATTAACACTTCATTTCCAGACGTTTGAATCGCTTCAGCTAAAGCAGATGTAAAGCGAGTACTTCCTGCGATAACGACTCCCGAATCTTCCGGCATCGTTAAGTTTAGCTTTTTCGCTAACCAACCGATAGAAAAACCGTGGACGAGTACCGTTGAAAAGACGAGTGCAAATGTCAAAGCAGTCAACATTTCAGCATCTTCATAGCCATTGTCGAGTAAAATCGTTGCGAAATATCCCGATACCGTCAAAGCGACAATTCCTCTCGGTGCGATCCAACCGATTAACGTACGTTCTTGCCACGTCAATTCTGTACCGATTGTCGACACCCAAATAGAAAGCGGTCGAACGATGAATAACATCGCAACGACATATAACATAATGTTCGGTTGGAAAATGTCGAGCAAAATATGTGGACTTAACGAAGCTGTTAACATAATGAATATCGTAGAAATTAAAAGGACAGATACGTTCTCCTTAAATTCTAAAATATCTTCTAACGACGACAATTTCATATTAGCCATCATAATTCCCATCGCCGTTACTGCAAGTAAGCCCGTTTCGTGCATCACTTCATCGGATATGACGAATACGAAAATGACAATTGCAAAAAGAAGAGGCGCTTTTAAAAATTCTGGCACAGCTCCTTTTTCAAACGAGCGTCCTGTAAACCAACCTGCACCGGCTCCGAGTAAAACAGCAAAAAGGGACGCTGCAAAAAATAACAATAATGTCGTTACATTTACTTCACTATTTAAAAATTTAATAAATTCATAAGCAAATACCGCTAACAGCGCACCGAACGGATCAACGACGATTCCTTCCCATTTTAAAATCGCCGCAGGGCGCGGCTTCAAACGTGCTTGGCGTAATAAAGGCAATATGACCGTTGGACCTGTCACGATAAACAATCCTCCGATAATGAAAGCAACTGCCCATGAAAGTCCCGCGACGTAATGTGCGGCAAGTGAACCTGCAATCCAAGCGATAAACGCACCAAGCGTCACAATGCGCGTCACCGGTTTATTAAATAATTGAATCTCTTTAAAATTTAAATTCAAACTACCTTCAAATAAAATAATCGCTACCGCTAACGAAATGAGTGGACTAAACAAATCGCCTAATGTCGCTTGTGGATGAATCAGTCCGAGTATCGGACCGACGAGTAATCCGACGACTGACATGACGACAATGGCTGGTAAACGAAAGCGCCACGCGACCCACTGCGACATCATCCCGAGTAATACGATGATCATTAAATCGAATAATAACGACTGAAACAAACGATCTCCCCCTTTTGTTAAAATATCGCTTATTTTACTACATACCCATGGAAATAGAAATCATTCTCTCCTTTATTCGGGGTCTGTGACAAAAAAAAGTTCCCACCTTACATAAATGTAAGGTAAATGAAAGGAAATCCGATAGTCCTTTTTCGCATTTTCTCTGATAATAAGGGTACAAAGAAACAAACGAACGTTGGAGGCGGATAAAATGGATAAAGTACAACAACTATATGAAGAATACGGAAATTATACGTACTATTTATGTTTAAAATTAACGAAAAATAAAGAAGAAGCAGAAGATATTATGCAAGATGTTTGGGTGAAAGTCGTACGCAATCAAAATCAAATTGATAACGTTAAAAAAATGAAGGCTTGGTTAACGACTATTTGTATGAATACGTTCCGAGATCGCTACCGAAAAAACGTACGTCGAGGCAAATACGTCATGCATCAACCAGATTCACTCGATGTACCGATTTTAGATCTCGTCGCAAGCGATGAACCGACACCGAGTGAAACACTCGAAAAAGAAGACTTACAAACAGCGATTCAAGCGAAAATTAATGAACTCGATGATATTTACCGTGATACGATTGAATACTTTTACGTGAACCAGTTTTCACTAGTTGAAATTTCTAAAGTGATGGACGTTTCCATCGGAACGGTCAAATCGCGTCTTTTCCGAGCACGAAAATATTTACGTGAATTACTTGCAGAAGACGAAGCATTGACAGAATACGTTTACGTTTAATCCGATCCGCCTTCATATCCATCAAACATATATTGCGTCACTAAAACCTCGTTCTTTTTTAAAGGAACGAGGTTTTTTAGTATTTTTAGATGTACGTCACGCCATACAAATTTAGCAACATCTTGGGAAATGACGACTTAATGCGAAATTCCGAATAATACTTAAAACTAAAAAAATCTCTACCGGGGGGCCGGTAGAGATTGTAAGGAAGATGATCTGAGATTGAGAATTACATCGCTTGGCGAATAAGTTCTTCTACTTGTTGAACTTTCGCTTTACGTGGGTTTGTTGCTGCTGTTACGTCTTTCATTGCGTTTGCTGCAAGTGTCGGAATATCTTCTTCTTTTGCACCAAGTTCAGCAAATCCTGAAGGAATACCTAAGTCAACTGCTAAGCGCTCGATACGTGCGATTGCTTTTTCAGCTGCTTCTACTGTTGATAATCCTTCGATGTTTTCACCTAAGTAGAATGCGAGTTTCGCAAAGCGCTCTTCGCGGCCTACTAAGTTGAAACGGCAGACGTGTGGTAAAAGAATCGCGTTACATACACCGTGTGGAAGGTTGTAGAATCCACCCATTTGGTGAGCAATTGCGTGAACATAACCGAGTCCTGCGTTGTTGAATGCCATACCACCTAAAAATTGTGCATATACCATTTGTTCACGTGCTTCCATGTCCGCACCGTTTGAGTACGCACGTGGTAAATATTCAGGAATAATTTCGAATACTTTTTCAGCTGCTGAATCTGTAATAGGTGTTGCGTTTACTGACATATATGCTTCAACAGCGTGTGTTAATGCATCAAGTCCAGTTGCTGCTGTTAACGCTGGTGGAAGACCTACCATTAATTCAGGGTCGTTAATAGATACGAGTGGTGTAACGTGTTTATCAACGATTGCCATTTTCACGTGACGTTTTACGTCTGTAATAATTGTGAATTGTGTCATTTCACTTGCAGTACCTGCCGTTGTGTTAATTGAAACGAGAGGAACCATTGGGTTTTCTGATTTATCTACACCTTCGTAATCGTGAATTACGCCGCCGTTTGCTGCAACGAGTCCGATACCTTTTGCTGCATCGTGTGAAGAACCGCCACCGAGTGAAACGATTGAATCACAGTTTGCTTCTTTATATGCAACGAGTCCGTCTGCAACGTTTTGATCTGTTGGGTTTGGCTCTGCTTTTGGATAAATTTCTACTTCGATTCCTTCAGCTTTAATGATGTCTGCAATTTTATCTGCAAGACCTAAGTTGAATAAACCTTCGTCTGTAACGAGTAACGTTTTTTGTGCTCCTGTATCTTTTAAACGTGTACCTACTTCTTGAACTGATCCTGCGCCGAATAAGTTAATTGACGGCATAGCAAATTTTGATTGTGCCATTTTCAAAAACCTCCAAGTATATAGTGAATGTGAAATCGTGTAATTGGTGGACACGATTTCTTCATAATTACAAAGCTTTTTGTGAAATACTTCATACCTACTTCGTATTTCGCTTCGTTCGTATATAAATATAACTTATTCGTCACATATACGCAACATATTTGTTCAACTTTTGAACTTTTAATCGTAAATTACTGTATAGACAGTTGTAATTCCTACTACTTTTCGCCTTAAAAGGTGGGAATATTCGTCTTTTTTCATTCTTTTTGGTTATTTATGAAGTTAATTTGAAGTTATTTTACCATTTAAAGAAATAGTATACCAATAATAGTAATTCCATTTTTTGTTCGTTTTTCACTTTTTAGTATTTGCATTCTTCTGAGCCGTTTCTGGACAAGGATCTTTCACATCTTTTAAACAAAAAACTTCGTAACGATTGACAAGCAAACGTTACGAAGTTTCATCTTCACTTTTTTAAATTTGTTTATTTTTCACTTTTTTCAACACGAGTTGGCCAAAAGCTCCATTTTTCTCCGAGCAATTTTACAACTGACGGAATGACGAGCGGACGTACGATAAACGTATCCATTAAAATTCCGAATGCCATCATGAAACCGAACAATTTTAATTCATTTACAGGCATCGTAACAAGAACGAGGAACGTTGCGGCAAGAATTAAACCTGCTGAACTAATAACGCCTCCTGTACGTTCTAATCCACGACGGATCGCTTCTTCAAATGAGTGCGTTCGTAATTCTTCTCGAATACGAGCCATTAACATAATCGAGTAGTCTACACCGAGTGCTACTAAGAAGACGAATGTGTACATTGGAATTCGGTAACTCATCGTCTGTTGATCGAGAACGAGATCGAATAAAATCATAGAGAATCCAAACGTTGCGGCATACGATAATAAAATCGAACCGACCATATAAAGCGGTGCAATGACCGAACGTGTTTGGAAACCGAGCATAATCGTAATGAGCCCTGACATTAAAGCGACGATTAACCACGTATCACGCGTATTAATATCACGCAAGTCTGCATTTTTTGCCGTTTCACCTGCGACGTAAATGTCAACGCCTTTTAAAGAAGTATTTCGTAAATCTTCAACGGCATCTAACGCCTCATGACCGTACGGATTCCCTTCAAATGTGACAGACAATTTTGCTGTTTTCATATCGTCTGTTAACGGGTGTCCTGTCGGGTTCACACGTTCTACACCATCAACGGCAGCGAGTTTTTCCATCGCTTCATCTAACTGTTCACGCGTCCAATCTTCTTTTTGTTGTAAGACGAGTGTACCGGGTGCAAGTGCCCCTTTTGAAAAGGCATCGCCTAGTCGCTCATAACCGACACGTGATGATAAATCTTCTGGGAATGATTCAATTAAATCGTAAGACGTTTTCATATTCGTCATATTCCAAGCTCCGATACTTAATACAATCAGCACAGGTGCTAAAAAGAGCATCGGTTTTGCCGTTACTTTATCAGCAAGACGGCGCCAGACGTTTTTCTTCACACGTGGTGTCGATCCGTAACGTGGGATGAATGGCCAAAAGGCGACACGACCAAATAATGCAAATAACGCTGGCAGTAAAGTTAAACCGGCTACTAACATCGTACCTGCTGCGATCGCAAAGACCGGTGCAAAGTTGCGGTACGGCTCATAAAGTGCAAAGAATAACGTTGCCACACCGAGCATAATCGTACTTCCACTAAAGAAAATCGGCTCTCGTACGTGGCGCATCGTTTCACGCATTGCATCATTGACAGATTCATGACGGCGTAATTCTTCACGGAAACGTGAGAAAATAAGTAACGAGTAGTCTGTTACTACCGCAAACAATAAAACAGTCATAATCGATAACGCTTGATTTTCTGTAACGAAAATACCTGCTTTTACTGTTAATCCGGTTAATTTATCTACGACAACATATGTCATACCTGCTCCGAGCAATGGAATTAACGTTAAAAGTGGCGCTCGGTAAATGACGAGTAATAAAACGAAAATAATCCCGACTGTCGCTAATAACAACTGAACGTCGACTTCACGGAAAAGTCCTGTCGCATCCGCTGCGATTGCTGCCGGTCCTGTCCATGAAATTTCTGCATTTGATGCTTTATTTTGTTCATCGACATACGTTCGAATTTCTTCTACGTAATCGTAAATTCCTTCTTCTTCTGCATCTTGTGACAATTTCACAGAAGCGAAGTACGTCGTACCATCATCAGAGACGAAACGTTCGTATTCTTCTTTCGTCCATTTTGTCGAATCGGTTACTGTAACATCTTGTAACCCTTTCTGTTTCGGTAATTGTGCTAAACTTTCTCCAAACGTACGTAGTTCTTTTTCTGTTAATCCTTTTTCATTGTACAAAACACCGAACATCGGCATTCCTTCATCACTTGGAAACTGTTCTTGTAATATTTTTTCAGCTTGAATCGATAATTCATCTTCCGGTAATCCACCGTTGGCATTGTTCGTTGCGAATTCTTTCGCTCCTGGTGCAACCCCTGATAAAATAACGACGACAGCTAACCAAACGGCTGCAAAGATCCACCATCTTTTTTTGTTCATCTTTTATTGCCCTCCTCGGCTAAAGTTTTTTCATTGTCTTTAGCATACGAGGCGAAGATGAACAGAACATTAACGATTATTCTTTTTTTCGTAAATGAATCGAAATACGTGTACCTACACCTTTTTTACTATCTATTTCAATTTTTCCGTCATGTAGACGAACGATTTGTTCGACGATAGACATGCCTAGACCTGTCCCCTGCACTCTTTTCGTTCGTGCATCGTCGACGCGATAAAACCGATCGAAGACGTGTGCCATTTCTTCTTCGGTCATGCCACAACCGGTATCTTCAATCGACACGACGACTTCATCCGCTCGTTCTCGTACACAAACGGTAATCGTTCCTTCTTCTGTATATTTCAACGCATTCGATAATAAATTGTCCCATACTTTTTCTAATGCATTCGGATCTCCTTCTATCATGACCGCATCAAAATCAGTCACGAGCGACAACTGCTTTTCCATCACTTGCCACGTATACGTACGAACGACTTGACGTAATTGTTCATCAAGTGAAAATGTTCGTACAGTGTACAACGACGTTAATTGATCGTACGACGTTAAGTCGAGTAACTGACGCGTCACATTCGATAAACGACTTGCTTCATCGACGATAATCATAGCGTAACGACGACGTTCTTCTTCTGTTCGGTCCGACTGTTCTAACAGACGGGCATATCCTTGAATACTCGATAGCGGTGATTGGAAATCGTGAGAAACATCACTAATAAACTGCTTTCGAGCAAGTTCATTTTCTTCTAATCGTTCAATCATCGCACGAAAGCTTTGTGCTAATGTACCGATTTCATCTGCGCGCTCTACGGGCAATTCACTCACTTGAAGTGATTCAGTTCCGACTGTTTTCGTCACGTGCGTCAATTTTGTAATCGGATCAATTAATTTTTTTGTCACAAATATGACAGCGAGTACACTTAATAATACGATGATGACAATCATCCCACCGAGTAAATAGTGGACTTCTGTAAACAATGCACGAATATCCGGACGAATGAAAAGTCCGTACATCTCCCCTTCATAACGAAATGGCGCACCAACGGTATTACGTGATTCATCTGCAAAAAAGCCGGTCATCAACGTCCCTGTCGGAAATTGTCCCATACCGTTATACGTTTTTCCACTTAACACACGGTCAACAGCTGATTGTTGTAAATTGTTTAGACGAAAAGAATCGCCAAAATAAACACGCTCTCCTGTCGGATGGACTAAAATCATTTTATATCCCGTTTGAGCATTCGTTTCGACATAAAAAGAAAGGGACGATGGCTGTTCCGTTTCAATATAATGAGCAAGTGCCTTCACCCGCTCCATATTTTTAGTCGCATGATTATCTTTCAAATAATATTGATAAAATGCGTTCATGACGACAAATGCAACCATCGTACTGCCAATAATGAGCAACATCATATACGTTAAAAACTTTCCGTAAAGCGACTTCATACGTAAACCTCTAACTTATACCCGACTCCTCGAACCGTTTCAATCCAGAGCTGGTCTTTATACGGTGTTAATTTATCCCGAAGACGTTTCACGTGAACGTTTAACGTTTGTTCGTCTCCTTCATAATCGTATCCCCAAACACGCTCAATTAAAAAATCACGTGGATATACGTAATGAGGGCGTTGAGCAAACACCGTTAACAATTCAAACTCTTTTAACGGTAAAATATGAACGTTTCCGTCGAGTGATACTTCGTATTGATCTGTATCGATTCGTAACGGACCGACTTCAATTTGTGCATTTCCTCTCTTATCGTATCGACGTAATAACGCAGATACACGAAACAACAGCTCTTTCGGCTCGAACGGTTTCGTCACATAATCGTCTGTTCCTGCTAAAAAGCCACGTTCTTTATCTTCGAGCTCACCTTTTGCTGTTAGTAAAATGACCGGTATATTTTCTTCTTCGCGTAAACGAGCCGTTAACGTATAACCGTCCATTTCTGGCATCATCACATCGACAATCGCTAAATCAGGACGAGCCGCTTGTACTTTTTCAAGCGCCTCTACGCCGTTACGCGCGGTCTGTACAGCATAACCTTCTTCTTTTAAATGGATTGAGACGAGCTCTACAATTTCTGGATCATCATCTACGACTAAAATGTACATCTCCTCACTCCTTTTTTCTTTAGTGTACAACGATTCGATGAACAACACATAACAAAAAAACAGCACATCGATCAAATGTGCTGTTTTCGATCATTATCGTTTCGCTTCAATGCGACGGTTGCGTGCTTCTTTAAATAAGAAGAAATATTTACTTTCGGCAATTTTTCGATACGTAGAAGCTGTACCGAATTCATCGCGTGCGACATGTTCTACTTCTTTCGCTTGTTCCCATTCTTCTTGCAACTCGCTCATTAATTGCTGTAATGATTCGTCATACGTTCGTTTCAACTTTTGTTTTCTCCAAAAAAACATCTGTCGAATCATCCCTTCTATAACTCGCGACGTCCTTCAAGTGCTTTCGACAACGTCACTTCATCCGCATATTCTAAATCGCCACCGACCGGTAATCCGTGGGCAATGCGCGTCGTCGTAATCCCTGACGGCTTCACGAGACGACCGATATACATCGCGGTTGCCTCTCCTTCAATCGTCGGATTCGTCGCTAATATTAATTCTTCGATTTCATCCGAAGCTTGTAAACGTTGGAGTAAGCGAGGTACGTTAATATCTTCTGGACCGATTCCGTCCATCGGTGAAATGGAACCGTGTAAAACGTGATACAATCCGTTATAATCTCGCATTTTTTCCATCGCGATAACATCTTTCGGGTCCTGTACGACACAAATCGTCGATGCATCCCGGCTCGTATCTTGACAAATGTGACACGGATCAATATCTGTAATGTGACCGCAAACCGAACAAAACTGAATGTTTCGTTTCGCATCGACAAGTGCTTTTGAAAACGCCAAAACTGTATCTTCTTCCATCTCTAAAACGAAAAAAGCGAGACGACTCGCTGTTTTCGGACCAATGGTCGGTAGTTTCATAAAGCTGTCAATTAATTTTGCTAGCGGTTCAGGGTAATGCATCACGACCGCCTCCTATTAAAACATTCCCGGTAAGTTTAACCCTTTCGTAAACTGTCCCATCGTTGATTCTGATAACTCTTCTGCTTTTTTCATCGCTTCATTTGTAGCGATGACGATTAAGTCTTGTAAAATTTCTACATCGTCTGGATCGACAATATCTGGATCAATCGTTACTTCAACAACTTCTTTATGACCGGATACGACAACTTTGACAGCGCCGCCTCCTGCGAGTGCTTCAAGACGTTCTTCACCTAATTCTTCTTGAGCTTTCGCCATCTGTTTTTGCATTTTTTGAACTTTTTTCATCATACCTTGCATATTTCCCATACCACGCATCGGTATTCCTCCTTTAATTGTCTGTTTTGTTTGTTTCGATTACTTCGATGAGTGCTGTACCGAATAGTCGCTCTGCTTCACGTATGTGAGGTTTCACGAGTTCTTGCTCATCAAAACTTTCAGGTACTTCTACTTGGCCCGTTTCGCCTTCTTCTTGTGACGACGTCTCGGCTTTTGAACGTAAAAGGGCAATCGACTCTTCTCGTAAAGGCCCCCACGCTTCTTCCGGAATAAATACGACTTCTACCGGTCGATGTAATTGTACCGTTAATTCTCCATTTAGTCGCTCGACAAGCTCTTCTTTTTTAGCCGCCATACTACAATGAATTTCAAATTTAAACGCCACGATGACGTTCGCTTCACTTGCTGCAACAGGTTTTGCTTCTTTCATTAGAGCCGCTTCTGTCGGAGCCATTCGTTGTAAAGCCGTCGCCCATACTTGATTCACTTGTTGTAATGCCTGACGTGTCGCTTCTGTTAATACATGGCGTACTCGGTCTTTCGGTACCCGGTACATTCTCGGTTTCGGCTTCGATTCGACAGGTGTCGGCTCCGTTGACGCTGGTTGCGCTTCAACACGCTCTTTTAATTGACGTTGTAATTCATTAACGCGTTCATTTAAAGTAGAAAGGTGCGCAGACATTTCTTCTGTCATTTCCGACGTTTGTTTCGGCGGCACTTGTTGTTCTAAATGAACGAGTTTTAAGACCGCTGATTCAACGTATACTTTCGCATGATTCGAATGGCGCATCTCCCGTTGAGCATCTGATAAAATTTGAATGTATTGATACAAAATAGGCTCTGAATATGCGGCTGCAATCGGTTCGAACGGCTCTACATTCACAATAAATGCTAGTAAATCTGTTTGTTCAGGTGCGGCTTTCATAAGCAACAAATCACGGAAAAACGTCATACTATCTTCCATTAAACGAAACGGATCTTTTCCTTCTCGCATTAAACGGTCAATTAACGTTAACGCTTCTCCTGCATCTCCTGAGCGGATCGCTTCAACGAGTTTTAAAAATATTTCTTCGCCAACTGATCCTGTAATGAGTAATGCATCGTTTTCGACAATCCTTTCATCGCTAAATGAAGCGACTTGATCGAGCATACTTAATGCATCGCGCATACCGCCTGAAGCTGACTGCGCAATCGTTTGCAATGCACGTGGCTCTGCTTCTAATCCGACATCTTCTAAAACGACTTCCATCCGTTCGACGAGTTCATGTCGAGTTAACGGTTTAAAGTCGAACCGTTGACAACGTGAAATGATCGTCAATGGTAATTGATGAGGTTCAGTCGTCGCTAAAATAAAGACGACGTGACGTGGTGGTTCTTCTAACGTTTTTAACAAAGCGTTAAAAGCAGAGTTCGACAACATATGTACTTCATCGATAATATACACTTTAAACTTCGCTGCTGCAGGAGCAAAATGAACTTTTTCGATAATTTCTCGAATTTCTTCAACACGCGAATTACTCGCTGCATCAAATTCGATGACATCTGTGTGCGAACCTTCTGTAATACTTTGACACGTCGGACATTCATTACACGGTTCTCCGTTAACAGGATGCTCACAATTTAAAGCTTTGGCAAAAATTTTCGCCGCGCTCGTCTTTCCCGTTCCTCTTGGCCCTGAAAATAAATACGCATGCGTCGTCCGTTCATGTAAAAGGGCGTTTTTTAAAGTACGCTTCACATGCTTTTGACCAGACATCTCTTCGAACGTCTGCGGACGATACGTACGATAAAACGATTGATGAATCAAATCGTAACGCTCCTCTCTTACTTAAAGTAAACCTTTTTCATTATATATGAAACACTTATATCCGTCGACGTTAGACAATTAAAAAAAGTGACTTCACTAAGAAAGTCACTGAATCATTTAAAATAAAGACCGTACACCTCTCGTCGACGTATGCACATAAACGTTACGTATGTCGCCAGCTCGATCTAGGCGACCCTACAACACATGAGGGAGTCTACTTAATGCTGCTTCCTTCCGGACCTGACATGGTTCATAGATTCTCATTGTGTAGGACCCAAATGTCAACACTACGTGCATACGGCAGACTTTACAATACATAACGCCTCAGAGAGGACTTCAATCTTGCTAAAGCGGATTGCAAGTTACAGGGATCCGCTACTTCCCCATCTAGTACGGTACTTATTATTATACATAGTTTTTACTGAAAATCAACTTTCACGACCGTTCTATTTCAATACATTTTAAAAAGAATGGTGCTTTACCTGATGTCACTGAGGATCTCGACCTTTCTTTTAAATAAGCAGTAAAAAAGGCGATGAAAATTAGATTTTTTAAAAAAGAACAAAAAGGGGTTGACCTTTTTTTAATACCGTGGTAAATTATATATTGTCGATAAGACGAACACGGAGGAATACCCAAGCCCGGCTGAAGGGACTGGTCTTGAAAACCAGCAGGGGTGTTAAAGCCCGCGGGGGTTCGAATCCCTCTTCCTCCGCCATTTTTATTTGAAACCGTTACAGTAGATGTAACGTTTTTTTTATGTCTAAAAACGAATAAAAGCCAATACAAAAGAGATTGAAAAGGTTAATTTCCTTTTCAATCTCTTTTTTTGATTTAATACGTTTTAATGAGAACACCGTGAGCAGAAGGTGTCGTAGCAATCGTTTCATACGCTTCAAAACGACGACCGAGCACGTCTGCTACATGTTTTCCTTCGCCTTCTTTTGTAAATACGATTAACGAAGGACCGGCACCACTAATTGTCATACCGTATGCATCGAGTTCTCGCGACGCTTGTCGAATTTCATCAAAGTGCGCAAACATTTTTTTACGATACGGTTCGTGAAACGTATCTTTTTCCATCATACGCCCCGCTAAAGGTAAATCACCTGAAGCAAAAGCCGCTGCCAAAACCGTCCCCGCTGCGCTTCCAGCCGTCGCTTTTGCATGGTTCATCGTCGGCGGAAGTACACTTCGCGATTGTTCAGTCGCAAGCGTCTGTTCCGGAACGAGCAAGACAATATCAAGTGCCGGCGCATCGAGTTGCGCGACGTCTAACGTTTCGTCATCAAAATAAGAAAATACGAGTCCACCTAACAATGCTGCATTCGCATTGTCTGCATGTCCTTCTAACGTCGTCGCCCATCGCAATTGTTCAGCGACTGTTATTTGTAAATCGTATGCTTCGTTTGCAATCGCAATACCAGCGACGATTGCCGATGCACTACTGCCAAGTCCTTTGCCTAGCGGAACGTCTGTCGAAACGATCAACGCAAGCGGTGTCGCTTCTTTTTCTTTTTCCGCTGCGATACGTTGAATCGTTTGGACGATCAAATTCGTCTCATCATGAGGTAAATCGATATATTCTGCGTTATCGTATCGAACAGACCACGTGTCAGCACGCGCGACATCGATCGTCATCGACAATCCTATCGCCATGCCGATACAGTCATATCCCGGTCCGAGATTTGCTGTTGTAGCAGGAACGACGACTTGAAACATTGGAGACTCCATTACATTTCGCCTTCTTTTAACTGGCGTAAAAAGTCTTCAAACTCCGCTTTCGTCATCATCGGCTTCTCTTTGTTCACTTCAATTGCCGTTTCTGGATCTTTCAATCCATTTCCTGTTAAAATTCCAACAACAGTTGCACCTTGCTCGATTTCGCCTGCTTCAATACGTTTTTTCAACCCTGCAATCGTTGCACACGATGCCGGTTCTGCGAAAACACCGTCGCGTGATGCGAGCAATTGATACGCTTCTAAAATCTCTTCATCCGTTACAGACATAATGTGACCGTTCGATTCTTCTAACGCTTTCGTCGCTAAATGCCAGCTCGCTGGATTTCCGATACGAATTGCCGTTGCAACCGTTTCGGGTTGTTCGAATACGCGATCATATACGATCGGTGCAGCACCGTCTGCCTGAACACCGAGTAATTTTGGACGGTCTCCACCGTTTTTCGCTTGATATTCTGTAAATCCTTTCCATGCAGCTGAAATGTTTCCTGCGTTACCGACAGGAAGTGCAAAATAATCCGGTAATTGACCGTCTAGTTGATTGATCACTTCAAACGCGATCGTTTTTTGTCCTTCTAAACGGTACGGATTCACCGAGTTGACGAGTGCAATTTGACCTTCGCCGACTTCACGCACCATTTTTAAAGCTTCGTCAAAGTTTCCTTCAATTTCCACGATATCTGCACCGTGCATTTTCGCTTGTGCGAGTTTTCCGAGGGCGATTTTACCTTCTGGAATGACGACAATCGTACGCATTCCTGCGCGTGCTCCATATGCTGCAGCAGATGCTGATGTATTTCCTGTCGATGCACAAATGAGCGCTGTTTTCCCTTCTTCTTTCGCTTTTGCAACCGCCATGACCATACCACGGTCTTTAAAAGAACCAGTCGGGTTAGAACCTTCTGTTTTGACGTAGACGTTCACACCCCACTCTTTTGATAAATTTTCTAAGTGAATTAACGGTGTGTTTCCTTCCTGTAATGTAAGAGAAGGTGTCGCATCTGTTACAGGTAACCATTCTTTATATTCTTCGATTAAGCCTTTCCAACGTCTCATTTGTATTATTCCCCTTCCACACGGTAGTAGCTTAAAATATCGAGCACACTGTCCGTGTTTTTCAATTGTTCGATAATGTCTTCGTGTTGTTGACGTGAAATCTCGTGTGTGATTAAAACGAGATCTGTTCCTGCTTCGTCGTCTTCTGCATGTTGAATGACCGTTGCAAGACTTGCACCGTGTTCGCTATAAAGCGACGTCAAATGTGTCAGTACCCCTACTTCGTCTTTTACTAACACGCGGTGGAAATAACGACCGAACTTTTGGTCATTTGTTTTCATCTTGCGTGGATATTGTGGCGCGTGCGGACGTTTACCATTGACGCCGAGAAGTAAATTACGACATGCTGCAACGATATCACCTGTAACAGACGTTGCTGTCGGTAATGAACCGGCACCCGGTCCGTAAAACATCGTCTCTCCTACAGCATCTCCGTAAACGTATACCGCGTTAAATTCGTTATTTACTGAAGCGAGTGGGTGCGCGTTTGGAATGAATACAGGTTCAACTGCTACTTCGACCCCGTTTTCATCTTTTTTCGCACTTCCTGCTAATTTCACGGTATAACCGAAACGACTCGCTAACTCTACATCGCCATCTCGAATTTCACGAATACCGCGCACTTCTACATCATCTAAATGAACTTGTGTTGAAAATGCAAGTGACGCTAAAATGACCATTTTACGCGCTGCATCAATTCCGTCAACGTCCGCTGTCGGATCAGCTTCTGCAAATCCTAAATCGGTCGCTAATTGTAACGCTTCGTCGTAACTCATTCCTTCGTCTTTCATTTTCGTTAACATGAAGTTCGTCGTTCCGTTTACAATTCCGGTTAACGCATGAATCCGGTCAGATGCTAATCCATCTTCTAACGTACGAATTAACGGAATTCCGCCCCCAACACTCGCTTCGAAAAATAAATCGACACCGCGTTCATCCGCGATTTTCAACATTTCAGGACCTGACTCCGCCATCAAATCTTTATTCGCTGTCACGATTCCTTTTTTAGCATGGAGTGCACGTTTCATCGCTTCTTTTGCAAATCCCGTTCCTCCCATTACTTCAACGACGAGATCGATATCTTCATCTTGAACAATTTCTTCTAAATCGTTCGTAAACATCTCTTTCGTTAAATGTGTGTCGCGTTCTTTATCTAAGTCCCGTACGAGTACTTTTTTAATCCGTACGTCGACACCTAACTTATACTTTAAATCTTCTTGGTGATCGTGCAAAATCTTCGCAACTCCGCTACCGACAACACCAAAACCGAGTAACCCAATATTAATTTCTTTTTTCATGGACAATTCTCCTCACTATATGTACACTATGAAAAAACAATCGTTCTTCGCATAAGGACATTATAAGGAAAAAGAGATTGAATAACAACCTTCTTTTCTTTATGATGGATATTATAACAGAATTATTGTTCAATTTGGAAAGTTATAAAATTTTTTCACAAGAGGGATATGATAAACGATGAAAGTATGTAAATTTGGTGGGACGTCTGTCGCTTCAGCAGCGCAGATTGAAAAAGTATTTAATATTGTGACATCAGATGAGTCACGTAAAATTGTCGTCGTCAGTGCGCCGGGGAAACGTTCGAGCGACGATACGAAAGTGACGGATTTACTCATTCAATTAGGAGAACGAGCCTTAGCGAATGAACCGACAGATGAAGCATTAGAAGAAGTCATTGCACGTTATCGGACAATTGGTGAACAATTAGAAGTCGACGCATCTATAATTCAAACGATTGAACACGACTTACACGATCGACTAGCTATTTCTAAAGAAGACCCTGAATATTTTATGGACTGCTTGAAAGCATCAGGCGAAGACAACAATGCGAAATTGATTGCTGCGTATTTCCAAAAGCGAGGAATCCAAGCGAAATACGTTTCACCAAAAGAAGGGGGACTCATCGTCAATGATCGACCGGCTCGTATGCGCGCATTACCGGAAGCGTATGATGAAATGGCGAAACTAAAAGACGAAGAAGGAATTATCGTATTCCCAGGATTTTTCGGCTTTACAAAAGATGGTACTCTTCGAACGTTTGATCGAGGAGGTTCTGACATTACCGGTTCGTTACTCGCTGCGGCGACAGAAGCGGAATTGTACGAAAACTTCACCGACGTAGACGGTGTGTTTGCCGCAAATCCAAATGTCGTCGATCAGCCTGAAGGAATCGACAAAATGACATATCGTGAAATGCGAGAACTTGCATATTCTGGTTTTTCCGTTTTCCATGACGAAGCACTCATGCCTGCATTCCGTAAGTCTGTGCCTGTTTGTATTAAAAATACGAACAATCCATCTGCACCGGGTACGATGATCGTCCGCGAACGTCAACACGCACCAGAACGCCCTGTCGTCGGGATTGCTGCAGACGATGGATTTATGACGTTATATGTCGATAAATATATGATGAACCAAGAAGTCGGATTCGGCCGCAAATTACTTCAAATTCTCGAAGATGAAGGGATTTCTTATGAACATACTCCTTCAGGCATCGACAACTTGTCGGTCATTATGCGTGAACAATTTTTAAGCGAAAAAACAGAACAACGAATTCTCGATCGGATTGAACGAGAATTAGAACCTGATCACGTACAAGTCGAACACGATTTATCGATGATTGTACTCGTCGGAGAAGGTATGCGCCATCAGACGGGATTAACAGCACGTGCCGCAAGTGCTATCGCACGCACAGGAGCGAGTATTCAAATGATTAACCAAGGGTCTTCCGAAGTGAGTTTAGTGTTTGGAATTATGACGAAAGACGAAGACAATATTTTACGTGCTTTATATGAAGAATTTTTTAATTAAATGCTTGTAAAAGAGGATAGGACACAACCTCGTAAAATAAAAGCCCCGTATCTATTTACTTTGAAATAAATAGGTACGGGGCTTTTATCTTTCGTTAGCGTCTGTGTTATCCTCGTCTCATTTTTGTTGTTTGCGTCGTTGTTTTTGGCGTTTCTTTTTTTCACGTAAAGCTCGAAAAAAATTAGTCAGTAACGTACTACATTGCGTTGCGCACACACCGTCAATGACTTCGACGACGTGATTCAATCGCTCATCTTCAAGTAATCGATACAACGACCGCACCGTTCCACCTTTCGGATCGGCAGCGCCATAAATCACACGTGGAATACGTGACTGCATAATCGCTCCCGAACACATCATACAAGGCTCTAACGTAACGTATAGTTCAGTATTTTCTAACCGCCAACTTTGCAACGTCTCACACGCTTCATCGATTGCGATAATTTCTGCATGACGCGATGCGCGTTGCGTCGTCTCTCGTACGTTATGCCCTCTGCCGATAATCGTATCACCATAAACGACGACTGCTCCAATCGGCACTTCACCTTTTCGTTCTGCTCGTTTCGCTTCAACGACCGCTGCTTCCATATAATAGACAAGTCGCGCGTAATATTGCCAATTGATCATCTACTTCTCTCACTTTCTATCCGTGTTTAATCTCCATTATAGAACAAAAAAACTTAGTCGCCTCTAAAGGGACTAAGTTTTTATTTTCTCCGTTCACTTCGTCACACGACTCGTCTTCATAACAAAGAAGCCGCATCCGATTAAAAGAAAACCGATAAACAAAGCAGACGGGAATGTCATACCGGTTTGAGGTAATTGTTCCTGTACTTTCGAAACCGATTGTTCTCGCTCTTTTCGTTCTTCCTTTTCACTAAAGGAGTCTGTTGAGGATGGTGTGACCGATTGCGTCGTTTCTTCTTGCGTTACATCTTCTACCCGTTCCTCATCTACATCTTGAGGGCGCACCGGCTTTTCTTTCGACGTTTCGCTATGTTCGACATGCGATTGAACTTGTTCTGCTCCTTCAAACAAAATCGGAGGGAGTGGCTCCTTTAAAATGACTTCCTCGATTACTTGCACAATTTCTCCGTCTTGCCACGTCGTAACCGTCGTCACTTCTTTTAGACCATTTTCACCCGGTAATTCCCGCGTCGTTCCGATTGGCATTGTCGTATCATGTTCTAAAATCGGTTCTGGATCAAACGGGATTTCGACTGTCTTTACTTCTTTCTTTTCTTTCGTGCCGACTTCTACAATTTTTAAAACAGGATCCGTCGTTTCTGTTTTGACTTTTTCTCGTTCTAACAGTTCTCCTGTCGCAACATCGTACGCTACGACATATGTATCCACCTGTTGACCGACTTTTCCTTCTTGAACGACGTGATATGTTCCAATTTCTAATGTCGAATTGTACCGAATCTCTTCATAAAAAGGAATGTCTCGGACGATACTTTCTTCTCGTTCTAATCGTTCTTCTGTTGCAGCTAATGCGCGGTCGTATGCTCCCATACATACAAAAAGCGCCATCAGCAAGATGACTACACGTTTCATTCTCTTTCAACCTCTTTTTTGTCTATGTATTATTGAAATAAAAGCTTTCTTTCAAGATTTCTTTTTTTCACTTCTCCTATACTATCGGATATTACCTACTCATTTCCACCTTTTCTTTTAATTTTAATAAAAAATTACTTTATTCAAATAAAATAAATATCATTTTTCCTTCTTTTCTCGACCGAGTATAACGAACAGACAAAACAAAAAAGCGAACCATGAAAATGGCTCGCTTTTTTGTTAAGCATGAAGGTTCGGTACAATTTTTTCTTTACCACCCATATACGGACGAAGTACTTTTGGAATGATCACCGTACCATCTTCTTGTTGGTAATTTTCTAAAATAGCTGCTACCGTACGACCGACTGCAACACCGCTACCGTTTAACGTGTGCACGTATTCTGGTTTCGCCTCTTTTTCACGACGGAAACGAATATTTGCACGGCGCGCTTGGAAATCTTCAAAGTTGGAACATGATGAAATTTCACGGTATTTATTTTGTGTCGGCATCCATACTTCTAAGTCGAATTTTTTCGCAGCTGTAAAGCCGAGATCACCTGTACAAATGTTAACGACGCGGTAAGGTAGTTCTAATAACTGTAATACTTTTTCAGCATGTCCTGTTAATTTATCTAACTCCGCATATGAATCTTCAGGTTTTACGAAACGAACGAGTTCGACTTTATTAAATTGGTGTTGACGAATGAGTCCACGTGTATCACGACCTGCTGAACCTGCTTCTGATCGGAAGTTCGTACTATACGCTGTAAAGGCACGCGGTAAATCGTCGACTGATAAAATTTCATCGCGGTAAAAGTTCGTCGTCGGCACTTCTGATGTTGGGATTAAGAAATAATCTTCTGCTTCGACTAAAAATGCATCTTCTTCAAATTTCGGAAGTTGTCCTGTTCCTGTTAAACTCGTACGGTTGACGAGATACGGTGGTAATAACTCTTCATATCCGTGTTCTTCCGTATGGAGATTTAACATGAAGTTGATGAGGGCACGTTCTAATTGTGCACCTGCTCCACGGTAAAAGACGAAACGGCTTCCTGTTACTTTAGCCGCGCGTTCAAAATCTAAAATGTTTAAATCCGTTCCTAAATCCCAATGCGGTTTCGCTTCAAAGTCGAATGTCGGAATATCGCCCCACGTACGCAGCTCTTCGTTATCTTCCTCTGTTTCGCCTTTTGGTACACTTTCGTGCGGAATGTTCGGAATACGCATGAGGACGTAGTTTAATTTTTCTTCGACTTCATGTAAACGGTGATCGAGCGCTTTAATTTCTTTCGATACTTCTTGCATACGTGCAATGACCTCTGATGCATCTTCTTTGTTACGCTTTTTTTCACCGACTTGTTTTGACACTTCATTTCGTTCAGCTTTTAACGCTTCTGCTTGAACGATCAGTTCGCGACGCTCTTTATCGAGCCCTTCGAACTGGTCGAGTTCTGAAATATCTTCTCCTCGACGGTCTAATTTTGCTTTCACTTCTTCAAAGTTGTTACGTAATAATTTCGCATCTAACATTTGAATTCCTCCTTTTAAATCGATCTTCAATATGACGATTCTTGAAACGGACGTCGCTTTATTTTTAAACATGAAAAAAGCCCTCTATCCCTACATGAGGGACGAGAACTACCCGCGTTGCCACCCAAATTGACGATTTGTCCACTTGATGAAATAACGGATCATAACCCGGCATCGCTTCAATTGCGTGCAACTCAAGGATAGATTTCGCGCCGCTCTTTATTAGCTTACACCGACCGCTAACTCTCTTAAAAAGAAACGAACGTTACTTGTCCTCTCAACGTTTCATATCGTTTGTGTATTCTTTTACATTATACACAAATTGTTTTGAAAAGATAAGGGGGACGAACTTTTTAAAGGGGAACTCCCCCTTCCTACCGCATACTACACTTTCATTAATAGTTGAACGACCCCTTCATAGTAATGCTCAGTATGGGGGACGAAATCTTTTTTCGTTACGATGACACGCTCTCCAGTTCCGAAACGGTAAGCGACACTTTCTCGAATATGGCCTCGTAATAAACGAGCTAAGTTAAGTCGCTTCATTAAATACAATCCTTCAACTTCTTCTTCTTGTAAACGAATGTCGGATTGACGAAGTGCATAATCGTACGTATGGACATGAGCGAATTCACGATCTTGCCATTTTCCTCGTATCATTTCATCTGGAATGATTCCTTCATAGACCAACTCATCGTACGTCACTGCAAGTCCAATTTCTTCTTCGATTTCTCGTACACCGTCTTCTTTCTTCTCATCTGCTAAAAGATGTCCCGCTACTGTACAATCAAAAAGGGAAGGGAAATCTATTTTCTCAGCACTTCTTCGTTGAACGTATACGTCTTCTTCATGAACGATCCAACAATGAAAAGTTTCGTGCCAATGTCCTGATTCATGCACCTTCGTACGTTCCATCGTTCCAATCGGCTCATTATTTTCATTCAAAATCGTTAACTGTTCCATGTTCCACCTTTTCTCCTTCATATTTGAAAAAGCACCCGAACGGATGCTTCAACTTACAATTGTTCAAAAAACGAATCGAATAAACGGGTAACTACTGGTCCCATTTGACCATTCCCGATCTGTTTTCCTTCAATTTCAACAATCGGCATAATTTCAATCGTCGAGCTCGTATAAAATACTTCATCTGCGGCGAGCACTTCTTCTTTCGTCACGTGACGTTCGACAAATGGCAGATGAAGTGCCGCTGCGATTTGTTCCACACGCATACGTGTAATGCCGTACAAAATACGTTTAGAAATCGGTGTCGTCACAATCGCACCGTCTTGGACGATATACGTATTCGATGCCGTTCCTTCTGTCATATAACCATCTCGTATGAAAATCGCTTCGTCTGCCCCACGGTTCACCGCTTCTTGCTTCGCTAAAATATTAGGTAATAAGTTTAACGATTTAATATAACAGTTTGCCCATCGTTCATCGGGTAAAAAAATAGCACGTTTTCCTTTTTTACGTTCTTCGATTGGTGTCATCGTCACCGGACGAACGGTCATCGTAATCGAAGGTTGTACATTTTGAGGAAATAGATGATGACGAAGTGCAATACCACGTGTCACTTGTAAATAAATCGCACAATTGTTTTCATTCGCACGAGTAACTCCTTCTTCCATTAAAGAAGTTATCTCTTCTTTCGTCCACGGCATATTGATTTGAATCGCTTGTGCACTCATGAAAAGACGATCAATATGTTCTTTTAACATAAAAGGCACGCCGTCGTATACACGTACGACTTCGTATATACCGTCTCCGAACTGATGTCCACGCTCATCAACCGGTATAACCGGTGTCGTTTCTTCTACCCATTCACCGTTTGCATAAAATACGACCATATTGTCAAACCCCCTTTTTGTAATTGCTTTCATTATACCTAATTTTCTGAGAATCGGGTAACTTTTCATCTGACAAAGAGAGGTTTTGCGCTGTTTTCACCTTTTAGGGTACAAAAACGAGACACTTCGAGAAAAAACCAGTCTCCGGTAAAATACCGAAAACTGGTCATTTCATTCTTTTTATTTTTTATTCGCTACGGTCTGCCATACGATCTGCCGGTGTAAGTGAAGACATTTCGAGTCCTGTCATCGCTTCACCGAGTCCTTTTGATAATTCACCGATCATTTTATAGTCTGTATGATTCGCTGCTGCTTGTACGATAGCACGTGCAAATTGTTCTGGGTTTTCCGCTTTAAAAATACCTGAACCGACGAAAACACCATCTGCTCCGAGTTCCATCATTAACGCCGCATCCGCTGGCGTTGCAACACCACCTGCTGCGTAGTTCGTCACAGGGAGACGTCCTGCTTCTTTAATTTGTTGTAAAACGCTATACGGTGCACGTAAATCACGTGCTGCTGTCATTAACTCATCGTCACTCATATGGACGATTTTTGTTACTTGGGCATTAATTTCACGTAAGTGACGAACGGCTTCGACGATGTTTCCAGTCCCGGGCTCACCTTTCGTACGAAGCATTTTCGCGCCTTCACCTAAACGACGTGCCGCTTCCCCTAAATTACGTGCGCCACAAACGAATGGTACGTTGTAATCACTTTTCAATAAATGAAAATCTTCATCTGCTGGTGTCAGTACTTCACTTTCATCGATGAAGTCTACATCCATCGCTTCTAAAATACGCGCTTCTGAAATGTGACCGATTCGAACTTTCGCCATAACCGGAATCGATACGACCTTTTGAATTTCTTCTACTAAACTCGGGTTCGCCATACGTGCAACGCCCCCTGCTTTACGAATGTCTGACGGTACACGTTCTAACGCCATAACAGCAACTGCTCCTGCTGCTTCAGCTACTTTTGCCTGTTCTGCGTTTACGACGTCCATAATGACGCCTCCGTAACGAAATACGTGATCAATGTTTGTCATTTGTAAATCCCCCTTTTTGAATTACCTTTAGTATAATAGAATGTGACCATATAAAAAGTATCAGTTTCTAACAATTGAAAGGGGTCAAAATGGATATTTTATTTATGACACTCGATAAAACGAGTCACGTTCCACTTTATGAACAAATTTACTTACGGATTCGCAATGATATTATTGAAGGTAAACTCGACGTCCATCAAAAATTACCGTCTAAACGAAAATTAGAAGAATTTTTAAATGTTAGTCAAACGACGATTGAGCTTGCATACGGTCAACTCGTTGCCGAAGGGTACGTTCGGAGTAAACCACGTAGTGGATTTTTCGTCGAACATGTCGACGGACTCATTCCACCTTTACAAACCGACACACAACCGATGGCGACTGAAAAACCGAAACAGTATACGATCGACTTTTCACCCGGACGAATTGATACGTATCATTTTCCTTTTCGGACGTGGCGAAAATATGCACGTGATTTAATCGACGAAGGAAGACATGACCTTTTACAACTCGGACACCCTTATGGCGAATATTTATTAAGAGAACAAATCGCTCGTTATTTATACGCCTCGCGTGGTGTTGAAGCGTCTGCAGAACAAATTATTATCGGTTCAGGAACAGAACAACTCCTTCCGATGTTAATGCGACTTCTTCCATCACAAGAACCGCTCGCCATCGAAAATCCGGGTTACTTTATCGGACATCCTTTGATGGAACATTTAGAACGACCGATCGTACGTATCCCTGTTGATCGTAACGGAATGAAAGTAGATCAGTTACATCAAAGTAAAGCGACTGCTGTTTACGTCACGCCTTCGCACCAATTCCCGACAGGCTCTGTTTTATCTGCTTCACGTAAAGCCGCTTTATTCAATTGGGCGACCGCTCAACAAGAACGAATGATTATCGAAGACGATTACGATAGCGAATTCCGTTATCGCGGAAAACCGATTCCTGCACTACAAAGTTTAGATAATGGACAACACGTCGTTTATATGAGCACGTTTTCAAAATCGTTTATGCCTTCTTTACGTATCGCTTTTATGGTCTTGCCGTTTCATCTGTTATCTCGATACGAAAAGCAATTTGGTCAATACGCATCGACTGTACCACGCTTTGATCAATATTTACTCGCCGCTTTCATGCGAGACGGACATTATACGCGACATCTCAACCGAATGCGTCTGTTATACAAACGAAAAGTCCAGCGCGTAACAGAAACACTCGCACAATACGACAACATTACGTATGAAGGCGATCAAGCAGGACTTCATTTAACCGTTACGATTCAGACAGGACAAGATGAGAAAACGTTAATGCAAGCAGCAGAACATGCAAATATTCGCATTACACCACTTTCAACGTACGGTACTTTTCCAAAACCGTACGACCCGACGTTTATTATTGGCTTTGCCGCAATTGAAGAACGTCAAATCAATAAAGCAATTCAACAATTGATGAATTGCTGGTCAATTCCGAAACGCCAAAATCTAAACGATTAAGAAAACAACTGTGTCGCAGAGCGCCACAATAAATACGTATACATTTTAACGAGACGTTGCCCTTTTTGCCAAAGTGTCGCAGGTTCCACTGACTCTGCTAAAGCGACTTCTACTTCAATCGGTGTCGCGTCATCTACGTAATGAAGAGGTGTACCATCTGCTCGAATCAATTCTACTGTTCCGACGACCGTTCCTTTTTGTAACGAACCTGTCCAATCTTTCTGTTTTATCGGTTTCCATTTCAACTTGTACGACGTTTCCAATGTTAATCCGTATAACGGCTCTTTTGCATACACCGCCACTTGTTGCGGAGTATGTTCGATAGAATGCCATTGTATATGATCAAGCGACTCCCCTTTCGATACTATTTCAAATGCTGTTACCTTTTGAAAGTCATTTGTAATCCAACGACGTATGACATGGTGACGTTCTTCGTCATCTTGTGCATGGAGAACGACTGTAATGAAACGATAGCGTCCTTTTTTCGCTGTAATGACCGCAGACTCTCCCGAAAAATCGCTTGTGCCGACACGAAGTCCTTCTACACCCCGCAATGCATCTTTTTCTGGACTTTCCTCTATATAAGGATTTGGGTTCGTACTATAGAGAGGCACTTTTCCTTTCCTTTCGACAACTGCCGTCGGACGTTTCGTCTCTTCTGTAATATGAGGGTAACGTTGTAACAAATCGTACGTTAACGTTGCGACACTTAAAGCGGTCATCATATTTTCTTCCGTAGCGCCTGTTCCTTCAGGTCGAAACGATTGAAGGACCTCATTCGATACACCAGATACGTTTACAAATCGAGTATAATCGAGCTGTAATGCTTTTGCTTCTTCTTCCATCCATTGTAAAAACTGTCGTTCCGATGAAGCGACATGTTCGGCTAAAGCAATTGCAGCTTCTTTCGACTGCTCGACGAGTAATAACGTATACAATTCAGATGCTTTATATGCGTTACCAGCCACCCACCTTTTTGGCACACGTTCCGTCGATGCGAATAATTTCGCGATTTGGGCTACACGTGGTGAAATATAGACGATGTCCTCTTCTTTCCAAATTCCTTCTTCTTTTTTCTTCTCTAATACGTAAATTGTCATCAATTGAACGACTTCGCCGACTCCTTCTGGCGATTGTTCGTTCGCAGCTTCTATAATTTGACCCGTCGTTCCGTCTAATGCTACGAACGATGTCGCTTCTTGCGCAGACACTTGAAACGGGATAAAAAGGAATAAGACGATCCACAAACTAACTAGACGTTTCAACCTCGGCCTCTCCTCTCAACTTCTCATTCGTCTCTTTATTTTAACGGATAAAGAAAAAAGCCGCTACTATCTAAAAAGATAGTAGCGACTTTGTACATCCTTAACCTAATGTATAGTTTGGCGCTTCTTTCGTAATTTGAACTTGGTGTGGGTGACTTTCACGAAGTCCTGCTCCCGTCATACGAACGAATTGTGCTTCTTCACGTAATGTGTGTAAATCTGGTGTACCACAGTACCCCATACCTGCACGGACGCCTCCTACAAGTTGATGAATCGTATCTGAAAGAGGTCCTTTATATGGAAGACGCCCTTCAATACCTTCTGGCACTAACTTCTTCGCCTCTTCTTGGAAGTAACGATCTTTTGAACCTTGTTCCATCGCTGCGACAGAACCCATACCGCGATATACTTTGAAACGGCGACCTTGGAAAATTTCTGTACTTCCTGGACTTTCTGTCGTTCCTGCGAGTAAACTACCGAGCATCACAGCGTGTCCTCCAGCTGCGAGTGCTTTCACGATATCTCCTGAAAACTTAATTCCACCGTCTGCGATAATCGTTTTGCCCATTTCACGCGCAACAGCTGCACAGTCGTAAATTGCTGAAATTTGTGGCATCCCGACACCTGCTACGACACGTGTCGTACAAATAGAACCAGGTCCGATTCCGACTTTTACGATATCTGCTCCTGCTTCATATAACGCACGCGTTGCTTCACCTGTCGCGACGTTTCCTGCTACGATGTTCATTTTCGGATACGCTTGGCGAATTTCACGAACAGTATCTAATACACCTTGTGAATGTCCATGTGCGGTATCAATTACGAGAAGATCAACTTCTGCTTCGACTAACTTCTCTACTCGTAACATCGTATCTGACGTTACACCGACAGCTGCTCCAACGAGTAAACGACCTTGTGCATCTTTTGCTGCATTCGGATATTCCATTACTTTTTCTAAATCTTTAATCGTAATTAAACCTTTTAATGTATTTTCATCATCGACGAGCGGTAATTTTTCAATACGATGTTGCTGTAAAATACCTTCTGCTTCTTTTAATGTCGTTCCGACAGGTGCTGTTACAAGACCATCTTTCGTCATCACTTCATTAATTTCTGTTGAATAGTCTTCAATGAAACGAAGATCGCGGTTTGTAATAATACCGACGAGCTTTTGGTTTTCCATCGTGTCAACAATCGGTACACCTGAAATACGATATTTCCCCATTAAATGTTCTGCATCGTATACTTGATGTTTCGGCGTTAAGAAAAATGGATTTGTAATAACACCATTTTCTGAACGTTTAACTGTTACTACTTGTTCCGCTTGTTCTTCGATACTCATATTTTTATGAATAATTCCGATACCACCTTGACGTGCCATCGCAATTGCCATACGTGATTCTGTTACCGTATCCATTCCAGCACTGATCATCGGAATATTTAATTGAATCGTATCTGTTAATGACACAGACATTGATACATCTTTTGGCAATACATTTGATGCTCCCGGAATTAAAAGTACATCATCAAATGTTAAACCTTCTCTTTGAAATTTCGTTTCCCACATGCTCATCGTAATGATTCCTCCTAAATTTACATGAATATTATTAAAAGATTATCAGCGAGACTGCTCGCTGTCAAGTTACTTTAAAATTTCAGAATATTGCATAATCATATATAAAAGAAAAATATTTTTCTTTTATATATGAATTTCGATTTTTATGTATGAAAAAAGCCGATGTATGTAACATCGGCTTCCATTTGCTTAGCAACGTCCTACTCTCACAGGTCATGACAACCTACTACCATCGGCGCTGAAGAGCTTAACTACCGTGTTCGGTATGGGAACGGGTGTGGCCTCTTCGCCATCGTCACTAAACAGATAAAATTCATTCAAAACTGAATAAAACTTGACATTGCTGCGATAATCAACCTGAAGGTTAAGTCCTCGACCGATTAGTATTCGTCCGCTCCACTTATCACTAAGCTTCCACTTCGAACCTATCTACCTCATCATCTCTGAGGGGTCTTAC
>JASLJC010000097.1 GCA_030152585.1 Savagea sp. | reverse complement strand
AAAAAAAGGAATGTGCGATACGTTACATATCGTTTATCCGAAAGACGGAGAAATTGTTTATTTGGAAAATCAAGGAGCAACCGAAGCATTATATAAAGTAAGACATCAGCAGCCTTTTGTAAGTCTTGGTTATTCGTATGATATTGAAGAAGCATATTTTCATCGAAGTATGAATGGTCGTATTTTTGTAGCGATTCAAGGAATATTGACAAATGAACAAAAACTACAAGAAAAATACGGCCCGCTCGGTGATTTTATCGTTCAATTTATCGAAGAAGGGCATTCTACAGAAGAGGCGGTCCGTCGTGTCGGTTATTTATTAGAAGGACAAGTGGCATTATTTGTAATCGACGCTTTACATCCTGATACATTATTCATTGCACAACTTGGAAAAGTATTACATGCCGGAAAAGGAAAAAATGGCTATCTCATTGCAACAGAAGCCCAAGTGTTGTCTGATGAGATTGAACATATTTTCGTTTTACGAGAAGAAGAATTTGCTGTCGTTCGTCCCGAAAATTGTACAGTGACGAACTTAGACGGAACTGAACGTGATCCGCTGACACATTTTAGAGAAAGTGAGTTAAACGAACAACATCAAGATGCAATAGAAGATCGAATGTTCCAATATATGCATGAACAGCCGAGTGTATTATGTCATCTCGTTCGAACGTACACAGAACCGAATGGTCAAATGAATTTCGATGAGCATTTGATGGATGCCTTAGTAGCAGCGAAACGTTTGTATATTGTCGCTTCTCGCTCGAGTTATTACGCAAGTCTCGTTGCGAAACGTCAATTTGAACAACTTGCTGCAACACCAGTAGAAGTGTTTCGAACGACAGAATTTACGTATGCGCCTCCCTTATTAGAAGAACAATCCGTCGTGTTATTTGTCATTCCGAAAGAAGAAGCAATCGTTGCTCAAGAAGCAGTCGATGAAATGAGACGTCGAAATATTCCAGTAGGTGTTATGACAAATGAAATGGAAAATCATCCGATTCAAAATGCACAATGGATGTTATCGACAGAAACAGGAATTGAATTTGCAATGACGACGACCAAAACATATTTTGGTTTTATCGCACTATTTGCGATGTTAGCCGTTGCTTTAGGCGAAAGAAAAGAAGGAAAAATGCCAATGAACATTCCAAAACAATTTGCTGTTTGTTCGCAATCTATTTTCCAGATTTTACAACAAAAAATGAAAATGAATGAATTTGCCAATATTTTCATTGATCGACCAAATGCTTTTATCGTAGGAAGTGGTCTTGATCATGCGGTCAGTTTAAAAGTCGCGTTGATGTTAAAAGAATTAACACTCGTCCAAGCCGAAAGTTATGCAAGTGGAGAACTACGATACGGACCCGTTCAATTTATTGAGGAAGGCACACCTGTTTTTGTACTAACGACTAATCAACGAACGGATTCACTAGTACGTCGTCATGCAGAAGCTTTACGTCAAAGAAAAGCTAATATTTTTATCGTTTCTTCAGAAGAAACAGCACAACAAGGCGATGCTATCGTATTACCGACAGTTCATCCGTTACTTACACCACTTATATCGATTTTACCTTTTGAATTAATCAGTTATTTTGCGGCGCGAACATACGGTGTAAATGTAGATCATCCATTATAAAAGAAGAAAGTAAAATGTTGTCGAAAACTTTCTCTATCGTGTATTGTAGAAATGGTAATAGAGAAAGTGAGGAAGAAAATGAAAAGAATAATAGGGATAGCACTTATTTTAATCGGCGTAGCGATTATAGGACAGTTTGTATACAAACAATGGTACGCTGCGCCAAAAGCTTTACAAAAAGTAAATGAGACGTTAAAAGAAGTAGATGCTGAACAAATGAAAAAAAATAAAGAAGCGTATGAAAGTGAAGAAGATCTCTTCGATTTTTCAGACGTTCGTCATTTGAAAATTGAAGAAGTAAATGGAAAAGTAGATCCTTCACGTATTATAGGCGCTATTGCTTTACCGACAGTTGACGTTCATTTACCGATTTTAATCGGAGCGACGCATCAAAATATGTTAAGTGGTGCTGGTACGATGAAAAAAGACCAAGAAATGGGACAAGGTAACTATGCTTTAGCCGGTCATAATGCGCTAAATCCGACGATTTTATTCGCGCCGATTCGTCATGTAGAAAAAGGCGATCCGATGTATATTACAGATAAAGAATATATTTATGAATATGAAATGATTCATAGTGAAGTTGTAATGCCTGAACGTGTTGATGTAATAAACGACAGAGAAGGCCAAACATTGCTTACACTCGTCAGTTGTTATTCAGCAGATGGATCAGATCGAATCATCGTTACGGGTTCTTTCGTTCAAAAAGTTCCATTAGAGGAAGCAGAAGAAGAAGTCGTCAAATGGTTTATGTCTGAATAATCGGTTAGAAAAAGGGAAAAAAGGGTACCGTTGTATAAAGGGGTGATCGTATGTTAATGGTAGTGTTAACGATTTTAGTATTCATTGAAATGGCAATTATTTTCACGATGTATCGAAAGTTAGACGATCCTAATCAACGTTGGCTCGTGCATACATTTCTCGTATTTTTCGCAGCTGGAGCTGTTGCAATACCGATTGAGCGTTGGTATTACCACGTAGCTTCGCATATGTGGGAGTTGTTTGTACTTTCAATTGGACTGATCGTTATTTTAACATTCGTATCGCGATTTAAAGAACAAAAAAATAAGATTCAAAAATGAAGCTTTCTCAATAGTAGAAAGCTTCATTTTTTTACAGAGGGGGAGACAAGATGGAATATATTCGTCAAACATTACACAATATGAAAAATGATCACGTATTTATAAAAAAGCAAGCATGGAAATGGCTTGTACTTCAAGCAGTAAGTATTGCACCTCTTTTAACGTACTTACTGTTTCACTTATTGTTTTTGTCCAATGCAATTCGTGTACCGAATCGTCTCGTTCAACAATTTTTTGAACACCCAGCCGTTGCTATCGTTATGGTCGTCAGTTTATACGTATTCGTAATGTTCGGTTTTAGTGCACTTGGACATGTGATAGAACGACAAAAATATCAATCGTCTTATCGTTCTTTTTTAAAAAGAAAAGGAAAACCAATAGCTGTTCTTACATTATTGTTTTTTATTCCACTTTTATTGATTGTATTGCCACTTGTACGCTTTTTCGTTCATCCTACATTAAGCGAAGCATTGCATATACCATTCTTTTTTGAGCAAATGTTAACGACACCTCTTATTATCATTTATATCGTATATGTCTTGTCGTTTGTCGTTGTATGTTCTCGTTCTTTTTTTACATTGGAAGAACTCGTACTAAACGATTTTGAACTCGGTCGTGCATGGCAAGAAAGTTGGGAACGAACCGGGAAATATCCGTTACGATATGCTTTAATGGCATTGAATGTGTTTTTGATTGTATGTTTTATCATGCTTGTGAGCACGACGGTTCTTTTTTCAAGTATTGCGATGATTGAACAACTGGCACATCGAGCGTTGCCAGTCGTTGCGAGTGTCTTATTGACGGTTGCTCAATTCATTATCGGTGTAGCTAATATTTTTTTCCTTTATTTATGGAGTACGACGTTTTCATTTGAAGTGGAATTATCACCTTCTTCATTTGAAGAAAAACATCCGATTTCCATTATGAAAATCGGTATTTTATTTTTCGTTTTTATATTCATAAATACGATCATTTTATCGACGACACTATACCAACCGGTTACGCAAATTATTGCTCATCGAGGTGCTTCGAATGAAGCGTTAGAAAACACGATAGAGTCGATGCAAGAAGCGAAAAAAAGAGGAGCAGATTATGTTGAACTCGATATTCAGGAAACGAAAGATGGTCAATTTGTCGTCTATCACGATGAAACATTAAAAAGACTCGGCCAAAATGAGCGTCCTTTGTATACGATGACAGCAGAAGAACTAGTCGGTTATCCGATCGAGTCCAAAAAATTCAAAGGAGAAATTCCATCGTTTTCATCATTTATAGAAGAAGCTAAACGTTTAAACGTACGTCTTTTAATCGAGTTAAAAATTCATGGTCATGAATCGGAAAATTTTTTAGAAAATTACGTATCTTTATTGTATACGTACGATATTGCCCATCAATCGATGACACAATCTATGGATTTAGATAAAATGAAAGCGTTGCGTGAATTAGACGGAACAATTGAAACGAGTGATTTAATATCAGAAGAACAAAAAACATTGCCATCAACCGATGCGACATACTTAAGTTTGAAAAAAGTGTCTGTCGATGCAGCGTTAATTGAAGAAGCGGCAAAACGTAATCAACGTATTTTTGTATGGACGATAAAAAAAGAAAAAAACTTAAAAAAATATATGGATGATCGCGTAGCAGGCATTATTACAAATGAAGTAAAAGAAGCACTCGACATTCGGAAAGCATACGAAAATGAACGAACATTTGTCGATCGATTACATTGGTTATGGCGAAACGGTCAAAAAGAGAGATAGAAAGGAAGTAGAGTGATGAGTCATCCGAAAGTAGGTGTCGGCGCAGTGATTTGTGATCAAGCAGGGCGTTGGCTCCTTTTGAAAAGAAAAAGAAAACCAGAAGCAGGATGTTGGAGTATTCCGGGCGGAAAAGTAGAGTGGATGGAACGGATAGAAGATGCGATTTGTAGAGAAGTATATGAGGAGTTAGGTGTTGAAATTGAATTGATTCGTTTGCTCGGCGTAACTAATCATTTATTGCAAGAAGAACAGATGCATTGGGTAGCCCCTACTTTTTTAGCTCGAATTGTTCGAGGTACACCAATGAATAGAGAAAAAGAAAAACACGCAGCGGTCCAGTGGCTTCATCCAACTGAGTGGCCTTCTAATATTACAGAAACGACAAAGGCTGCATTTACTTTCTTAGAGCAGACGAACGATTGAACATATGATAACATAAAGAATAGTTTAAAGAGAGTAGGGATGTAGTGAATATTGAGCAATTATTACGCGATGAAAAAGAAACGGTATTGCACGATTATCCGCGTGCTGATTTGTTAAAAGAGATGGTGCGACAACTTGCTTCGACAAATCCGACTATTCGAGATCGATATGTTTACTCTACATTTGTTGAATGGATTTCATACGATACGATTACTGAAGAAGAAATGGCACTACTATTTCGATATGTATTAGAAGAACAAATGTTAACACGCTCATTAGGAGAAGAAAAAACAGACGATGTATTCGCTCGTTCATATAGTGCATTGTTAATGGCTACACTGATTGCAAAAGATGCAATGCGTCCATTTCTTGAAAAACGCCAACTCGAACTATTATTCGAAAATGTTGGTTATTATTTAGACCGAGAACGTGATGTTCGTTATGAAGTAGGAGATAAAGGTCTTGCCCATAGTGTTGCGCATTTTGCAGATTTAAACCGTGTCGCTATTCAACATCCTTCTTATTCGATGGTACATAGCGCTCGAACGTTACAAGCAATAGCGAACAATTGTTGGAAAGGTGACGTTTGGACAAATGATGAAGACGAACGTTTCGTTAGTGTTATATTAGCACTCGTTGATCAACAAATAGAAGAAGAAATGTTAATCGAATGGGTTGAACAAATGAGTGAACGGTTATCGTTTTATATACAACGTGAAGGATATACATCTGTCTATTTACACGCACGAACGATGACGCTACAATTAATGAAAACATTGTATTTCGGATTGAAAGTTCGTCACGTCATGCCAAAAGTACAATATGTCTTGTCTTTAGAAATTGGGCGTCATCTGTCAATATGAGGAGGTATCAAAAATGAAATTATCGAGAGGTTGGAAGTTTTTTATAACATTCGGAATTGGATTTTTAATCGTTCTTATTTTTTTAGCACTTAATTCACCCGCATCATTTGCTATCGCAGGAAGTGCGCCAGTTGCAGCATTTATTGTGTTTTATTTTTGGACGAAAGACGATCCGGACCCAAAAAAAGAAAAGAATGAATCATCAAGTAAAAAGAAGTGGTAAGTGACCATTTCCAAATGAAGTTAAGAAACACTTTAAACGTCATTGTAAAAGACGTTTAAGGTGTTTTTTTCTTTTCTTTTTTAAAGATATTAAACGTAACTTATCAAAGGATTAAGAAAAAGCGTCGTTAAATGAAGTAAAGGTGAAGAAGAAGTGAAAAGAAAAAGAAGGAGTCCGAAAAGGAAATAAAAAAAAGAAAATGATAAAAAATATACTTGCAATTGATAATCATTTTCATATAATGAGTATAGTGATAAACATTATCAATTAGAGGAGGGTTTCATGATTTTAGCAGAAGTACCGAAATATAAACAGTATAAAATTGTAAAAATGCCTCACTATCCGTTGTTTCAAGCGATGGGGTTAAAAGAAGGACAATCGATATTTGTCGCTTCACGCGGTTTATTGAAAGGACCGACAATTGTAAAAAGTAAAGGTCGTCATTATGCTATTGGTCGAGAATTAGCGATGCAAATCAAAGTGAAAGAGGTGAAAAATGATGAGTGAAACGTTACATAAATTTTTATTATTCGGAAATCCGAATGTCGGAAAAAGTGTCCTTTTTTCAAAATTAACTGGAAAAGAAGTTATGACGGCTAATTATACTGGAACGACTGTCAGTTATACGAAAGGGATTATGCCACTCTATGCAGATCAAGCAGAACTGATAGATGTTCCGGGTATTTATTCACTTGACGTCGAGTCTGAGGCAGAAAAAGTAGCAGTTCGTTTTTTAGATGAAGGAGCCGATGCGATTATTTTTGTTTTAGATGCGACGAATTTGCACCAAAGTTTACATTTAGCTTATGAAGTAATGGAGCGTTCTATTCCGCTAATTTTTGTAATGAACTTAACGGATGTTGCCGAACGTCAAGGTATTGAAGTAGATGTAAAGAAGTTAGAAGACGTTCTCGGTCATCGCGTAATCCCTACTGTTGCGATACGGAATATCGGTTTAAAACGTATCATCGGGGAAGCACGACGCGTCATTCATCAAAAAGAAACGATTATTACACCAGTCGTTCCGGATTTACCGATTGACAAGGTAGTAGAAGAAGTAATTACGTACGAGGAAAAAAACCCGAGTCTGTTAGATAAGTTCGGCGATTGGAGTATGCGACCGAAAACAGGGATTCCTATCGCTATTTTGATGATGACTCTCGCCTTTGCTCTCGTTGTAGGTGGAGGAAAAGCATTACGTTCTCTCGTGTTATTACCTTTTGTTTATGAAATATGGACACCTCTTATGCATACGATCGTTCATTTTTTTATAAATGACGGAACATTCAAAAATATTTTAGTAGGGGAATACGGAGTATTAATTAAAGGGATAGAATGGCCGTTTGCTTTAATTTTACCGTATGTCTTTTTCTTCTATATCATTTTATCAATATTAGAAGACAGTGGGTATTTACCACGACTCGGTGCACTCGTCGATGGTATTTTACGAAAAATGGGCATCCAAGGAAGTAATATCGTTCCTTTTATGATGGGATACGGTTGCGCAGTACCTGCTATTATCGGAACGCGGACATCAACGAGTAAAAAGGAACGAATTATCGTGGCAACGGTAGTTGCGGTAGCGATTCCATGTGCTTCTCAAACTGGTGCTTTCGTTGCTTTACTCGGAGATCGTTCATTGTTGTTATTGTTGACGATGTTTTTATTATCTTTACTTTTTGCATTCGTTGCAGGATGGCTTGTCGATCGAACGATACCAGGAGAGCAGACTCCGTTACTCATGGAAATTCCAAACTTTTTAGTACCTGAACGAAAAACGGTATGGAAAAAAGTAAAAACACGTACGAAAAGTTTTATGATTGAAGCTGA
>JASLJC010000093.1 GCA_030152585.1 Savagea sp. | reverse complement strand
TCAAGAAGGTACGTTTACTCAAGTAGCAAAACAACAAGGCTGCTCGATTCCTACGGTGATGCGTCGTTTTAAACAACTTATTTCAGAAACAAAGCATCGTAAACAATTACCGCGTCACGTAGCGATTGATGAATATAAAGGGGTTCTTTTTATTTCAATATTCGATGTTCATTACACGAACTATAAACATTTCACTTACATATATGTGACCATTTCATTTTCAATTGTAAAAACTAAAAATTGATCATCTTGCATTACAACTTCTTTTTCATATTTAAAATCGCGATCGATTAACATTTCAAATAAGTTTGTTTTTACGTTTAATTCAAAAACCGGACATTGATCATATCGAACATCCCCTATAAAAATCGCTCTTATTTTTTTCATGCGTCATTCCCTTTCAATGCTATCGTTTGATCGGCACTCCGTACGACGTATAATGCGCCGTCTTCTACATATACATCACCGTATGGTTCCTCAATTTCATTGCTCGTAAAGCGAGTCGTTCCAAACGCGAGTTCGTCTCCTTCGACATTGTAACGAAATCCTTCTAATGTCACACCCGTTACACGTGGTGTCGCAGCAAAAAATGAAATGTACGGCCACTTTTCTTGTGCGGGAATACGACTTGCTCCGTCTAAGACGACTGCTACGTCATTCCATTTATTTTGAATGTGGAAACGAGTACTTTTATATTCTACTTGTAGACGATACAGTAAGCGCATCGCTGAAAACATATGATCTAGACGACCGCACGTCACACCGGTAAATAAGACGAGATCCGGACGATAACGCATCGCGTGTTGTACCGCTAACTCTAAATCTGTTTCATCTTTTTCCATTCGATAGCGATCTACAAATTCGATTTGACGTGCAATTTCTTCATATTCCGCTTCGGTTACAGAATCAAAATCACCGATTGCAGCAACTGGTATAATCCCTTGTTTTAACAAAGTTAACGTTCCGTGATCGACACCGATGAATTTTGCTTCGTACTCAACATATGGTTGTAAGTCAATACGCGCCTCTTCTGTACTTCCGCCACAAATGACGACAATATTCATGAGACACTCTCTCCTGCTGTTTTAATCGCTTGTAACGCAGCGACACGATCTTCTTTTCCGAAAATAGCTGATCCAGCTACGAATACATTCGCTCCGGCTTTCACTGCTTCTTGAACCGTTTCTTCGTTAATCCCACCGTCAATTTCAATATCGATCGATAATTGACGCGCCTCAATTTGTTGTTTGAGTTGCTGAACTTTATTTAATACAGATGGGATAAATTGTTGCCCACCGAATCCCGGATTGACCGTCATAAACAAGACGAGATCAATGTCTTCAAGAATCGGTTCAATTGCGCTAATCGGTGTATGTGGGTTTAAAACAACACCTGGTTTCGCTCCGGCTTGACGAATTTTTTGTAATGTTCGATGTAAATGTGGATTCGCTTCGACATGTACCGTAATATAATCTGCTCCTGCTTTCGCAAACGCTTCGACATATTGATCTGCATTTTCAATCATTAAATGAACATCTAAAGGCAATTTCGTAATCGGACGAATCGCTTCGACAACGAGCGGTCCCATCGTAATGTTCGGAACGAAATGACCATCCATTACGTCAACGTGAATCCAATCTGCGCCAGCGCGCTCTACTTCTTTAATTTCTTCTCCTAATTTTGAAAAATCTGCTGATAAAATAGACGGTGCAATTTTAATCATATTCAATACCTCGGCTTTCGATTCATAATTTCTTCTAAAAATTGTTCATAATGTGCATAACGGTGTGGTGCGATACTTCCGCTTTCAACACGTTGTTTTACGGCACATTTCGGTTCTTTTAAGTGGAGACAACCACGAAACTTACATTCATCTTGAACGGCTACGAACTCTTTAAAGTGAAGACGCAACGCTTCTTTTTCAATCGTATTAAAATCAAGCGAACTAAATCCTGGCGTATCGGCTAACAACCCCTCACCTAAAGGATGCAGTTGGACATGACGTGTCGTATGTCGGCCACGTCCGAGCACTTCTGAAATTTCTGCTGTCTCTAACTGTAAGTGAGGTGCCCAACTGTTTAATAATGTCGATTTCCCAACACCAGATTGTCCTGCTAAAACGGTCGTTTTACCTTTAAAATACGGAGCAATTTTATCAAATGAGAAAGGATCATCTTTTGATGTTTCAATAACACGATATCCAATCGCTTCATAATAAGCTAACTCGTCGCGCACTTTTTCGAGCGTTTCTTCTGGTGTAATATCGATTTTCGTTAAACAAATGACCGGTGTTATTTTATGTGACGAAAAACCGACTAAAAAACGATCGAGTAATGTTAAACTTAATGCAGGTTCAATCGCTGAAAAGACAACGATCGCTTGATCGACATTCGCAATCGGCGGACGAATGAGCGCATTATGTCGTGGATGAATTTCGGTAATGAGCGCATCATTTTCTCCATCCTCTTCAATTGTAACGTAATCGCCGACGAGTGGATGAATTTTCCGCTTTCGAAAAACTCCTCTCGCTGTCGCTCGGATTAAATGTTCCTCTACTTTAATGAAATAATGATCGCGTTCAATTTTAAATATACGTCCCGTTGTCATATAAGCCTCCTATTTTGCTTCATCGTAATCAAACATATCTTCTTCAACGACGGTCGCACCGTTCATAATTCGGTACCCCCCTCGTTCGCCATCTTCTAATTCAATCGTAATTTTTTTGCGTGTTTCTTCTGTTATTTCAAATCGTTCTACTGGATCGGTCATCGCATGTTTTCGATCTTGAACATAAATCCGAATTTCTTGCGGTTCATTTTGTTCATTTTCTTCATACGGAATAACGACGGTTTTTACAATATATTTTACAGGCTTTTTCTCTTCACCTTTCGATAAAACGACGTCAATCGTTCCACCTTTTCGTAATTTCGTACCGACTTCAGGTGTTTGACGAAGAACATGTCCTTTCGCTATTTCTTTAGAAAACTCTTCTTTTACAACACGAATTTGAAAACCAGATTCTTTCGCATAATTTGTCAATGCTTTATCCGAAAAATTCGATAAATCTGCTACTGTCCGCACTTCTTCTCCTTTGCTAATGACAAGACGCACAGTCGTATCGGCTGGGACGACTTCACTTCCAGCAACTGGTTCTTGTTCAATAACGACTCCGGGTTCCTCTTCAGCGTAACGTTCGACAATATCGACAGTAAAATCGTATCGTTCTAAAGCTTTCATCGCATCTTTACTTTGCATTCCGACGTAATCTGCAATTTTCATCGTCTCACGTCCTGTGCTGACATACAATTTAACTTCTGTTCCTTTACTACGACGCTCTCCGGCTTCAGGAATCATACGAAATACCCGACCTTCTGCTTGCTCTTCTGACGGTTGTTCAACTGTTTCATCAAGGGCAAAACCTTCACTTTCCACTTTCTCTTTCGCTCGATCTTCTTCCATTCCAACAACATCAGGAATCGGATATCGTTGCGTTTGAAAAGCGATGACAGTTGCAATAACGACGAATAAAAGCATGACGAGAGTAGCGCCGACCCACCAGCCTCTTTTACTTTTCTTTTTCGGTTGTTCTGTAGGCGAAGGCGGCACGATCGTCGTCTCTTCTTCGACTTGTTCAGGTCGCACTTCTTTAATCGCGGGCATTACTTTCGTTTCATCGTCGTCGTACTGAATCGTAAATTTCGGTTCATGTAAACGCTCCGGAGATAAAACTGTTTCCAAATCATCGTACATTTCTGTTGCGGATTGATATCGGTCGATTTCTTTTTTGGCTGTCGCTTTTAAAATAACGTTTTCGACACTTTGTGGAATCGATGGATTTTGAGCACGTACAGAAGGTGTTTCCTCTTGTAAATGTTTCAACGCAATCGCAACAGCCGTTTCAGCAGCGAACGGTAGTTTTCCAGTTAATAATTCATAAAATACAATACCTAATGAATAAATATCTGACTTTTTCGTCGCCATTTTTCCCCGTGCTTGTTCCGGAGATAAATAATGAACCGTTCCAATAATAGAGTTCGTTTTCGTATGAGCGGTGGCGTCTAAAGCCATCGCGATTCCAAAATCGGTAATTTTCACATTGAAATCGTCATCCATTAAAATATTTTGCGGCTTAATGTCTCGGTGAATAATCCCGTTGTAATGAGCGTGAGCGATACCTGATACGAGTTGTTTCATAATAGGCAATGCTTCTTCGGGCGTTAATGGGCCATTCATTTGAATGTAATGTTTTAACGTTTGACCATGAATGTATTCCATTACTAAATATTGATGTCCTTCATCTTCTCCTACATCGTATATGTCGACGATGTTCGGATGGGATAAACTCGTCGCAGATAGCGCTTCTCGTCGAAATCGTTTCGTCGATGCTTCTTCATCTTCGAAATCGTAATGTAACACTTTGATCGCTACGTGACGATCGAGTATAATGTCTTGTGCTAAATAAACACGTGACATCCCGCCTTCTCCGATTACTTCTAACAACTCATATCGATCATCGAGTCGTCTTCCTATCATGATGAACTCTCCTTTCTTACACGCTCAAATAAAATGACAGAAATATTATCTTCTCCACCGTATTCATTTGCCCGCTCAATCATCGTTTCTACTTTTTGTTCACTCGTTTTCGATGAACGTAAAATCGTCTGTAACTCTTCTGTCGTCACTTCATTCGATAACCCGTCTGTACATAGCAAAATCGCTCGTACGTGTTGTAACGAATACGTCGCAACGTCAAAACGCACTCTTTCTTGCGCTCCAATTGCTTGTACGATCCAGTTTTTCTTCGGATGAACTTCCGCTTCTTCTTCTGTAATTGCCCCGCTATCGACGAGTGCATTAACGAAAGAATGATCTTTCGTTACTTGTTGCAGTTGATCTGTACATAAATAGACACGGCTATCGCCGACATGCCCAATATGCAAAAACTGGTCTGTTACGACAGCAATATCTAATGTCGTTCCCATCCCTTTATATTGTTCATGTGTCGATGCATACTTATAAATCGTTTCATTTGCTAAACGAATCGTTTGACGCAACCATAGTGACCATTCTTCTTCTGTCGAGTGAGGTTGTACTAAACGTTCGTATTCACGTTGAACGATATCTACAGCCATCGTACTTGCAACATCTCCACCCTTATGTCCTCCCATTCCGTCTGCTACAACAGCAACGAAATGAGAAGGTTCAGTCGGATGTGTAAATACGTCAGCTCGATCTTCATTCACAGGACGAACACGCCCAATATCCGATCGGATTGCAAAGCGCATAAGCTACCTCCTTACGATTTTTTCTCAAATGCCGCAATGAAAAATCCGTCACTTTCAATCGTATGCGGATAAATTTGTACAGCTTGCTCCGACGTTTCTAACAACGATTGGAGCGGTGTATCGACGAGCTGTAACTCTGGAAAATGTTTCACAATTTTTTCGACCGTCTTGTCATTTTCTAAACGATCAATCGTACATGTACTATATACGAGACGTCCTCCTTCTTTTAATAAAGGAATCGCTGACTGTACGATTTGCCATTGTAAATGAGCAAGCTGTTGAATAGATTGTTCATCACGTTCATATTTTATTTCTGGTTTTCGACGAATGACACCAAAACCACTACACGGAGCGTCGATTAAAATACGATCGAACGTTCTTTCTTCGTAGCGTTCCGATAATTGACGACCGTCTTGCAACGAAACATCCATCGAATGAATACCGAGACGAGTCGCTTGATCACGAATCGTCGCAATTTTATGACCGTAAATATCATGGGCATAAATTTTTCCTGTATCATTCATTTTTTCTGCGATAAATGCCGTTTTTCCACCGGGTGCTGCACAAACGTCTAACACCGTTTCATTCGGTTGAGGGTCAAGTGCGACGACTGGCAACATCGAACTTTCATCTTGAATCGAAAGATACCCTTGTTGAAAAGCTTCGGTTTGACCGAAATTTCCTTTTTCAGCATGAATCGAAACTGGCACGATATCGCTTGCAGAAGCGCGAAAACCTTCTCGGTCCAAAAGAGCTAGTACTTCTTCACGCGTTCCTTTTAACGTATTCACTCGGGCTGTCGTCGGAGGAATGACGTTGTTTTCTTTAGCAATTTTTTCGGCTAATGTGAAGCCATATTGATAATACCAACGTCGAATGAGCCAAATCGGATGACTCGTTTCGACAGCGAGACGTTCAATCGGATCTTCTATTTCGTCAAATGAACGGAGCGGGTGACGTAATACATTACGTAAAATACCGTTTACTAATCCTCCTACTTGACCGAAGTGACGTTCCTTCGCCATTTGAACCGCTTCGTTTACCGCAGCATGAGACGGCACTTTTGTTAAATATGCAATTTGATACATCGCGACGCGTAAAATTTCACGAACATCGGGTTGTAAGTCGTGGCGAACGTAAGGTGCTAAATAAAAATCAAGTGTATCTCGGTGCTGTAATGTTCCATAGACGAGTGATGTAAATAAACGACGATCGGCTTCATTCCAATCACTTGCTCGTAATTGCTCATCTACTGCAATATTACTATATGTCCCATCTTCGTAAATACGAAGTAACGTATTGACTGCGGCTTCACGTACTGTTAATAATGTCATTTGAATTGGTCTCCTACTTCCCATGTCGTTCCACGCACAAATTGTGCAATGTCCATCCGTTTTTTCCCTGATGGTTGAATGTCTGTTAATCGAACTGCTCGTTCATCATTCGACGCAACGACGATGCCGTCTTCCCGAATGTCAATAATCGTTCCCGGTGTTGCTTTTTTTGATGTTTTTTCTGTTTCTGCCCACCATATTTTGACACGTTCATCTTGGAATGTCGTATAAGCAGTTGGCCACGGATGTAACCCGCGAATATGATTTCGAATGGCTTCGCCACCTTTTTCCCAATCGATACGTTCTTGCTCACGTGTAATATTCCAGGCATATGTGACGTCTTCTTCATTTTGAGGAATGCGCTCATTTGTACCGTTAATAATTGAAGGCATCGTATCTTGTAACAAATCTCGACCAAGCTCTGATAAGTCGTCAAACAGTTTACCCGTATTATCATCGTATTGGATTGGAATGGAACGCTGGGTAATGATATCGCCTGCATCAAGTTTTTCGGCCATATACATAATTGTAATTCCTGTTTCTTCTGCACCGTCGATCACGGCTTGATGAATCGGTGCACCGCCACGATATTTCGGTAACAACGACGCATGGACGTTAATACATCCTAAGCGTGGTGCTTCCAACAATGACTTCGGTAATAATTGACCGAACGCAGCGGTCACAATTAAATCAGGAGACATACGTATAATTTCTTCTAACTCTGTTGAATCTGTCAATTTTTCAGGCTGTAAAACTGGAATATTTAACGCTTCTGCTGCAACTTTCACCGCAGGCGGTGTCAAAACTCGCTTTCTTCCAACAGGGCGATCTGGTTGCGTCACAACCGCTTGTACATCATACTGCTTCGCTAACATTTCTAATATCGGTACTGAAAATGGGGGTGTTCCCATAAAAACGATTTTCGTCAATCGTCTCACTCCTCTTCATTAAATTGAGATACGTCTACTCGACGTTTTATTTTTTTCGTAAAAGGTGCGCCTACTAAATGATCCATTTCATGTAAAATTACACGTGCTTCGATTCCTTCTGCTGTAATTTCGTAAATCGAACCGTCACGATCTTGCGCTTCTACTTGAATGGCAGATGGTCGTGTCACTTCTCCGTACACATCCGGATAACTTAAACACCCTTCCATTTCGGTCTCTTCACCGTAATATTTCGTTAACACAGGGTTAATTAAAATGAGCGGATCTCGCCCGTCTTGAAAATCAACGACAGCAATTCTCGCTTTTTCGCCAATTTGAGGGGCGGACAAACCAACACTTTCTGAAGCGTGTAACGTCATAAGTAACGTATCAACGATTTGTTGCACGTCTTCATTAAATTGTGTCACTTCTTCTGTCATGATTTCATGTTCTTTTAAAAAATTTATAATCTTTCTTTTCTTCATTTTTATAACTCCTTAAAGTATCGACGACGGCTCAATATTGATCGTCATTCGAACGTCTTCTTTTTGCCATGCTGTACGATACATATGCATTAATTGGTGGAGGACTTCGTAGAGACGTGGCTCTTTTTTATATTTTATCAAACATTGGTATCGATATCTATTTTTAATCCGATTGATTACTGCTGGAGCAGGTCCTAATACAATTGTTGACGATTCGAAAGCATCGCGCAAATAATGAGCTACACGGTAAGCATATTTCGCAACGACCGCTGCGTTAGGATGACTCAATTGAATGAGGACGATAAAGTAAAATGGAGGATAGTTTGACCATTTTCTCATTTTCATTTCTGTTTCATAAAAAGGGACGTATTGCTGACGTTTTGCTAGTTGAATCGCATAATGCTCGGGGGAGTATGTTTGAATCACTACCTCTCCCGGTAATTCAGCTCTTCCTGCACGGCCACTGACTTGTGTCAATAATTGGAATGTTCGTTCTGCTGCACGAAAATCCGCTAAATGAAGCGTCGTATCTGCTGCAATTACACCGACTAATGTAACATTTGGAAAGTCGAGTCCTTTAGCGACCATTTGTGTACCGAGTAAAATATTACCTTTTTGTTCTTCAAATTGTTTAAGTAACTTTTCGTGTGCACCTTTTCGACTCGTCGTGTCGACATCCATTCGAACGACACGTGCATTTTCAATTTCTTCATACAATGCCTGTTCAACTTGTTGCGTGCCGGTCCCAAAAAAACGAATATGTTCACTCTGACATTGCGGACAATTCGAAGGAGGTGATACGTGATAATCACAGTAATGACACTTCATTTCGTTCGTCGCTCGATGATAAGTTAATGAAATATCGCAGTTTGGACACCCTAAAACGAGACCACAATCACGACAAAGAACGAAGCTGGAAAAACCACGGCGATTCAAAAACAAAATGACTTGTTCGTCGCGTTCGATACGACGTTGAATCGCTTCTTTCAATGTTTGTGAAAACATCGAACGATTCCCAAAACGCAATTCTTCTCTCATATCGACGACTTCTACTGTTGGTAACGTCGACGTTTTCGGCCTCTCATCCATCTCTAGTAACGTATAGACTCCTTTTGCTGCACGTGCATACGATTCTAATGCTGGCGTTGCACTTCCTAATAGAACAGGACATTGATGATAAGTTGCGCGCCATTTCGCTACTTCACGAGCATGATAACGAGGTGCATCTTCTTGTTTGTACGTCGATTCATGCTCTTCGTCTAATATGATTAGCCCTATTTTAGTAAACGGGACGAATACCGCACTTCTTGCTCCGACGACGACGTCAACTTCTCCTCTTTTGACTTTGCGCCACTCATCGTATTTTTCGCCTGGTGATAAGCCACTATGCATGACGGCGACGCGTTTTCCGAAACGGGCTTTAAAACGAGCTGTCATTTGTGGTGTTAATGAAATTTCAGGAACGAGGACGATCGCTTCCTCTCCTCTTTCTAATACACGTTCAATCGCTCTTAAATATACTTCTGTTTTTCCACTACCGGTTACCCCTCTTAATAAAAACGTCGTATTTTTCGGCTCATCGATTGCTTGTACAATTTTATGTAAAGCATTTCTTTGTCCCTCCGTTAACGTTTCAACGCGATCAACAGTTAACGTTGAATCATCTAATATGCGATACGTCTCTTCAAAAGTTTCCGTCAAAATTCCTTTTTCAATAAAGTTTTTTAAAACATTCGGCGTGATGTCTGCTTCTTTTTGTAACGTCGTCGAAGCGATTCGTTCGTTCGGATGTTCAAATAACCATTCCATTAATTGTTGCTGGCGCGTTGCATTCGGTTGAATCTCAGACACTTTCTCTAACAATATTGCGAGTGAAGGAATATGAATCATTCGAGTTTTCTTTTTGGCATGTTGTTGTTTCATTACCGTTTCAATTTCGACTACTTGTTGTCGAATCAATGTTCGAATCAAAGGATAATGTAATTCGTCGATTTCTTTTAACGGCACAACTAAACGATTCCGAACGACTGACTGCAAAATAGAAGGGATGTCTTCTTCTTTTCGAATTACGAGTTGTTTATCATATCGCGCCCGCATCGCAGACGGTAACATAACTTGTAACGCTTCAATTTTTAAACAAATCGTTTCGTAAGCCAGTTCGTCCGCTAGCTGTAACAATTCTTCTGTCAAAACAGGCTCAACATCAATTAATGTCGTAATCGACTTTAACTTTGACGCTTCAACGGCTGTTTCATCTGATAGCGCCACGACATACCCTAAAATAGCACGAGGACCAAACGGCACTTTTACACGACTCCCGCGCTGAATGACCGATTGCCATTTCTTCGGTACGATATAATCGAATGGACGATCAATCGCGTAAGCCGGTACGTCAACAATGACCGATGCAAACATCAATTATTCGCTCTCTTTCTTTGCAATTTGAGATAAAATATCAAATGCTAGTGCCTCTTTATCCATCGCTGGGTATGTTTGTTCGTTTTCATCTGCACTGATCAATGTCACGACATTCGTATCGCTTCCGAAACCGCCTTTTGGATCTGTCACATCATTCACTACGATATAGTTTAAGTTTTTTTCTTTTAACTTTTTCCGACCGTAATGGAGGACATCATTCGTTTCGGCTGCAAACCCGATTAAAACTTGATTTTGTTTTCGTTCACCTAGTGTTTTTAAAATATCTGTCGTTCGTTCTAATTCGATTACTGCTGGACCTTGTTGTTTTTTCGTCTTTCGATCCGAAACATGTTTCGGTCGATAATCTGCTACCGCTGCGGATTTAATGACATAGTCGACATGTTCGTATCGTTC
>JASLJC010000061.1 GCA_030152585.1 Savagea sp. | reverse complement strand
TATGCACACAATTCCGTACGGATTTGCGGACGCCAGCGGAATTGCGAGCTCTGAAAATCACCCAAGCAAGTTCCCGGGAAAAACTTGCTTGGGAAGTTGAAGAGCGAGCCCGCGGCAAGCATGCAAATCCGAAGGAATTGTATAGAAACCCCAACAAATATTATAGAACCTAAAAAACGTACGTCTCTTCTGTCTACTTTTATACTCTAAAAGTATCCAACAAGAAACGTACGTGACGTACAACGATAAAATTGAACATCTTTTTAAAATGACGGATTCGTCATCCCGACATTTAAAAAAGAACCAATTTTACACGCTTTTTATAAATCGTCAAAACCGTTTAAATCTGACGTTTTCGTATATTGACGTGATTTTTGTTCGAAAAAGTCTGTTTTCACGCCGTCGAAGTTATCAACGTATGCACGGATCCATTTCATCGGATTTTCCGTATATTCTGGATAAATTTCTGAAAGTCCCATCATGCGAAGCATTTTGTTCGCACGATATCGAATGTATCCTTTCATTTCATCTAAGTCAATTCCTTCAACATTTGATAAAACGTACTCTGACCATTCATCTTCCATCGCAACATTGTGACGGTATTGCTCATATACCCATTCAATGAACGTTTCGTTATTGTATTCTGGGTTTTCTGCAAGTGTCGCACGGAACAATTCACTAATGAAACGCGCATGTTGTAATTCATCACGGTTAATGAAACTGATCATCGTACTCGTCGCTACCATCTTATTATGGCGTGCTAAGTTGTAGAAATAAGCAAAAGCAGAGTAGAAGTACATTCCTTCTAATAAAGACGTATAGACCATCGCTTTCAACGACGTTTCAATCGTCGGATTTTCTGCAAATTCGTTGTAAATTTCTACGATACGTTCGTTTCGTTTCAGTAAAACAGGATCAACACGTCCCATCTCAAATGCGTCTACTTGTCCTTGAAAATCTGTCACACTCGACAATACGTAAGCATACGAATGATTATGTTCGCTCTCTTGGTCTGCAATCGTCGCCATAATCGAAGTTACGGAAGGATCTGTTGAATAATCTGCTAACTTCGCAGCAAGGTCTGTTTGCGGTGCATCAAGTGTTGCGAGTAAACCGATAATTTTTAAATACGCATCTTGTTCCGCTTCGGTCAACGTACTAAACTGTTTCACATCCGGTGTCATATCGACTTCAGATGCAATCCAAAATTGTGCACGAATTTCTTCACGTATTTCGTAAAAATGCGGATACTTAATATCGTTCCAGTTTAAAATACCAGAATGACTACCGCCGAAAAGACGTGTCGATTGATTCGGATTGACGGGTTCTAACACTTTTGCTTTTGTAAGTAGTTGTGTCATTTCTTCCAATTCCTCCTTTGATAATCTTTGATTACTTCTTCTGCCCAACGTGCCACTTCTTTTTCTTGTGAGCCACGTGGACTTTGTTCAATTAAAAGCGGTCGAATCGGCGAATGATAAAACTTCGCTAATTTCACCGCTGCTAGACAAAATAAATCATCTCCGCCAAATTGTGTATCGCCTGTTCCAAACGTATAAACGAGTGGTGGCTTATAGCCGATCTCAGCGATAAAATTTTTCACTTTCACCGGTGTCGCTCCTTTACCCCACGTGAACGAACCGATCATAAAGGCGTCAAATGCATCGACATCGGGTGTAGGTTCTCCTACCCCGATACGGTGCATTGTCACTTCAATCCCTGCTTCTCGGAGATGTCCTTGGACGAGTTCAGCAACTTCTTTTGTATTGCCGCTCCATGAAGCGTAGGCGATTAAGAGTGACACCATTCACACTCCTCGATATTCGTCGCTGTTGAACGTGTGTAGTACGTTGACTTCAAGCCTGAATCCCATGCTTGTAAATGAAGTTCAAGTAAAACACCGACGTGGATGTTATTCGGTACGTAGAAGTTAAACGAAATCGCTTGGTCTACGTGACGTTGACGTTTAGCATTTTGTTTAACACTCCAACGTTGGTCGACGATATATGCCGAACGACGGTAAATGTCGTACGTATGGTGATCTAAATCTGGCGCTACAACAGGTAAACGATAGTTTTTCTTCTCTTCATAGAAGAACGGTTGGAAGACCGGATCGATCGACGCTGTTGATCCAGCGATGACAGACGTCGATGAGTTCGGCGCTACTGCCATTAAATAACCGTTACGTAATCCGTTTTCTTTCACTTGTTGACGTAACGTATTCCATCGTTCAGATTCGTATCCACGACGTTCGAAATAAGAACCTGTTTCCCAATCTGACCCTTCAAATAACGGGTATGCTCCTTTTTCTTTTGCAATTTCCATCGATGATTCAATCGCAAGGAATGCAATTTGTTCATACAACTCATCTGCAAATTGTACCGCTTCATCTGATTCCCAATGGATTCCTTTTAATGCGAGTAAATGGTGCCATCCGAACGTTCCAAGACCTACACCACGGTAACGGTCGTTCGTATAACGCGCTTGTTCTACTGGAATTTTATTTAATTCGATTACGTTGTCCATCATACGCATTTCGATACGAATGAGACGCTCAAGTACGCCTGCTGGCACAGCGCGCCCTAAGTTTACTGAAGATAAGTTACAAACGACGAAATCTCCCGGTTTACGTTTCATCACGATAATTTGATCGCCATTTTCTTCTTCTAACGTTTCAGAAATAAATTCTGTCGCACTCATATTTTGCGCAATTTCTGAACAAAGGTTCGATGAATAAATCATACCGGCATGTTTATTCGGGTTCGCACGGTTTACTTCATCACGGTAAAACATAAACGGTGTACCTGTTTCAAGTTGTGAACGCATAATACGTTTCATAATGTCGATCGCTGGTACAGTCGTTTTAGATAATTCAGGATGGTTTACACATTCCATATATTTCGTACGGAATGAACCGTTCCCACGCTCTTCATCGTAATAATCTTCAAGTGAGAAGCCCATCACTTCACGTACTTCATGTGGGTCGAATAAGTGCCACTCTTTACGGTCACGTACAGCTTCCATGAAAATGTCTGGTAATGTCACACCTGTGAAAATATCGTGTGCTCGTAATCGTTCGTCTCCATTATTTAATTTTAAATCTAAGAAGACCGAAATATCTTTATGCCAAACATCTAAATAAACCGCAATCGCGCCTTGACGTTGACCTAATTGGTCGACAGAAACAGCTGTATTGTTTAACTGCTTAATCCATGGAAGAACACCTGATGATGCGCCTTCAAATCCACGAATCGCCGATCCACGTGCACGAACTTTCCCCATGTAGACGCCGATCCCGCCGCCATATTTTGAAAGGTTCGCAACGTCGGTATTTGAGTTGTAAATTCCGTTTAACGAGTCTTCTACTGTATCGATGAAACATGATGACAACTGTCCGTGTGGCTTACCCGCGTTTGATAACGTCGGTGTCGCAACTGTCATATAAAGATTACTCATCGCCCAATACGCTTCTTTTACGCGCTCTAAACGATGCTCAGGCGCTTCATTTTGCATTAAGTAAAGCGCAATAATTAACCAGCGCTCTTGTGGAAGCTCGACGACATTGTTTTGATAGTCGACCGCAACATAACGGTCGATTAACGTTTTCAGACCGATATATGTAAATAAGTAATCGCGTGATGGATCAATAAACGACCCTGCTTCTTCTAATTCTTCTTTCGTATACTTTTCAGTTAAAGCTGCTGTATACAACCCTTCGTCTACTAACGTTTGAACGTGTTCAGCAAACCCTGTATACACTTCGCGACCACGACGACGCTCTTGTTCTGCGTAAATTTGATATAAATAAACACGTGCTGTTGCAAACGTCCAATAAGGAGCTGCTTCGTCGATATAACTTGTACCTTCTAAAATCATCGCTTCTGCCCAATCATCACCTGAACGTTCATTCCCGAAACGTTCGATCCAACGGTCACTTGCTACTTTCAATTCTTTTATTTTATCTTCACCGTAAATGCGGTACAAATCTTCAAATATTGCTGCTACTTTTTCTTCGTTCACTAAAGTCGTCATAGTCTCAATTCCTCCTGCTAAGTTCTTTTCCCTTCGTTTAAGGGCATAAAAAAGAGCTTTTTTCGAAATACAAAAAAGCTTTTTTATATAACCTTAAACGTCTACTCTTCTACAGTAACACAACATGTAGTATGTATCACTCATTGCATACCCGAATATGTTGTGTTTAGTCTGTTATACATTGTAGGACGTTTAAATATTTTTATCAAGTCGTTTCGTCTAAAAAAATGAGAAAGACCTAATTGTTTTTGTAATGATGGATCATCTAGTCGTTTCGTTATATCCTTTGAAAATACGTGCATCTGTTCGCCCGTTAAAATAAACACAAATTCTATTATACAATATTTTCTTACCGTTGCGAAATGTTTCGTTTATCTTTTTCATTTCCTCTCCATTTCTTTTCTCAAAAGAAAAGAGGCTACATCTTTACATGTATACCTCTTTTTCTCTTCTATACAAAAAAGAACGACGATTATTGCGCATCTAATAACTGTAACGCAGCAGACGGGACATCTTCTTTTTTCACTTCTTCATATGACGTTACCCCTTTACTCTCTTTATAAAAGATTTTAAGGTACGCATCATGACGTAAGTTTTTTAACGTATAAAACTGTAACGTTTGTTTTTTTCCATTTTCATCATAGCCGTCTAGTCGATAGTCATATCGAACGACGACATCTCCGTTATCTAACGTTTCTTCTTCATACGTACCGTCTTCTGTAATATGAACATAGTAGGTATCTGTGCCGAGACGATTCCATGTTGATCCCGTCATTAAATAAGCGAGAACAAATATACCTCCGAGCACAATGACCGTGATTACGATGATTCCTTTTTTCATTTTCGATCTCCTTCTTTCTTTTTTCTTTTCGTTTGAATACGACCGTATTCATCGAAATAAAAACGACGTTTCTTTTGTATAAGACGTAAGACGATATGCCCGAACAACACGAGAATGACGACACTATTTAACAATACGATTCCGATGAAAAAGAGTAACGGTAAACCCGTCACATACGGTGTCTGTTCATTCGCTACTTGGGCAAATTGACTTAACGTATATGGCAATAGTAGTGCTAAATAACGTTTGAATAGACCGAAAGTGAGTTGAGTCGGTCGCTCGTAATAAAGACGAATCGCAAAACTTCCAATCGTTTGCCCTTTCCAAACTGTCGGTACAATGACAATTAACCCAAATAAAACGAGGGCAAATGTTAAACATGTACTGAACGATTGACCATTTGGAGCAATCGATGAAGTAATCAGTTGCGCGACGACAAAATCGAGGAATAGTGCAAATAACGTTGCACCAAGCGTTGCATTTTGTTGAGATTCCATTTGTTCTGCTTGTCGTTCTAGATCTTTCCGCTTCGGTATAAATAAGAAAAAGAGCGGCGCAATGAAAAACCCAATCGTTGAACCGAACGTATTCGCCATTATATCATCGACGTCGAACAGTCGATATGGACATGCGAACCATCCGTATAAACCGGTCAATTGTGTCACTTCAAAGAAGAGCGAAACGAGAAAACCAAGTACAATCGCTTTCCAAAAATGACGCCTTGCATAAAAGACATAACGTACATAAACACCTAATGGCAATAGTAACATGATATTAAAAATGAGTTGATAAAAAGCCGGTGTCGACGGCAACACTTTATACGTATGCCAATCCGACCAAACGACAGCACTTTCTCGTTCAATATCTCGAACGAATTGAAACGGCGTCGTTTGCATATGATCGACTCGTTCTGTCGTTTCCCCTTCTGGACAATTTTCACGACTATCCGGAAACGGTACGACGACGAGCGCATATGCACTTAATATATAAAAAATAAAACTAGCAACAACTACTGATCGCCAAAAACTAAAGTACCCATATTTTCGATATTGATAAAATGTCCACGGTAACGTGAGCAAAGAAGCGATGACGAAAAAAATAGCCGCTGCGCTCACAATGGGCATAATATACACACTCATCTATGACTCTCCTTTCGTGTGAAAAGAAACCTTGCCGAACATCGACAAGGTTTCTACTTATAATGTTTCTTTGACGATATGACGGTAATAACGAACAGTTAATATACCGAAAATCGCGTAAATAAAGGAATAAATAACAAATGACACAATGACAGGAACTGTAATATCTGTCTGGAACAATACACCTGAAGCTGATTTTACCGCAAATGTTGCATGAAGAATACCGATGAGTAATGGTAAACCGTATACGAACAATTGTTTACGGCGAATACCCCCCATAATTTCACTGACACTAAAACCTAACTGACGTAACGTACGGTAGCTTTGACGTTCTTGTTCAGCTTCTGACATTTGTTTAAAGTATAAAATACTCCCTGTCGATAATAAGAACACGAGACTTAAAAATGCTGTAATGAAAATAAACATACCGCCCGATTGTACCATCACTTCATGTAATCCATAGTACGCAACAGGTATTTGACCGGCGTCGTACATTTCAGTAAACGTCGTATATGCTTCTTTTTGATCTTGATCATGTCGAATGTTCAACATGTATCGCGTACGTTCGCTGCCTTCTATTTTAGAAGCTTTCAACGTTTCATACAGGGCAGGATCAACGACGAGTGTCCCTTCTAATCCGTTCATATTAAAGACATTTCCATTTGATACACGATCAATCGTAATCGGTTGACGATCAATTTGACCTTCCGCTGGTAATTTTAATTCTTGCATAATCCAAGCCATCATTTTGTAATGTAAATTCGTACCGTTTGTCGGCTCATCGTAACGCGTATCTTTTAACGCTTCAGAAGAGACGATTGAAAATTGATAATTTTTGTCGACAAATTGTGGCAATTTATCTGCTGTAAATGTAAACGGCACTTCATAAGAAACGACTTCTACTTCCGTATAATCGATACCTTTTTCTGTTAAAGCACGTTTAAACGGTTCGTATATTTCACTTTCTTCATCAAAGCCGAAATCATTTGGCATATCTAGACGCGCTGATTCGTCTGCTGTGTAATAAAACGAATAAGCAAAAGCAATCATCGCCATCGTCATCGCAGACAATGTCGTAATCATCGTAAGCGAAGTCGCATTGCCTTTCATACGGTGCATTAACGGTGCGAGTGATAAACTATCTTTCAACGTTAATTGACCGTCTTTTCGACGACGAATGCGATACAACACCCAACTAATCGTCACACGGAAAATTAAATACGAACCGAAAATCGTCGAAAATAAGACGAGTAACATATTAAGAAGTAAAAAGCTATTTAACATATGTTGTGATAACCAATACCCGAAAATGACGAGTCCTAACCCAAGTAATGCGGTGATGGCTGTTAAAACACCACGTGGCTCTTTCGGTGCTTCTGTCGCTTCATTCGCTCGAAACAGTTCGATGAGCGACGTCCGATAGACCATCCAAAGCATTTGAAGCGACGTCACGACGATTAAAATGAAAAAGACTTTTAACGTCGCATAAAGTGCCGTCATTGAAAAACTTAACGCAACCGTTCCTTCAAGTCCTGTCACACGAAGTAACAATAAAACGAAAAGACGTGAAGCGAGTGCGCCGATGCCAATACCGACGAGTAATGCTCCGATACTTAATAAAACATTTTCAATCATTAGCATACGCGCAACACCTGCACGCGTTAACCCAATCAACTGATAAAGGCCGATTTCTTTACTTCGACGCTTTAAAAAAATCGCATTGGCATAGACTAAAAACACACTGACAATCATAATGAGTAAAACGCGACCAACTTTAAACGAAGACGATAACGAATTCGACGTACCCGCTTCTGCAAAAATTGTCGGGTCGTATTGCAATGTCGCAAAAATGAAATATAAACTAACGGCGAAAATGAGTGCGAAAAAATATAAATAATAATGTTTTATATTTTTACGCATACTCCGAACGACTAAATCAATGAGTGTCAACCGTTTCACCCCCGAGCATCGCTTGTACTTTTAAAATTTCTTGGAAAAACTGTTGACGTGTTTGATCGCCACGGTAAAGCTCCGTATACAATTGTCCATCTCGTAAAAAGACGACACGACTACAATAACTTGAAGCGATCGGGTCGTGTGTCACCATCATAATCGTCACACGATCTTCTTCATTAATATTTTCTAATGTCGAAAGAAGAGATGCTGCTGACTTTGAATCAAGTGCTCCTGTCGGCTCATCTGCAAAAATCATCGACGGTTCGTGAATAAAGGCACGTGCTGCAGCCGTTCGCTGCTTTTGCCCACCAGATACTTGATGCGGATATTTATCAGCCAATTCTGTAATCCCGAGATCAGTCGCTACTTTTTTAAATCGTGCGTTTGCTTCTCCTCGCGTGAGTCCACCGAGAGAAACCGGTAATAAAATGTTTTCTTTTACCGTTAGTGTATCGAGTAAGTTGTAATCTTGGAAAATAAAACCGAGCTGTTCACGACGGAATTTCGATAATTCCCGTTCTTTCATATTCGACGTCGTCGTACCGTTAATGTCAATTTTCCCTTCTGTCGGATGATCAATCGTCGCTAAAACATTTAACAATGTCGTTTTGCCGGCTCCGCTCGCTCCCATTATGCCGACAAATTCTCCTTCTTCAACCGTTAAGTCGATCCCTTTTAAAACTTCTTGTTTATTTAAACGTGTGCCGTATGTTTTACGAATATTCGTCGCTTGTAATATGTGACGCATCGTTCCATCTCCTTTATTTTTCATGTTACATATAGAGTACCCGTTCTTTCTTCGTCCGTCGTTCGTTTTAACTAACAAAAAAGCTTCTAAAGTGACAAGTTCGTCACTTTAGAAGCTTTTCGATTAAAAGAAGACGATATACGCAAGTACAGCTGCAAGTACGAGACGATAATACGCAAACGGTGCAAGTTTAATTTTCGAAATTAATTTCAAGAAGAAACGAATCGAAATTAAAGAGAAAATGAACGCACTAATAAAACCTGCCGCGTAAAAACCGATATGATCCATCGCCATATGTTCCCAATTTTTCACTACCGACACGAGACTCGCTCCTGCCATAATCGGCACAGCCATAATAAAAGTAAAGTCTGCGGCCGTTCGATGATTCATCCCGAGTAACACACCACCGGAAATCGTCGCCCCACTGCGCGAAAACCCCGGCCAAAGCGATAACGTTTGAACGAGCCCGACAGCAAACGCTTGACGATACGTAATTTGATCTAAGCTCGTCACGCGAGGTGTCGCCGATCCGAACTTATCTGCAGCTAACATTAAAATCGAACCGGCGACTAACGCATAAATGACCGTTTCAACACTAAATAAATAATCGTCGATAAAATCTTTCAATGCAAAACCGACGACGACAGCGGGTAACATTCCGATGATCACGTGCATTAAATTAAATCGTTCACGCATCGGACGACCCGATTCATTATAAAATCCGATTAAACTAAACAGTCGTTTCCAAAAAACGATGACGACGGCTAAAATCGAACCGAGTTGAATGACAATTTTAAACGTATTGGCAGAATATTGCCCTAAAAATTGTTCAGACTTCAACCACATATCATCGACGATAATTAAATGTCCCGTTGATGACACCGGTGCAAACTCTGTCATTCCTTCTACAAAGCCGAGAATAATTGCTTTTACTAACATCCATATTTCTACACTCATGCGAGCTTGTCCACCTTTTCTAAATAAATTGTCATAATAGAGACGTTTCTGAAGACGAATCGTTCCGTTCGAATACTTCATCGTACGCATTCGATTTCGTAAATGTAATCGTCCATTCCGTCCCTTCTCCTACTTCTGTTTGAAGCGCTAAACGTAAACCGATACGACGACTGATTATATCGACTAAATATAAACCGAGACCTGTCGCCGCATTCGAGCGACGTCCTTTCGTTCCAGTGAAGCCTCGTTCAAATAATCGCGGAATATCTTCTCTCGGAATACCTCGTCCTTCATCTTTTAACCGAACGGCAGGAAATTGTTTAATCGTCGTTAACGTCACAGTAATCGTACTTCCTTCTGGACTATATTTCACCGCATTCGTTAACAACTGACGGAAAACGAACATCCACCACCGCGAATCGGTTAAAGCGACAAGTTCTTCATCTCCTTCGACTTCGATCGCTATATTTTTTTCAAAACACCACGAAGCAATCAGACGAATTTCTTGTGTAATGAGCGGATACAACGTCACTTTTTCTAACACATAATCAGATGAAATCGTACCGAGTCGAGACAAATACAACTGCTCATCGAGTAATAAATGAAGTCGTAACCAATCGCTTTCTAACGACTGAATCGCTGGCTCGTGTCGGTGACGGTCCATCGTTAATCGCATCGCAGTAAGTGGTGCTTTTAATTCGTGTACCCACGCGTCGATATGATCGGATTCTAATACGTGCGTTGAGCGCATTTCGGTCACATACGTGCGATAAACTCGGTCAATATCGAGAATGACATCACGCACTACTTGTTCTGAATGGCGATCGAGCGACCCGAAAAAGTCGAGCCAATCAATATTGTCTACGTGTTCAATTTCAAGTAACTTGCGAATGAGGACTGTTTCACGATAAAGCCGCCAAATAAAAAAAACGACAAACGATACACCGACGACGAGATTGAAGTAAAGCATACTGTCACTTGTCACGAACGCAAATCCTTGATCTAAAAACATTAAGACGTTAATGAGTAAAACGACAGCTACAATAAACGCAATCCACGTTCGGCGTTCACGTATATACGAAAAAACGAGCGACGGTGTCATAATGTCACCGCCATATATCCGATTCCTTTTTTCGTTATAATAGCGCGGTCTAAACCGACGGGTTCTAACTTTTGACGTAGTCGATTGACATTGACTGTTAATGTATTGTCGTTGACGAACCGTTCGTCATCCCACAATTTTCGAATTAACACGTCACGGGATAAAATTTCATCGACTCGCTCGACGAGTGCTGCTAAAATAAAAAATTCATTTTTCGTCAAATCGATCGACACGTCCCCTTTTCTTACGCTATTACTTTTCAAATCGATTACTGCACCGTTCCATTGGAATAAATGCGTCTCTTCTTGTTCATGGTACGTATACGTTCGGCGTAAAAGTGCTTGAATTTTCGCACGTAATACGTCCATATGAAACGGTTTTTGGACGTAATCATCTGCACCAAGCTGCATCGCCATTACCATATCCATCGGATGATCACGCGATGACAAAAATAAAATCGGCACTTTCGACACTGTACGAATTTCACGACACCAGTGGAAACCGTCATAAGCAGGTAACTGAATATCGAGTAAAACGAGCGCGGGATCGGCTTGTGCGAAACTCCGCATCACTTGTTCAAAGTCGTCTGGGCCCGTCACTTCATATCCCCATTGCGATAAATCGCGTTGAAGAGACTGAAAAATAGACGGGTCATCTTCTACAACGAAAATTCGAATCATACGATACCTCCTGACATTTCTTCTATTGTCCTCGTTTTCTTTCGAAATTTCTAGTCTTTTACGAAAACTTTACAAAACAAAAAAAGCAGACGAATGTCAAACATTCATCTGCCTCTTTATTAGCTCCACCATTCGTAGCCGATAAAAAATAGCGCAACAAGAAGTAAACCGATATGCATCAATTCAAATTGAAAACGGCCACCGCGTTGCCGACGACATTGCGCTTCTTCAGTATGAAGAGAACAAGCCGTTCGGGAAGGGCCGAAACGTTTTTTCTTAAACATATCTTCCCTTCCTTCTTTTTTATTTTAATGCTTGTTGAATACCGTTTGGATCGAATCCAATAACCCAACGACCGTTAATTTCTGTTTGGGGAACGCCCATTTGACCTGTCGTTGCAACGAGACGTTGACCTGCTTCAGGATCTAATTGTACGTTTACCTCTTCAAATGGAATACCTTGCTCTTTTAAGTAGTCTGTTAACATCGTGCAGTATGGGCACGTTGAAGTTGTATATACAGTTGCTTTCATGTTCATTCTCCTTTCCAATTTGTTCGTATCTCTACTATATACAGCACGGGGTATATTCGCAACTTTTGTGCTTTATTTTAAAAAAAGAGTTGCAATTTCAAAACAGTTGTCGTATTGTTGCATTAGGGAAACATTCTTTCCCGAAGGAAACTATCGAGGAGGTGAAACAAATTATGTCAACTTTTACGTTACCTAAACTACCTTACGCGGTAGATGCATTGGAACCGTATATGGATGCTCGTACGTTAGAGATTCATCATACGAAACACCATGCAAACTACGTAAATCAATTAAATGCTGCGATTGAAAATGATGACAATTTAAAACAACAGTCGATTCGCGAAATTTTAACGAATATCGATTCTGTGCCAGAGTCGATCCAAACAGCGGTACGCAATAATGGGGGTGGCCATTACTGTCATACGTTATTTTGGGAGTCGATGTCTCCGAATGGTGGCGGGGACCCGACAGCAGATGTTAAAACTGCGATCGAACGTCGTTTCAACTCTTTTGATAACTTCCAACAACTTATGTCTAAAGCTGCGATTAGCCAATTCGGGAGTGGTTACGGTTGGTTAGTACTGAACGAGCAAGGTGAGCTCGAAGTATTAAGTACAGCAAACCAAAACACGCCATTAAAAGATGGTAAAGAGCCATTACTTATCGTAGACGTGTGGGAGCACGCGTACTACTTAAAGTATCAAAACCGTCGTCCAGAGTTTATTGAAAACTGGTGGAATACAGTAAACTGGGACGTCGTCAATGAGCGCCTTTTAAAAGGACGCCAACGATTTAACGGGTAATACCTCCCCTTACAATTCATAATTTCATCCTACAGAAAAAAGTTGTACAAAAAGTCCTCTCCGACTTTGCGTACGACTTTTTTTATATGATTGTCACGTCTCTACAAGCTACATTCAACTTTCACGTTTCAAAATCGAGCGATCATTTCCCAACGTTAATAAAAGACATATATAAGGAAGAGATTGAAAAACCTAAAACTTTAGTCCTTTTATATCGCCATTTTTCCTTTATACTACTTTTCCATACGTTTCGACGCGATTTACGAACTTTTCATATAGGAAATGTTGCTTATTTTACATATTCAGTGATACTATTAAAGGTAGATAACTTTACATAATAGGAGATGAATGATAATGAGTTCTGCCAGTCGATCACTTCAAACAGAAGCCTTTTTCCAACGGGGCTCTGACATAAAAACAGATAGTCGCTTCCAAAAAAACTTAGACGATCACGCCTTTCAACGTGAAGACTTTGCGCACGTTCGCGATATCGGAGAACAATTGCATAACGAAATGCCTACACTCATTCAATTTTTAGATGAAAAAATTCAAAAAGCGAGTGAAGGGAACGAACGCGTTTCTAAACATTCTATCGAAAATTACGTCAAACGCTTTTTGAACGAAGAGAGAACGGAACAATATTTTGATCAACATTACGAATTCTTCGAACAACTTCAACGAGCTAAAATCGAAGTCGGTGCAGCCGTTGCTATTTTTAATCAATTTGCTTTCCTAATCCAAACGTTCGTTACAAAACAATTCCATTCTCGATTCCGTGGACCTGAACACGTATTAAGTCTCGTTTTAAGTTTACAAAAAGCGAGCAATATCGATACCGAAGTGCTCGCAAACGTATATTCTGAAACATTTATTGAACATTTATCTGAAGGTTTGTCAAAGTTAGTCGAAGCGAACGCTAAAATTATGTTTATGAAAGACTTAATTTATCGACTTGACCGTCAAACTGATGAAATTCGTTCTGCGACGGCTGCCACAGAAGAAATTACAGCCTCAATCGCCGAAGTAGCAGAATCATCAACACGTATTTCAGAAAAAACATCGGACTCTGTTCAATATGCAACGGATAGTCGTCAAAAATTAGAAACGACACTCGATGAGATTTTCAAAACCGAAGAAACGTTTAAAGAAATTGTGAACACATTTAATCAATTACAAAAACGAGTCAATGATATCGAAAATGTCGTAACACTTGTGAACGAAATTGCAGCGCAGACGAACTTACTCGCTTTAAACGCTTCTATTGAAGCAGCACGTGCAGGTGAACACGGTCGAGGTTTCGCAGTCGTAGCACAAGAAGTACGAAATCTCGCTGAAAATACAGTGTCTGCTTTAAATGAAGTATCTACGAACGTACAAGTGTTAAAATCATTTTCAAACGACGTATCCGACTCTATCGGTGAAACGACGAAAATTATCGGACATGCGACAGATGAAGCGAAAGAATCACTTCCTCTTCTTTCTGCGATTGTCCGTGCCATTGAAGAGATTAACGTCGACATTACAAACACGGCAGCTATTTCAGAACAACAAGCAGCATCGATCGATGAAGTGTCCAATCGAATGATTGAAATGACGAGCTTACAAGAAGAAATTAGATCTTACGGTAACGATACGTCTTCTGCCATTTACGACTTAAGTTTAGAAATCGATCAATTCCGTGGAGACGTGTTAGAAGAACAAAATGTACGTCTTTCTACACGAGCTTTACTCGAATTATCGAAAGCCGACCACTTATTATGGAAATGGCGTATTTACAACTTATTCCTCGGGCTCGAAAATGTGCGTCCAGAAGATATCGTTTCACATCAAGACTGCCGACTCGGTCAATGGTACTTTGCCAACCGTACGAAAGAACGCATCGGCCACTTACAAGCGTATCGCGATTTAGATACACATCATAAAGACGTTCATAATTGTGCACGTCGCGCAGCTGAACAATTCCATGCAGGTGATTTAGCAGGTGCTGAAGAATCGTTGAAAAAAATCGAAAGTGCTTCGAACGAAGTACTCCGTTTACTCGACGAATTGCTCCAACACGTGTAATAAACGATACGAAAAAACCGGTCCTCTCACGAGAGAACCGGTTTTTTTACTTTTTATCTTTTAGGAATTGTAACATGTACTTTAAATAAGTCACCATCAATATCAATTTTCATTTGACCACCGTGTAAATCGACAATCGATTGCGCAATCGCAAGTCCTAACCCGGAACCGTCTGTATGACGCGATTCATCACCTCGTTGGAATCGTTCTACTAAACGATCGGCACTTTGCGCTAATTCGTATTTAGATACGTTTTTCACAGACCACTTGACCGCATTTCCTTTATCTTCAAGCGTCATATAAATACGTGTTCCTTCTAACGAATATTTCAATGCGTTCGTCGTTAAATTATCGAAAACACGCCACAACTTCTGTCCGTCAACATAGACGTCAATCGGTTCTTCTGGCAATGTAATCCGAACATCACACGAAGATTGTTCAATTTCTTCCGCTCGTTCGGCCATCGCTTGTCGAACGAGTTGGACGATATCCACATGTTGATAACTTAATTCTGCATGACCACTTGCCATTTTAGATACTTCGAACAAATCTTCAATTAACACTTTGAGACGTTCTGATTTTTGGTCTAAAACTTGTACATATTTAGCACGTTCTTCTTCTGTAATCGTATCACTTTTTAATAAATCAACGTACGTAATAATTGCTGTAAGCGGTGTACGTAAATCGTGACTAACGTTTGTAATTAATTCTGTTTTTAACCGTTCACTACGAGCTTGTTCGTTTAAAGAATGACGAACGCCTTCTTGTAAATGGTTTAAATGATCGGCATGTCGCGCAACGACATTTTTCCCTTTCACTGGTATTTTTTCAATTAGTTCGCCGTTTGCCATTTTTTCAGTCGCTGTGAAAATTTTACTCAAATATCCGGCACGGCGTAAAAAGAGATATAAAAAAGGCGACGATAAAACGACGAGTACTAGATAAATCATCATATGTGCTGTACTTGTCCATGCGATGAAAAAGCCGAATCCCGCAAGGAAAAAGCCGAGACTTAATATGAAAAATTGAACGCCTACGGAACGATTTTCAAACATATCGAAAAAGGCACGACCGAGACGATACGTCCACATTTTTTCATAACGAAACTGTTCGGTACGACGCATCCAAACGTTCCATACTAAAACGACAAAGACGATTGCAAATGCAACAGACCAACCGACCGACCAAATGACATTGAAAATACGAGACCAATGTTGTGACATAAAATAAGGGAAGTCACTGTATAATATTCGATTTCGTAATATAAACGCTAAAACAATGATTATAAACATTTGAATATCAACTGGTACTCGACGTAACGCCGGAAATGCTTCTTCCATATCGGTCGTACGTTGAAATGGCAAACGATATTTTGTCACGAGTAAAAGGAACGCTCCGACAGCAAGACCGATTATTAGAAAGAATCCGGCTTGCTCTTGACGATAATTCAATGCACGTTGTACGATGTCGCTTTGCTTTTCTGTATAATCGAGTCCGTAACTTCCAATGTACGAACGACTAGGAATCGTGTACTGTTGGCGACCAGCAAAATCAACCAAATACGGCTCCATGTCTATTTCTGATAATGGAACGAGCAATGCTTTCACTTTAAACGGATGTTGTTTTGTAAAACGTTCAATGTGATGATAGTTCGCTCCTTCCTCTTTTGTAAATGTATGTGAAACATTTTGAACGACTTCCTCTGTTTCTAGTGACTTCATCGTAAAATGAAACGCACGGTCAAGCGTAGCATATCCTTGTTCCCGTTTTTTATTCAAATGATGATAAACCGCTTCCGCACGTTCACGCTTAATTTTATTTTCGACGGTCGTATCATCCTTAAAATTTTGTTCAATTTCTTTTAATCTTTTTTCATACTCTTCTTTTAACGTAGCCATCGTTTCTTTTTTTAATTTCTCAGTAGCAAGTGTAGCTTCATTTCCTTGAAAACGTCGCTCTACTTCTTCTTTTTCAAAATCGTATTGACTCGTAATATTTTCTTTTTGCTCTTGTAACGTACCGTAAAATTGGCGATAATGCTCGATTTCTTCTTGCGATACATTTAACGTTTTTTCAATCTCTTGTACTGTAACTTGTGGTAAAAGAGCATCTGCTAATTTATTTTCTTCTGCAATCCATTCTTGTTTAAAATTAGACGTCTTTTCGTACGATGAATGAAAATAATACGAACCTTTCGATATGAATAAAAATAAACCATTTAAAAAGACGACGAGTAAAATAGACCAAATGATCAGTTGTTTTTTCATGTTTTCCTCCTATCCGGCAGGGTCAATTTTGTAACCGAGACCCCAAACGACTTTAATGTAACGTGGATTTTTTGGATCTGCTTCAATTTTGCTTCGAATTTTTCGGATATGAACAGCGACGACATTGTCAGCGTTGTAGGCTTCTTCTTCCCATACGCGTTCATAAATCGCATCGATTGAAAAAACACGTCCCGGATGACTCATTAAAAGTTCGGTAATTTTAAATTCAATCGGTGTTAAACGAACGGCTTCGCCATCAACGGTTACTTCTTTCGTTTCTTCGTTTAATACGAGACCGTCTACGCGTAATACTTCTTCACGTTCGTACGTACCGAGTGTGACATATCGACGCAATTGCGATTTCACCCGGGCGATCAGTTCCATCGGATGGAACGGTTTCGTCACGTAATCGTCTGCTCCGACAGATAAACCGTGAATTTTATCGCTATCTTCTGACTTCGCACTTAACATAATGATGGGGATATTCCGTTCTTTTCGAATATGAAACGTTGCCGTAATACCGTCCATTTTCGGCATCATGACGTCTAAAATGATTAAATGAACGTCGTTTTCTAACTGTTGTAACGCTTCTTCTCCATTCGCTGCAAGTAACACGTGATAACCTTCATTTTGTAAATAAATTTGAATTCCTTCACGAATCGCTTCGTCATCATCGACGACGAGAATCGTTAATTTCGTCATATGAATCATTCCTTTTTTCTAATAATGTAAGTATATCTTTCAATTCTTTAGAAAAATATAGCATCTTTCTTAAGATTTTCTGAAGTTCTTTTTATTTAGTATACTAGAGCGTATGAGAAAGGATGAACATACGTGAAAGAAAGTGACTTATTTCCGCTCGTCAAACGTCTATTTAGTCAAGACGATCAATTTACCGTCTACGGAGAAGTGCGACGCATCGATGTCGTCGCACTCAATGATGAACGAGTAATCGGCATCGAACTGAAGAAAAATTTATCGTTCCACGTCATCGAACAAGCGGTCCACAACAAAAAATACGTCGATTACAGTTACGTCGCTGTACCGAAACCGAAACGTATTCGGTCGCACCAATTCGCGCACCGCGTCTTAAAAAAATTTAATATCGGACTCATTTACGTCTTAAAAACGAAAGCAGTCATCCACTTTGCCCCACCGAAGAAAAATCACCCGACACGTAATATTCGAACATGGATCGAACCTCATCATACGTTAACGACAGGTGGTGCCAAAAGTGGCGCGACGATTACGGCAAATCAACTGACAATGATTTACGTCTACAACACACTTTTTGATCGAAATTGGCATACCTTCCATGAATTTGCCCCATCGATTCCGACACATTACAAAGGAAAACATCCGACGGAACAATTGAAAACGGCGCTTAAAGCTTCGTGGAATACGCATTGGCTCGAATGGGAAGGTCGTGGTCAAACGTTACGTTTTCGTATTCGCCCCGATTGGTTCCATCATTTTTAACGACAAAAAGCGCCTAGCAAATGCTAAGCGCTTTTCTTTATGCTGCTGTTTCTAACTGGTCATTATCTTCTTTTTTACTACGAATGATTTGGAAAAATAAAAGTACAGCGAAAATACCGAAGCCGATAATATCTGTCGGCCATCCTGGATAAATGAGCATCAATCCTGCCGCAATGGCAATACCACGCTCAATCCACCCAACTTTCACGTACCAATACCCTATCATACCTGCTCCGATTGCAATCATTCCGAAAATCGCCGTTACTAAAATGAACGCGACTTCTCCAAATGTCGTATCAATCATGAGCAATTGAGGTTGTAAAACGAACATATACGGAATAATAAATGCCGCTATCGCTAATTTTGAAGCATTCAAACCTGTTTTAATCGGATCACCTTTCGATATACCCGTCGCCGCAAAAGCTGCGAGTGCGACTGGCGGCGTAATGTCTGCAACAATTCCGAAGTAAAAGACGAACATATGTGCAGCAAGAACAGGTATAGCAACAGGTAATAAATCGTTCAATGCTAAAATCGCGGGCAACGCAATCGTCGACGTAATAATATAGTTCGCCGTCGTCGGTGAACCCATCCCGAGAATAATCGACGTAATCATCGTAAAGACGAGTGTTAACAACAACTGCACTTGAACGTCTGACGTCACCGATCCTGCAATAGCGACGAGACTATTTCCCATTTTTAAACCGAGACCCGTTTTCGTCACAACACCGACGATAATTCCCGCTGTCGCCGTAGCGGCTGCGACTCCGAGTGCTGTTTTTGCTCCTGTTGTTAAAGCATCCACAATGCCTCGGAAATTAATACGCGTCTCTTTTAATGGAAGACTGACGACAATCGCTGTCAAAATACCGAGCAATGCTGTTCGTTCGATACTAAACCCTTGGAACAATAAATAAATAATAACAACGATCGGTAATAGTAAATGAATTTTTTTCAATACTGTTTTCGTTTTTGGAATTTGGTCTTCGGGTAAACCGTGTAACCCCATCCGCTTCGCTTCTAAATGTGTCATAATCCAAATTCCCGCAAAATATAAAATCGCAGGAATGAGAGCCGCTTTAGCAATCGTCCAATAATCGACACCGGCGAACTCAATCATTAAAAACGCAGCCGCTCCCATAATCGGTGGCATAATTTGTCCACCCGTCGATGCGGCGGCTTCAACGGCACCGGCAAAGTTTTTATCGTAGCCGAGTCGTTTCATCATCGGGATCGTATACGAACCGGTCGTTACCGTATTCGCTACAGAACTACCCGAAATCGTTCCTTGTAACGCACTCGAGAAAATCGCAACTTTCGCAGGTCCACCGGTACGTTTCCCTGCAATCGCAATCGCTAAATCGTTGAAATACGTTCCGACACCTGTTTGAATTAAAAAAGCACCGAACAGTAAAAATAAGAAAATATAAGTCGACGACACTTGAAGTGGCGTACCTAAAATACCTTCTGTCGTGAAAAACATCGAGTCAATCAATTGTTCTAGTGATAAACCACGATGTGCAAAAACGCCCGGCATATACGGACCGAACAAAGCATAACCTAAAAAGAAAATTGCAATGATTGTAATCGGCATTCCAACGGCACGGCGAGATGCTTCTAAAACGAGCAAAATCGCAATTCCTCCGATAATAAACTGTGCCTGTGTAATCGTTCCAACATGTTGAACGAGCGTATCGTAAAAGAGTGGCCAATATCCGGTGACGATAATCGAAAGGATAATTAAAATGTAATCGTACCACGCCACTTTATCACGAGCTGCTCCTTTACGCGCTGGGAATAAGAAAAAGATCAAAACGAGCGCAAACCCTAAGTGAATCGTTCGTTGAATGTACGCTGTAAATTGTCCAAATGCCCCTGTATACAACTGAAATAAAGAAAACGCAAGTAATAAAAAGAAGACGACATACGCCATCACTCCCGTCAACTGACGGTTATTCGATTCTGCATCGAATTTTTCGAGTAACTTTTGCTGTTCCTCTTCTGTTAATACGTCAACGTTCTCCGTCGAATCGACAACGTCTTTTTTCTTTTTTGTCATCGATTTTCACTCCCCTCTGTTCGTTCATCGTTAATCGTTTCATTTTCACTTCATACCAATCGCCCGGCTCAAAAAACGTATTAAAATACACACAACGAGGCGACTGTCCTTGTCGTTTATAACGTAACCGATGTTCGGATACCGTTTTGCCATTTCGAATATTCATCGACGGAAATGTTCGTTCAATTCCCGTTAATTCATACCGCCCGTTTTGATAAACGAGCGACTCATGTGGCTCTACAGTAGATGGCATTCCGATACCATATTGTGAAAAAAACATCGCCGTTTGATGAATCGTACCGTCTTGTTCAATTTCATACGTTTCCGTCACATCCGTTCGATGAATCGAATGAACGAAAATAATTTGAAATTGATCACCTTGGCGTAAAGGTAAATAAGCCGCTATTTGATCAGTACGCCCTTCATAAAAGACGAGCGCTGACCGCATCGGTACGAAAAAATAGACGATAAAAAAGAGGAGGACGAGACTACTCATACTACTGACTACTTTCCATCGTTTCATCCGCATCCCTCTTTTACTCACTACTTTTATTCGTTTTATCATGGAAGAAAAGCCGGTAGCGACACGGCGACTACCGGCTTTCGTTGTCGTTAGCGATTAATTTCCTTTTACGCCAACTTCGTCATAATATTTTTGCGCACCTGGGTGTACCGGAATACCGATACCGTTTAAAGCATCTTCTTTTTTAATAAATTTCGCTTTGTCGTGTGCAATTTTATCTGACTTTTCATACAATGCTTTCGTAATGTCATAGACAACATCTTCTGCTACGTCATCACGTACGACGAGCATCGCTAACACTGCAACCGTTTGAACGTCTTCTTTCAAGCCGTACGTTCCTGCTGGAATCGTTTCAGCTGCATAGTACGGATATTCCGCTACTAATTCATCAATTTTCGCTTGATCGATCGGTACGACGACGACATCTGCTGTTGCTTGTAACTCTTCAACCGCTCCTGTCGGTGTACCTGCTGTAATGAATGCAGCGTCAATATTACCGTCTTTAATACCGCCTGCTGACTCCCCAAAGTCGAGCTTTTGTGCTTTAATATCATCCATTGAAAGTCCATGAAGTGCTAAAATTTGTTCTGCGTTAATATACGCACCAGAACCCGGCGCACCGACCGATACTTTTTTCCCTTTTAAATCTTCAACAGACTGAATGCCCGTTTTTTCTGTCGTAATAATTTGAACCGTTTCAGGATAAAGCGATCCGAGCGCTACGACGTTGTCTACTTTTTTCCCGTCGAATGCGTTAATTCCTTCGTGTGCATATGTGGCAACATCCGTTTGAGCGAATGCAATTTCAGCTTGCCCATCACGTAATGCTTCAATATTGTCTGCTGAAGCGTTCGATGACAAAGCGTCCGTTTGAATGCCTGTCTCATCTACGATAATTTTTGCAATACCTCCACCGAGTGGATAATACGTACCGCTCGTTCCACCTGTTAATAAACTTAAAAACTTCGGCTTATCGCCTGATGCCCCTTGATCTTTGCCGCCATCTTGGTCGTCTCCACTACTACACGCTGCTAAAACGAGCGTTAATGCGACGACAATTGATGCGAGTAACCATGTTGTACGTTTCATCATCTAACATCCCCTTTAACTATTTTATTTTTCTAAAATGTAAGCGTTATCTTTTCTGTAAATCTATCGTAATGAAAGCGCCATCATTTTGCAAGTGTTTTCATCTTTTTTACAATTTTTTCACATTTATTTTCATTTTTTATCCTTTTCCGAAACGTTTCCTCTTTTCTATTCTTCTACATATGGTAAAATGAACGTTTGAAAAAAGATAAAACAAAGGAGTTCCTTTATAGATGAAAAAACAATCGAGTCTTCATATTCTCGTAACAAATAGTTTAATCGCTGCACTGTACGTTGCGGTCACATTTGCGGTCATTACTGTCGCTTACGGTGACATGCAATTTCGTTTATCGGAAGTATTAAACCATCTCGTCGTCTTCAATCCGCGTTACTTCTGGGGAATTATCGGGGGTGTCGCTATCGCAAACCTTTGGTCGACTTTCGGCATTATCGACGTCGTTGTCGGTGTCTTCCATACAGCAATATCCCTCGGTTTAACGATTTTAGCAGGGCGCTTTATTCATAATAAATATGTCCTCATGTGGGTAAACACGTTTATTTTCACCTTTACGATGTTTATTATCGCATTGTTAATTATGGGCCTCGGAAGTTTTTCATTTTCTGCTTTCTTTATTTTATGGGGATTTTTAGCCCTTTCTGAATTTATCGTCATGTCGATCGGAATTTTTGTCATGACGTGGATCAATAAACGAATTCCGCTGGCGACATTATTTGACCGAATTAAACCGAAAAAATCATAATATTAGGAGAGCGTTTTTCTCTTTCATCATGAGAAAAAGAACGCTCTTTTTTCTATTTTGTAAATAGGTCTTTGTAATTATTTTCTTTCGTCAGAAATCTTTTTATCTAAATTATTCGACATTTTAACTCATCCTTATAGGCATCGAAACGAGCGAACTTTTATTTTGAGCAAAACGTTGATTTCTCGCTCTTTTTTCATCGAGACGCTGTTTGATTTCTCCGAAAATCATTGTTAGTATGGCAATGTTTCAATGAAAAATTAGATTTTAGTTCGTTTAGGGGGAAACATGAAGAAAATATCAAACGTTTTTTATATTTCAATTACAATCGTTT
>JASLJC010000039.1 GCA_030152585.1 Savagea sp. | reverse complement strand
GTAAATTAAAACGTAACCAGCTCAACTCACGGTTATTGTAATATAACGTATTGTTTAAATCGACTTGTTCTTGTTTCGTTTGTTTTGTTTGTTTTGTTTGCTTTGTTTTTTGTTCTACCACGATATCAAACCCCTTTTCTTTACTTATACTTCTATTATCTCAAACTTTTCACCTATTGAGTGTTAACATTTCATTAAACTTTCGTCATATTCTTTCAAATTGTGAATGGATTGTCACTTTTAACATTTTTTCTAAATGTTTCTTTTGAGCGTTAAAATGATACTTTTCTGGAAAAATAAATTCTTCATGAGTAATGACGACCGTCCATTCATTCGGTGCTGTGACATTTACTTTAATTTGTTTCACATTTTCACGTTTCGTACGGTCTAATGTTTGAGCGACTTTTAAAATCGCACCGAGCAACGCGAGACGTTGAAGTTCTTCTTCTGTAAACCATTCAATAAACGGCTCAACATATTGATAAAACAATCGTTTATTTTTATACGAAGCGACTAATGCGAGCCGAATCCGCTCTTTATGCGTCAGTCCGGATAAAGTGTAATGTGAAACGAGAAAGAAAGTAGTATTGCTCGTTTCTGCATCTGCTTTTTTTCCTAAATTAAAAATGCGAGCTGCATAATTTAACGTTTCTTCGTCTTTTGAATCGAAGCAATTTCGAATTGCATCGATCGCATGAAATAACTGGAAAGATAAAATAAGTAGCTGCTCTTCTTTTTGATTCCCGATATAGAAACGTTCTTTTAAATCACGTATACTTCGGTGAATGAGTACAGGCGAAGAAGCTGTCGGACGTTCTTCTTGTTCGCAAAGTAAACCATCTCGCAACCCTTTACTACTTATAATAAATTGTTCGGTTTCTGCATATTTGCAAATCGTTTTGAAAACAAGAAGAGACGGTTGAAGTGTATCTGCTCGTTCTTTATCGATTGCTTCAAGTTTTTGTAATTCAGACAACGTATGGGTCGCAATTTGACGGTCGATTTCTTTTAGTTGCTCGAGTGTCATTTCATACTGATGCAATTCATCGAGTGGATATTCTGTCATTTGTTGATGCAGCTTTCCGATATTTCGGGCGCTTCCACCAATTGCAATGAGCGGTACTTTTTTAGCATGAAGCCACGACAGTGATTCCATTTCATTTTCAATATATTGCTTCATCGCTTTACGTTCTTTGTCTGTCAACATTTCTCCTTCAACAAACTGTAAACGTAACGACAACGCACCAAAAGGCAAACTTTCGTATGCGAGCATCTCACCGTCTTTAAAATAAGTAATCTCGGTACTACCTCCACCGATATCGACTGTCAATCCTTCCGGTACATTCATCGATTGATCGATTGCAAAAAAACCGTAATACGCTTCTTCATAATCGCTCAATAGACGAACTTGTACACCGACTTCCTGTTTAATTCGTTCTAATATCGTACGTTGATTCGCAGCATGACGTAAAGAAGCCGTCGCTACCCATTGTTGATTCGTTACACGATAATACGTTAAAATTTGTAAAAAATCGCGTAATGTTGATAACAATAACTGTATTCCTTCTTCTACTAACTCTCCTGTTTCATCAAAATATGAACGAAGACGTGCTGTTACTTTAATGTTTTCAATTCGTTCATAACTCGAACGACCTTCTAACTTTTCATAAATGACGAGCCGGACCGTATTCGATCCGATATCGACAATTCCAATTTTTTCTGACATCCGAAAAACTCCTTCCACATTGAAGTTGGCCATAGTTTATATGATTTGTTCTCTCCGATACAAGCTTCTGTTTAAATTCGTTTTCGTTTGTCATCATTTGTTCTCTATTTGTTTTGCTAGAGCACATCTATTGTTCATAGTTCTATTATATCACACTCTGTATACATTTTTAGGTAAATTCCTCACACTTTCTTTTGCTTCACAAGACTTATGATATATAATGAATATATTAAACTTAAATGGAGTGATAGTATGGAACGTCGTTTAGACAATGTAGACTTAACGAAAAAGTTAAAATCAAAAAAACAGTACAAACGTTTATTAAAACATTACCAACTTGAATTATTAAAATTACAACAAGTGCTTTACATGAACAATATTCCAGCCGTGTTTGCTTTCGAAGGATGGGACGCTGCCGGTAAAGGTGGCGCTATCAAACGTTTAACCGAACGTCTCGACCCTCGCGGTTATAAAGTACATCCGACAGCTGCACCGAATATCGAAGAACAAGAACAGCATTATTTACAACGTTTTTGGAAAAACTTACCTTCTTACGGTGGACTCGCTATTTTTGACCGCTCTTGGTACGGCCGTGTCCTCGTCGAACGAATCGAAGGATTTGCAAAAGAAGATGAGTGGATGCGCGCTTATGGACAAATTAATAACTTCGAAAAAACATTAACAGACGAAGGATTTATCGTCGGGAAGTTTTGGTTCCATATTAGTAAAGATGAACAACTTCGTCGCTTCCAAAGCCGAAAACACGATCCGTTTAAACATTGGAAATTAACAGATGAAGATTGGCGCAACCGTGAAAAATGGGATGACTATGAAGATGCAATCGAAGATGCTTTCCGTAAAACGGATAAAGAAAATGCACCTTGGGTCATCATTGAAGGAAATAATAAAAAATATGCCCGCGTTCGCACATTGCAAGCGATGACTAATATGATTCGTAAACATTTAGATGAAAAAGGCATCGAATATTAAGACTAAACGAAGTTTTAACAGGTTTTCTGTTAAAACTTCGTTTTTTTATACCAGTCGTTCAGCTTCGATTGTCACCCATTTCGTCTGTTCATCGCTTTCTTTTAAATAGGTGTAATGCGCACTACATGTGATATTTTGAAACCCGATTTTTTCAAGTCGTACGATCATTTCATAGACGCTATACCAATACAAGACGAATTGCTGATATTCTTTTTCTTTTACTATTCCTTTTTCAATAAATTCGTACGATAAAAGGTATGTCATTTTTTGTCGCGTCCAGTCGATTGACTTTGCAACACTTTCATATAGAATACCGCTCGTTGCACTAAGTGGTACTATTTCAGTAGAACGTTCACCGACTTCGTATCCACGAAAAATTTCAAGATCAAAAATGAGACGACCTCCCTTTTGTAAAGCGTTAAATAAACGTTCTAATACGAGGTCAATCGCTTCAAATAATTGAATTGAACCTGTCGGAATAATGATTGCCTCGTAACGTTCGTACACGTCTAAACGTTCAAGAGATCGTTCATATAACACAGGATACAATTGACGTTGCGCACAATGTCGTTTACATTGTGCTAACATATGCGACGATGCATCGATTCCTTCTACTTCCCAACCGTCTTCTAATAACGGAATGAGCATACGTCCGGTTCCAACACCTGCTTCTAACACTCGTCCTTTCACGAAAGATAGTCTTTCTTTATAATACTCAATATCTCCACATATACTATGGCCGATCGGCTTCGTTTTTTCATACATCGCCGTACTCCATTTACCGTAAGATGTAAACATGTGACCCTCCTAATATTTCCATAACATCGTCGCCGTTTCGTAACCGGCACCTAATGTCCAAAAAACGATATAATCTCCTCGTTGGACATTCCCTTTTTCGATAGCATCGTATAAAGCTAAAAATGGACTATTCGTTCCTGTATAACCGTACGTATCACCGACGTAACTAATTTGTTCACTTGAAATTTGAAGTGCTGTTTGAAGAGCAATAATATTGTTAAGTGTAAATTGAGAAAAGCAAAACAATGCGATATCTTGCACCGTCAATTGATGCTCTTCTAACAACTGTTCAATCGACCGTTGGGCAAAAGAAACGCTCGCTACGCCATCAAATCGTCCCCAATAAACGCCTTCATGCGGCTTTTGGTTTTTCATTAATTGTTTCATTCCGCCGATAGGATAAACGATTTCATCATAGTCTGTACTGTCTGTTTCGTGCATAATCCCTAACATTCCTGACTGTTCCGTCTGATCGCGTGTAAGTACAATCGCAACAGCTGCATCTCCAAAAATAGAATACGTTAACGTACTATTTTCATTGCTTAAAAAAGAAAGCTCATCTGAGCCGACAACGAGCGCTACTTCTTTTGTCGGATGGTGATGTAACGTATACACCGCTTGTTCAATCGCTAAAAACATGCCGATACAATTTGCATTTAAATCAAAATTTGCCATTTCTCTTTTTCCATCAATCGCACGATGAATCGCTAGTGAATTCATCGGCACTAAATATTCTGGTGTTTGAGATGAAAAAATGAGCAAGTCTACATCTTTTCCTTTATACGACGCTTGGCGTAACGCTTTAAGTGATGCTTCTATCCCCAATGTTAAACTATTTTCATGTTCTGAAGCGATATAGCGTGTTTGACGACCTACTTTCTCTAATAACCGTGTAATGTCTTTTCCCCTTTTTTGAAAATGTTCGACATAATATGTATTATCTCGTTGCTCTTTCGGTCGTGCGATTGCGACAGCTTCTATTTTTATCGGTATCATATTCATTCCTCCCTTCTTCTACGATACCGAATCTTTGAAAAGAAGTAAAAAGAAATGTAACCGTTTTCAAATAAAAAATCAAAATGAGGCAATGACACTCATTTTGACTTTCTCTTGTCTCGATAACTTTTTTTAGCGGCTTTCGGATATTGTTTTACATCCCATTGATGATCGTCTAAGTCTGCAACTGAAACGAGCAAATATTGATCTTCTACTACATTTTCTTTATTCGGTATTGGATCATCCCATGTCGTATCGACGTAGTAATAAGCATCGTCTACTTTTACTAAATTCCACGCATGCAATTCATCGTCCGCCATTCCTTGTACGTAATAATTTTCAATGCCGATATAGTCGAGTAACAACGTCATCACTTGAGCATATCCTTCACAAACCGCAATATTATTTTTCAATAAACCGTAAGCGCTATATGCAGGGTCGTAACATTCCGGTTCTCCACACTGTTCCGCTGCTCGTTCATCGTAAGCTGTATGAAGTACGATATAATCATGTACCGCTTTCACTTGCTCATACGTAGACATTGAAGGCTTTATAATCGCTTGTGCAATTCGTTCGATTTCTTTTTTTACAAATTGCTCTTGTTGAATAATTTCGTCACGTCGTAATGAATATTGGAATTCAACATACCCTTTTCCTTCTTCCGTCCAATATTCCCATCCTTCTAAATACGTATTCATTCGACTATAGTCGATAATGTGCGTCAACATTTCGTCGAGTGTTTCTTCGTCTATCGATGTTGTGTCGTATGTAAAATACGGTTGAAATTGAGTCAATGTTTCTTTTAACGCATCGTATACGTGAGGATACGTTTTAGCATACTTCTTTTCCTTTTTCGTTATAAATTGAGACGTATCAAGTTGCGCTACGTGTTCAGGTGCACGTTCTATATTTTTATCGTTCCATATGAGAGGGACGACGATAAGCAGCAATAGAAGCACAATCACCCCGATGACCATTTTTTTCATCCTTTTCCTCTTCTCTTTATTCTTTTTCTCTCTTTCTTACGTAATACCGAAGCAAAAAGTTGTATTTTTTTTATAAAATTTTATCTTTCAATCTAAACGACAAAATGATATATATATACTTTGACATGAAAAACGCACGAAACTAAAGTGAACTACTTTAGATTTCATGCGTCAATAAAATTGTAATACCGAGCTTTATTCTCTTTCTGTCGCTCGTAATACGCCACTTATCATATCGTAAACCGGTTTTCCTGCATAGTTATGATCGACAACGTAGTCAATTTTCATCTTCGGTACTTCTTGTTGAAATACTGTTGTCAATTCTTTCGCACCGACGAGAAATATTTTTTCAACTCGTTCATTTTTTACATATTTTTCAACTTTCGGCGCAACTTTACGGTACCAACGAGACTCTTGTACTTCGATTCGATGGTCAAATTTATCACGGTGGTTCGCACTGCTCGATATAATGCCGCCGTAAGCAAGTCCTCTATATTGCACCCAATCTTCTGTATCAATATTTAATTCAAAGCGTTCTGCATCGACAACATCGGCTAAAATCGATTCCACGACACCGATTTGATCTTGTTGGACGACGATAAATGCCGTCCGTGGATAACGTTCAAATAATGTTTTCAACTGTTCCATCTCACCTTGTTGCCTCCAGAAAAATGATGTTTCAACAGAAGGTTGAATCGGTTGCATTATAATCGACCTTTCAGTTGCAAAACAAATTAAACCATTTTTCATTTGGCGTTGTAAATCCAACGTATGTTGATAAACTTCTTTCGCTATTTTCTCGAAAAGTGGAAATTGTTCTTTTTGAGAAGCTTCGATATATTCCCCTGTTCGTTTCAATCCATTCTTCAATCGAATTTTCCATTTTTCATCACTTGGGTTCGTTTCTAAATACATCGTCAATACAGGACCGTCTAAACTGTTAACACGTTCTAACATTGTATCGAATTGAAATGTCATTGTACAATCCCTTCTTTCTCTTTTCTTCTATTCTAATGTTTACCACTTATATCCTTTTTGAAACGTCGTTCTTCTTTTTTATTCGTGTATAATATAGTGAAAGAAAGGAGAGAGGGCATGTTTCGTTTCCCTTTTCAAGGTAGCCGTATTATGAAAACAGGTATCGCCGTTTTTATTACAGCTTTCATTTGTAATTTACTCGGTTGGTCACCTGCTTTTGCGGTCATTACAGCCATTGTTACAATTGATCCCACCGTCACAGATTCTTTAAAAAAGGCGCCTATCCGTTTCACAGCTTCAGCTATCGGCGCATTTTTTGCCGTTTTGTTCGTCTCTCTTTTCGGTCATACGCCTTTCACTTATACGTTATCTGCGGTTTTCACTATTTGGACGACATATCGATTACGTTTACATGATGGGTTACTCGTCGCAACGTTAACAGCTGTGGCGATGGTCGACGTTATCCAAAGTCACTTTTTATTCGCTTTCGTTACACGACTCGGTTCTACATCAATCGGGTTATTCGTTTCGATTATCGTCAACTTGTTCATTTCACCACCGAATTACTCTAAAACGATTCAAGTTCACCTTCAATCAATTCGACAACAGTTAGTACAACTATTACAACGAGCAGAAAGAGCTATCGTACAATCTGAACGAGTAGATGTTCAGCCACTAGTCAACGACGTCTATCATTCGTTCCAAAAAACAGAATCTTTTATTCGTTTTCAAATGAAAGATGCGACGTCACCTTTCGTTCGAAACGATAAAAGTACGACGTCGCAAGAAGCGCAACAATTTCACAAACTTCAAACAGCACTACATCATATTGAAATGATTGGACAACTCGCACTAAAAGAAAATGATTGGACGATGAAAGAACGACATTTAGTGAAACAAACGATCGATGAAATCAGTCGAGCAATTCGGTATCGAGAATCAATCGTTCATTCTTCACTAGAACCTCAATTACTCGCTTGGATTCATGAGTCCTCTCGTACGTTACAACTTTCTTCTCAAACGGTCCTCGCTTACGAGTTGCTTGCTCTTTATCAACTTTTTCAATCAAAAGATGGCTAAATGAAAAATCGAGTATGATTGCATGAAACATTAGCAATCATACTCGATTTACCATAACGGTTTTTGTTGTGATGCTCGTTCAGATGATAATTTCATAACATACGGATGCATCCATACCATGACAACGACTGAAATAATAAGACAAGCAAATGCAACAAAAAGAGAAAATAAAAAGAAACTAGCGAAAACGAACAAATACGGAATGACACGAAGCATCCATAATCGACGATGTATCTTCTTCGTCATGTATTGCTTTTGATTACAATAAGGACACGTCATGCCGTAATCGATATGTTGCATTGCTAAAAATTGTTGCATCGACTGTTTCCACGTCCAACGATGTCCACACTTTGTACAAACGGGCAACTTCATAAAATCCCTCCTTTTTCTTCACTTTACCAAAAAAGAAGACACCATACACACTTTCTTCTTAATAAAGCGTTTACATTTGGTATTTTTTTCATTACGATAGACATAGAAAAGCGGAAAGGAGAACGATTATGTTCGAACTCGATTTATCCATTATTCTTTTACTCATAGCATTCGGCTTCATCGCTGCTTTTATCGATTCCGTTGTCGGCGGTGGAGGACTCATTACATTACCTGCCTTATTATTTACCGGACTTTCTCCATCCGCTGCGATTGCGACGAATAAATTAGCAAGTTCACTCGGGTCATTTACGAGTAGTGTGATGTTTTTTCGTTCAGGTCATTTAGATATAACGACGTTACGTAAATTGTTACCGATTACGTTCATTGGGGCGATTTTAGGTGCTTTCGTCGTTTCCATCGTCGATCCGAACATTTTAAAACCGTTAATGCTCATCATGTTAGCCATTGTCGCTGTTTACACGATTTTAAAAAAAGATTGGGGAAATGTAACAGCGAAAAAAACATTATCCCGTACACACTTTTTACTATTCGTCATCGCCATCGGATTCATCGGCTTTTATGACGGGTTTTTAGGACCGGGAACCGGCTCTTTTTTAATGTTTGCTTTTTTATGGTTTGGCTTTGACTTTTTAAAAGCAGCAGGCAATGCAAAAGTATTAAATTTCGGAAGTAATGTCGCTGCGCTCCTCATGTTTATCGTATTAGGTCAAGTTAATTTCGTCTACGGGCTCATTATGGGCGTTGCACAAATCTTCGGTTCGATTGCAGGTTCTCGCTTTGCGATGAAACGAGGAAGTCGTTACGTACGTATTTTATTTATCGTCATGACGGTGCTTCTACTAGCGAAACATTCATGGGATTACTTCCAATCGCTCACATCGTAAAAAAACGTCGTTGTCTTCGAAGACAACGACGTTTTTCTATAATTTGGGTGAACGATAATTGATCACTTCGTTCTACAACACTTTCTTTCTAATCGTTATACATCATTTGTAATTTTTCAATCCGTTCTTCTGTAAAATAAATAAGACGAATATGAAGGTAATTTTCGCCCAATCTTGTTCATCGAGACGCCCTAGTTTTATGAGTGCCTCTTCGTAAAAAGCGAAGTCTCCTTTTTCCCATGCGCGAGTAAGGTCTTGTTGAGCGTAGAGTAATTTTCGGGCAAGAACGAGCACTTCGCTTGATGAAATATCTTTTGCTTCTTTCAACTGCTGTTCGACAGCATCGAAGTCTTCGTCCTCTAGCGATGCGATTACACGCTCTTCTAGTGCTGTGTCGTTTGTCGCCCCCGTCAACTCATCTAATGAACAACCAGCGAAAAATAAAATAACAATCAAAAGACTACTCATTAATAACTGTTTTTTCATCTAAGTGTTCCTTTCTTTTAGGTCTATCTTATCACTTAATACAGAAAGTAAATAGACGATAATCAATAAGAAAGGAGTTTTCTTATGCAAACGATATTCGACGCGATTGAATGGCAAAATAAAAAGAATTCATACTCTATCTGTCACCAATCGACCTCTACTAAAACTTCATTTGCCGATATCGTCATGGCGAAAAAAGAACGACCGATGAGTGACTTTATGAAAAAACATCAAAAACTTCATCGATTCAACCACAAAACGTCGATGCAAGAAAAACGACAATTTATTCGACGTACACGTGAAATTGAATTAATGCTAGCTGAACAACGACTTCCAAGCATTCATAACGAATTAGAACGTCTCCGCTTAATCGGTGAATTGCGCTATTTACAATCTATAAAATGAAATAAAAAATCCGATGACTGAATCGTCACCGGATTTTTTTATTATGACTGATGTTTTTTCAAAAGATTCATCGCTGCATCAAAGTCTTTTTCAATTACTGTATCTTTTTTATACGTCATATAGCTCACAATGACTGTTATCAACAAGTTAGCAAAAAATGCTGGAATGATACCGTAAATCGTGAACCATCCACCGAGAGATTCAAGCGAAGGCCAAATGAAAGCGACAATCGCTCCGACGACCATACCGGTAATCGCACCTTGCGCTGTTAAACGACGCCAATAAAGAGACAATAAAATAATCGGTCCGAACGCACCACCGAAACCTGACCAAGCGAAACCGACGAGTGATAAAATCGATTGGCTATTCGGCCATGCTAATGCGAGGGCTACGAGTGTGACAAGCAATACTGCAACACGCCCAAGCATGACGTAATAACGATCAGATTTCTCTTTTTTCGTTACGGCTTTATAAACATCTTCGACAAGTGCTGAAGACGTAACGATCAATTGAGAAGCGACCGTACTCATAATAGCAGCAAGTACCGCTGCGAGCACAACGCCTGCAATTAACGGATGGAAAACAATTTGCCCCATTACGATAAATACAGTTTCTGCGTCAATTGCATCCACTCCTCCATTTTTAGAAAAGTAAGCAAGTCCTGCAAACGCTGTCAATGCTGCTCCGACTAAACTGATGAACATCCAACCCATCCCGATACGACGAGCAGATTTGACTTCTTCAATCGAACTAATCGCCATAAAACGCACGATAACATGAGGTTGACCGAAATAACCGAGTCCCCAACCGATCAAAGAGAATATACCGATACCCGTTAATGTCGTTACACGATCGATACTCGCTAAATAATTGTATAATGTCGAGCCTATTTCTACGTCTGCTAACCAATTAAAATGGTTCGGGTTTACAGATAAAACGATATCTTTTACCGATGACCAACCACCTAAATAATAGATGCTCATTATAGGCACAATGATGAGTGCTAAAAACATAATGAGGCCTTGGAAAAAGTCTGTATAACTAACTGCTAAAAACCCTCCAAACAACGTGTATAAAAGGACGACAACCGCTACAACAATAAGTCCAATGTGGTAATCAAGTCCGAAAGAGCTTTCGAAAAATTTCCCACCGGCAACCATACCGCTTGAAACGTAAAAAGTGAAGAATACTAAGATGATTACCGCTGTCATCATTCGTAAAATTTTTGAATGATCGTTCAGCCGATTTTCGAGGTAACGTGGCACAGTAATGGAATTATTCACTTCTGTGTACGCACGTAAACGAGGGGCTACGAGTAGCCAGTTAAAGTAGGCACCTAGCAGTAAACCTACACCCATCCAGAGCTCTCCTGCTCCGTATAAATACACTGCTCCTGGAAG
>JASLJC010000031.1 GCA_030152585.1 Savagea sp. | reverse complement strand
AAACGACTTTTTATTAACAGATAGTAACCCTAAACGACGAAACATTGTAATAAGTGCTATGGAGGCTTTAGAATTTACTGAGCATAATGACTATAAAAGTGCTATAAAAATCATGAGTGTTAATTTCAGGGACAGCTCCGAAAAAGAACAGTTAAAAAAATCAATTTCTATTATACAAAAACTAATAAGTTCACGTGCCTCTATTTTGGAAGAACCGCTAATGACATTTTATGAGTTAGTCAAAGAAGAGATAAAAATGCCTGGCTTCAGAAAAGGAACGATCCAAAATTTTTATAATGATCATACTTATAGAGATTTAGCATTGTGTATAAATTATAATGACGATGTTAGTCAACATAGGACTATCCATAAATCAAAAGGCGATGAGTTTCAAAATGTCTTACTGATAGCAAACAATATTGATTTTATGACTGCTCCTAATCTAGATGAAAACGAAGAACATCGTATTCAGTATGTAGGTATTAGTAGAGCCATGGATAGACTATATATAGTAATTCCGAAGTTATTAAAAAAAGATGAAAAAATAATAAAATCTAATTTCGACTTTGAAATAAAACGTTTGTGAAATGGAATATATTCCAAAACCCCTTTTCATTCAACAAACGAGCCAGAATATTGAGTAACATAGTTAAAGAAAGTTTGAAGATTTTCATTTAAACTAAAGAAGTAGTTTTGTTCAATAAAGAATATTAACTAGAAGAAATAAGTGTTCGGGAAGTAGTATACAATTCTGTTTTCCACATAACTATAATTAACCTATAGATGACTCGTTCATTCGAGTTACTAAGATTGGACGGTGTTTTATTTGCGAAGAGAAGTAGAATTTACACGAGCAAAATTTATTATGACAAAAGACGAACTTGGTTACGGTGAAATTCTCGAGGATTTTCCTAAATCGGAGTTTATTTATATTGTCACATACAATATCTCAAGAAATATTGAAACATTGCTGGATGAACTAAGAGATGCCCCAGAAGATACTGAAATTAAAGTGTTTACAAATATACCTAGTAGATTTAACAAATATACGCGGGATTGGGCTTCAAAAAATGCAAAAAGCCTAATAAATATCTATGTAGCAAAATTAGATCCCGAAAAGTTCAATGAGAAATTTAAAAGTCAATTTGCGTTTAACAATCATGCAAAAATTATCATGACCAATAATATTGCCTATATTGGTTCAGCGAATTACTCGTCGGAATCAGCCAATAACTTTGAAGCTGGTGTGATTATTGAAGACGAACTAGCCATTCTTCAAATAAAGGATATCATTGATGAGGAAATTGAAAGTAGTGCTGAATCATACTATGCTTATGATATATTTCCTTTGATTTTTCTCGCACGCGAGCTAGAAGAAATCAAAACTATGCTCAGTGAATCTATTTGGGGCTTATGGGAAGTCCACGGGTATGAACAAGGCGAATATTATAAAGGCGGTAACATTTATATAGATACAAAAATTATAGAAAAATTTGAATACTTTCAAGAAGAGTTAGACAATACTGTATCGGAGCTGATTCAAGAGATTGCAAATAACACGTCTGGTAGAGATTTAACATATGATGAAGAAGAACTTATTGAGAAATTGGAGAATCTTAAGGAGTTAATTTGCAAATATGAGATAGATTCAGAAGTGCTTGAGTTTATAGAATTTGACGAAGACGAGTATATAAATGACTTAATGCAAGAAAATGCGATTAATATGACAGAAGATGTTTTAGATGATTATATACAAGATTTCACCCAACAAGCTTTTGAAATTAAAGAAGATAGAGCTACTAATGCACAGGATGGGTTTATCGCTTTTGATTCCTTTTTAACGCAAGCCACTCAAACCATGATGGATAGGGCGGATGAGTTAAGAGCAATAATTAATGAACGAATTGATAATACATGAAGTTTCCGCTGAGAATACCATACCAATTAAACTAGCCTTTCCTTCATCTGGGACAGATTTTATGTTTGTGGAACAAAATAAATTAAAGGGATGACGATTTCGCTATCTCTTTTGTTTGGCTCTGAAAAACAGAAAAGTACGAGGACATCCTAGCTATATTTAAAATCGAATTTATTCAATTAAATATATCATAAGGTACTAAATATTTTATACAATTTTATAACGTGAAACTATTTTATGCTTACTTATTTGACTGAATTATAAAGTCAAACAAGACTTATACCATATAAAACGAAAGATAAAGGAGGTTAACTCTTAAATGGGACTTGTCTTAATATTTGCCGAAAAACCGAGTCAAGCACGAGCATATAGTGAAGCTTTTACTGTCAAAAAGAAGACGAAGACAGAAATTGAATTAGCTCCTAATAAGGAATGGCCAGAAGGTGCCGTAATTACGTGGGGAATTGGCCATTTAGTCGAGTTACAAGAGCCGAAAAAATATGATAAAAAGTGGACGCGTTGGACAATTGAAAGTTTGCCGATCATTCCTACACAATTTCAATTTCAAATTGCAAAAGGAAAGTACCAGCAATTTCAAGCAGTGAAAAAATGGTTTCAACGCGCGTCATTACTCATTAATGCGTGTGATGTCGATCGGGAAGGGTCGAATATTTTTTATTCTATTTTACAGATGACCGGTGTTCGAAATAAGCCGATTCAACGACTTTGGATTAACTCATTAGAAGTAGAAGAGATTCGTCGAGGATTTCAACAACTTCGTAACAATGAACACGATTTACGATTGTATGATGAAGCAAAGACACGTCAAGTGAGTGATTGGCTCGTCGGCATGAATGCTTCGCGACTGTATACGATTCTTTTGAAAGAGAAAGGGTTTGATGACGTTTTTCCAATCGGACGTGTTCAATCACCGACTGTCTATCTCGTTTACGAACGAATGAGAGCGATTGAACAATTTGTTTCGCGTCCATTTTTTGAACTACGTGCGAAATTTCAAGCGATGAACGGCACGTATGAAGGAAAAGTAAAAGGGCGATGGGAAACGAAAGAAGAACTTATGAAAGCGCTGCATCTTCATGAAATGACGGAGCACGAAGTCGGCGTCATTCAAAACGTTAAGAAAAAAGAAAAACGCCAATTGCCGCCATTATTGCACTCGCTTTCGACATTACAAGCGACGGCGAACCGTAAATGGAAAATGAGCCCGAACACTGTGTTGCAACTCGCTCAAAAATTGTATGAACGTAAGCTTATTTCATACCCTCGTACAGATACTCGTGTGATTACGAATGCAGAGTTTACTTATATAAAAGAACGGGTTATTAACTATCAACAATTGTTATCGTTAACGTTTCCAATCGCGACAGATCGCGTCCAAAAGCGATATGTGAATGATGCGCGTGTGAAAGAGCATTATGCAATTATTCCGACGAAACAAATACCTAAAAAGTCGACGCTCGAACGAATGAACCGACAAGAACGTCTCATTTATGAGGAAATTGTTCGAACGACACTCGGGATGTTTCATCGTCCCTATCGTTACGAAGAGACAGTGATTGAAACGAGTGTTCAAGATGTTATTTTTCATTCAAAAGGTAGAGTATCTTTAGATGAAGGGTGGAAAATGTTATTTCCACAAAAAAATGAAGTGAAACGAAATGTTCTTCCTCATGTACAGCGAGGTGAACGAGTAGAATCATCTCCTTTTTTCCATGAAGGAAAAACGGAACCACCGAAGCCGTATACAGAAGGTGAATTGATTACGTTAATGAAGACGTGTGGTACAACGGTTGCTGATGAAGAAGAAGTTGAATTGTTAAAAGAAATAGAAGGAATTGGTACAGAAGCAACACGCAGTAGCATTATTGAAACGATCAAACGTCATGCGTACATCGATGTGAAAAATAATATCGTCTCGCTTACGCCAAAAGGTCGTCTTCTTTGCGAGGCATTAGAAGGAACGTTGTTAGCGAGTCCTTCAATGACGGCTAAATGGGAAAGGTATTTAAAGAAAATTGGAGAAGGTACGGGAACGAGTGAGAAATTTTTAAAAAGTATGGAAAAGTTTTTATATCATTTTATTACGACAGCTCCAAAAACGATGGAACAACGAACGTTTCAAATCAAAGGATTCCAACCCTCAAAGAAAAAAGTATACAGAAGACGAAAGAAGCAAAAGCCGATTGCACGTTGTCCGAAATGTCAAAAAGGAGATATTGTCGCACGCAAAGGATTTTATGGATGTACAGAATATCGAAATGGTTGTCGCCAAACGTTTCCAGGTACATTTGCTCATCGAACGTTAACAGAGAGTGATATCCGAGCATTGTGTGAAAAGGGAGCGACGGGCGTTTTAGACGGCTTCGTATCGAATCAAGGGAAGTCTTTTACTGCTTCTATCGTTTTTCGGTACGGTAAAATAGAATTGAGTTTTCGTCATTTAGTGTGAACGACTATACGTTGTTCACGCTTTTTTTATATCCAGAATAGACGAAAAACATTGACATTTATAAAATGAATACGTATCATGTAAAATATTCAATCAAAATAATTCATAATAATAATTAAAAAAAGGAATGATTTAAATGAAGATGAAAAAATGGACGATTGTTTTTACAGCAATGCTTTTGACGCTAGTGCTTGCAGCGTGTAATGGAGAAGCGGATGAAACTTCGAAAGAAAAAGAAGACTATGTCATCGGTATGACACAATTAGTAGAACACCCTTCGTTAAATGCTGCTTCAAAAGGATTCAAAGAAGCGATTAAAGATGCGGGATTAAACGTAAAATTCGTAGAACAAAATGCGCAAAACGATCATAGTTTAAATGCGACAATCGCAACGAATTTAGTAAATGATCAAGTCGATTTAATTTTTGCAAACTCGACACCAAGTGCTCAAGCTGTTGCAAATGAAACGACAGAAATTCCGATTGTCTTTACGTCTGTGACGAATGCAGAAGTAGCGCAACTTGTTGATTCACATGAAAAGCCAGGACGTAACGTCACGGGAACATTAGATAGCCATCCAGAAGGTATTTCAAAAACGGTAGATTATATTGCAAATGATTTAAAAGCGAAAAAAGTCGGTATGATTTTTAATTCAGGTGAACAAAATTCACGTGCTCAAGTAGATGAAGCAAAAGCAGCAGCGGAAAAAGTCGGTATCGATATCGTTGAAGTGTCTGTGTCAGCGAGTTCAGAAGTAAAGCAAGCAGCCGATTCGCTTGTCGGTAAAGTTGATGCGTTTTATATCGTAACGGATAATACAGTCGTTTCAGCATTAGAATCTGTCGTTTCAGTAGCCAATGAACATAAAATGCCGTTAGTTGTAAGTGAGAAAGATTCAGTTGAACGCGGAGCATTAGCAGCGTACGGGTTCGAGTTTTATGATATCGGTTACCAAGCTGGAGAAATGGCAGTTGATATTTTACGCGATGGAAAAGATCCAGCTGAAATGCCAGTAGAAGCGCCAAAACAGTTAGATCTGATTGAAAATGAACAGACGAAAGCAATGTTAGAAGGGTAATGTAAAGAAAGAGGGAGAGGCCAATGTTTGCAGCAGTATTCGGTTCAGTAGAGCAAGGATTAATTTATGCGATTATGGCACTCGGTGTCTATTTGACATTCCGTGTGTTAGACTTTCCGGATTTAACAGTAGATGGGAGTTTCGTTACAGGAGCAGCGGTTGTAGCTATGATGTTGACGTTCGGTTATTCACCAATTGTTGCTACATTAGCTGCAGTCATTGCGGGGTTTTTAGCCGGCACGATGACTGGTATTTTGCATACGAAAGGGAATATTAACCCGCTTTTATCTGGAATATTGATGATGATCGCTCTTTATTCAATCAACTTACGTATTATGGGATTAACATCGGAGCATTCGGTGGGACGTCCGAATATTCCATTGTTGAATGAAACGACATTGTTTAGTAGCTTTTTAGGTTGGTGGAATGGGCTCGGAATCGATGCAACTGTTGTAAATATTCTTCAGTCTATGGGAGTAACGAACCCACCGAAATCAGTCGGTATTTTTCTTTTTATGATTTTGATTATTTTGATTATAAAATGGTTCGTTGATTTCTTCTTAGTGACGGAAGTAGGTCTTGCGCTACGTGCAACAGGAAATAATCAACGAATGATTCGAAGCTTTTCAGCTAATACGGATACGTTAATTATTTTAGGGGTCGGTGTATCTAATGCGCTTGTTGCGCTATCAGGTAGTTTAATTGCACAATATGCTAAAGCCGCAGATATAGGTCTTGGTATCGGTATGATTATTATCGGATTAGCGTCGGTCATTATCGGAGAAGCAATTTTTGGAACGAAAACAGTGATGCGTACGACTTTAGCAGTCATTGTCGGGGCAGTTATTTATCGCGTTATTTTAGGGTTAGCGTTACGCGTTGAATTTTTAGATGCAGGAGATATGAAGTTTATTACAGCGTTCATCGTCGTACTTGCACTCGTGTTACCACAGCGATGGGACAAATATAAAGAGAAGAAAAAGAAAAAAGAACGTCATGCCACTTTCGTTCAAAAAGGAGAGGCTCAAGATGTTACAATTACATGATATTTTTAAAGTGTTCCACGAAGGAACACCAGATGAAAAAGTTGCATTAAATCACGTAAATCTGACACTTGAAAAAGGAGATTTCGTAACAGTAATTGGAAGTAACGGCGCTGGAAAATCGACGATGATGAATATGATTTCAGGGTCTTTACAGCCTGATTATGGAACGGTCACTATTGGAAAACAACAAGTCACACATTGGCCAGAACATGAACGAGCACGTTTAATCGGTCGTGTTTTCCAAGATCCAATGGCCGGAACAGCTCCTTCTATGACGATTGAAGAAAATATGGCCATCGCTTATAGTCGAAATCGGCGTCGTCGACTTCGACTCGGTGTAACGAAAAGTCGCCGTACGTATTTTCAAGAACAATTAGAAATACTCGGCCTTCATTTAGAAAATCGAATGAACACGCCAGTCGGTACATTGTCAGGAGGAGAGCGTCAGGCGCTATCCTTATTAATGGCTACTTTCACACAGCCCGACATACTGTTATTAGATGAACATACCGCTGCGCTTGATCCAGCGCGAGCAGAAGCTGTCACTCAATTAACGGAACAAATTGTCCGTCAAAGCGAACTGACGACACTTATGGTGACGCACAATATGCAACAAGCGATTCAACTCGGGAACCGTCTCATTATGATGGACAAAGGTGAAATTATTTTAGATGTACGAGAAGAAGAAAAGAAAACGTTAACAGTTGAAAAATTAATGGATGCTTTTGCTTCGATTCGAGGAGAAGCACTTGTCGATGATGCGACATTATTATCAGTATAAAGAAAATGTACGGGAGGATAAACTTCCGTACGTTTTTAAAAATAAAAAAACTGCATGAAGTTCGAGGGTAGCTTAAAGCTACTCTTTTTTCTGTTCCCTTTGTTTTAGGGGGAAGGTGAAGGAAGGTATAATTGCGTAAATGTATAGTATAATAGAAAGAAGAATAAAGAGAAAAGGTGAAAAAAATGAAAAAAATCGTTATTATCGGCAGTGGTATCGTCGGAGCGACCGCTGCGTACCAATTAACTCGAAAAGGTTTAGACGTGACAGTTATCGATCGTCATGAGGAAGGACGTGCGACAGATGCAGCAGCGGGAATTATTGCTCCGTGGTTAGCGCAACGTCGTAACAAACCGTGGTATACGCTCGTACGAAAAAGCGCAGCATATTATCCGAAGTTAATTCAACAACTTGAAGAAGATGGCGAAACAGATACAGGCTATAAACGAGTAGGTGTTCTACGTTTGCATGACCAACAGAAACGACTAGATAAAATGATTGCTCGCACTGAAGAACGTAAAAAACAAGCACCTGAAATCGGTGATATTATACCGCTAACGACAGAAGAAACGTTAGAAAAAATCCCGTATTTAACAGACGAGTTTTTCTCGTTGTACGTCACAGGTGGAGCGCGTGTTAGTGGACGTCATTTACGTCAAGCTTTATTGAACGGTGCAAAAAAAAGAGGTGCTCAATTTATTGATGGCTCTGCCTCTTTAACACTAGAAAAAAATAATGAAGCATCTGTCGTCGTTGACGGTAAAACGTATGAAGCAGACGCTATTATTAATGCTGCAGGTGCGTGGGCTCGCCCACTCTTTGAACAAATTGGGATTGATTTTTTATCTTTCCCACAAAAAGCACAATTATTACACTTACAAGTCGACGATCAAACAGATGAGTGGCCGGTCGTTATGCCGCCATCGCGTCATTATATGGTAGCTTTCGATGAAGGACGGGTTGTCGTCGGTGCAACGTATGAAGACGGTTCGGATTACAAACGAACGACGACAGTAATGGGAACACATGAAGTATTATCGAATACATTGAAATATTCACCAGGGTTAGAAAAGGCACATATCGTGGAAGCGCGCGTCGGTTTTCGTCCGAGTACGCCGCATTCTATGCCTGTTTTCGGGCAAGTAAAAGAAGTGCCGAATGTTTATGCAGCAAATGGTCTCGGTGCATCCGGATTAACGGCAGGACCTTTTGTCGGCTTACAACTAGCGAAACTCGTCTCAGGTGAGACGCCTGATGTAGATGTTGAAAATTATGCATTGTCGCTCGTCTATGCAGAGAATCGAGGGGAAGATGAATGAAAGTTGTATCGTGGAACGTCAATGGATTGCGCGCAGCGGTTCGAAAAGAAAAGGGTATATTTTTTCATGAGATCGACGCTGACTTTTTCGCACTACAAGAAATTAAAATGCAAGAAGGTCAATTAACGCTTGAACTAGAAGGTTACGAACAATATTATTATTATGCGGATAAAAAAGGATACTCAGGGACGGCTATATTTACAAAACATACACCGTTAGCCGTTTATCGTGGAATGGATGAAAAAAATGCACGAGGTGAAGGACGCGTATTAACGTTAGAATATGAAACGTTTTATATCGTCAACGCTTACGTGCCGAATGCTAAACGTGATTTATCTCGTTTAACCGAACGACTAGCATGGGAAGATGAACTACGTACATATTTGCTTCAATTGGATGCAAAAAAACCGGTAATTTACGTAGGAGATTTAAACGTTGCACATCAAGCGATCGATATTAAAAATGATAAATCGAATCGTGGAAATTCAGGTTTTACAGATGAAGAACGAGCGAAAATGACACAGCTGCTCGACAGTGGTTTTACGGATAGTTATCGTCATTTTTATCGTGACGAAGAAAAGTATTCTTGGTGGTCGTATATGAACAAAGCACGTGACCGAAATATCGGCTGGCGTATCGACTATATTTTAGTTTCAGATCGTCTCGTTCCGTTAATGGAAGACGCATCGATTCATACGGATGTTTACGGAAGTGATCATTGTCCTGTTTCTTTAACGATTCGCGACACGATTTTTGATTCATAAAATACTGCTAACTTTATGCAATCTTTGCTCAATATTAAAACCCAGTATCCTTTTCTTACAAAAAGTCGATACTGGGTTTTATGAATTGTTTCTACGTCAAGCGATTTGTTGTTTCATGTAGCGTCATACGAATGAAATAAATAGTATTGGAACTTTTTTAATTTAAATATTTTTCATCGATCAAATGGTTCTCATATTCGTGACGAGGCAATGCGATACGTAAATAACGAACGGCTTGTTGAATATCGTCTGTTTGACTTTCTTCATAAGCTCGTAATGTTTCTTCTAGTTGTGCTGCCGTACGTGAACCGACGAGTGCCGTTGTGACCGGACGTTCTTCTAAAATAAAGCGTAAAGCAAGCGCTTGTGTATTTTCATGAATTGCTTCAATGATATCGAGCGCTTCGTTTAGCTCAGCTTCATTGAATGAAGCGAATGTTTGAAGTTTTTGTTGTTTTTGACGCATTTGTTTCGTCAATAAACCTTTTGCGACACTTCCACGTGTAATGACAGAAACACCTTTTTTCGCAATCATAGGGAAATAATTTTCAGGCTGTCGATCAAGTGGACTATACTGCATCATAATGGAGTCAATCGCACTTGTTTCTAAAAAGCGATGAATGACATTCGGTCGAATAGATGAAATGCCGTAAGCGCGAATAATACCTTCTTTTTTTAATTGTTCAAATGCGTCGATTGTTTCTTCCGTATTGTCTTCAATCGTTCCGCCGTGTAGTTGATATAAATCGATATAATCGGTTCCGAGGCGCCGTAAACTTTCTTTCACCCCTTCCATAATATGTTTGCGTGAAGGATCCCATGTCCACGTTCGTTCTGTCGGATTCATTTTATTGCCTACTTTTGTCGCTAAAAAAATGTCGTTTCTTTTTTTGCGAATGACTGCTCCGACGACTTCTTCATTTTGACCAAAATCATATAAGTCAGCAGTATCGATATAATTCATCCCTGCATCCAGTGCAGTATCGATAACACGCTCGACCTCGTTTCGTTCTGTCGGTAAAGACATCGTACCAAGTCCTAATTCTGAAACATTCATCGTCGTTCTCCCGAATTGTCGGAATTTCATAAGTACCCTCTCCTTTTCATCCATGATACAATGAAAGAAAAGAGATACGCAAAGAAAAGAGGAATCATCGTGACAATTGGAGAAGAAAAAACAGTACATCGCGAAACGATTTTTGAAGGGAAAATAATCGATGTGTACGTAGATGATGTCGTATTACAAGATGGCAGCACATCTAAGAGAGAAATTGTGCAACATGGAGGGGCTGTCGCCGTGATTGCATTACAAGATGATCGAATTTTATTAGTAGAACAATATCGAAAGCCGATTGAACGTATGAGTGTTGAAATACCAGCAGGGAAATTAGAAGTAGGAGAAAAACCACTCGATACAGCAAAGCGGGAGTTAGAAGAAGAGACGGGGTATCGTGCGAATCAGTGGACATTCGTGCAAAGGTTCGCAACTTCGCCAGGATTTGCAAGCGAAGTGATTCATATTTATTTTGCGCAAGATATATATCAAGTTGAAGATCCTTTACCATTAGATGAAGGTGAATTTGTAAAGGTTTACTCTGTCACGATAGAAGAAGCAGAGCGAATGATGAAAGAAGAGCACATTTTCGATGCAAAGACTGCATTCGCCTTGCTTTACGTAAAGGACTTTCTCCATTATAATAGAAAGAAATAGACAATGATTTCAAGATAATAATGATTCTCAACATATAGTTGTCGATGGAAAAAGGAGTTTGACCGGGATGCAAAAGCAAATGAATTGGAATCGACGTCCGCTACTCGTGAGGACGAAACGAACGATGAAACGAATAGAGGGGGCGTCATAATGGAAAGTCGAATTGAACGAATTAAAAAGCAATTGCACGGAGCAAATTATAAGTTAACGCCACAGCGTGAAGCGACTGTTATGGTATTACTAGAAAACGAAGAGGACCATTTAAGCGCAGAAGATGTTTTTTTGCTCGTGAAAGAACGTGCGCCTGAAATCGGACTTGCAACGGTTTATCGGACGTTAGAGTTACTGACAGAATTAAAAGTCGTCGATAAAATTAGTTTCGGAGATGGCGTCGCTCGTTACGACTTACGCCATGAAGGCGCAACACGCTTCCACCACCATTTAATTTGTATCGAATGTGGCGCTGTAGATGAAATTCAAGAAGATTTATTAGGAGAAGTTGAAAAAGTCGTGGAATCACGATTCGAATTTACAGTAAAAGATCACTGGCTCACATTTCATGGAATTTGTAAACAATGTAAAGAAAAAGACGAGTAGTCTCGAAAACAAAAACCTCGAAAGCCAAAAAATGGTCGAGGTTTTTTGTGCATTATGCGAAAGGATGAGCGATGATGACAATAGAACAATGGATTGTCGCCTATATACAAAATTTACATGATCATCGACGTGCAGCGAATACAATCGCTTCTTATGAACGTGATATACGAGATTATTGTGTATATGTACAAGAGGTATGTCATATTTCACAACTACAAAATGTAAGGCCAGAACATATCCGGACATACCTTCAACAATTGCAACATCAACAACGTTCACCGCGTACTATTGCTCGACATTTATCTTCTATTCGTTCCTTTCACGATTTTTTAATCGAGCGAGGCATACAAACAGTAAATCCGACCAAACGGATCGCGATGCCGAAAGTAGAAGAAACGAAACGTGAAATATTAACAGAAGAAGAAGTACAGCGTCTATTGAAAGCACCGCAAAAAGGAAGTCAAAAAGAGCGCGATCGGACTATTTTAAATGTATTATATGGCACAGGGATTCGATTGAGTGAATTATTAACTTTAAAAATGAAAGATGTCGACTTGCAAATGCAATTTATTCGAGTGAAAGGTCGAAAGGGGAAAGAACGTATCGTTCCTCTTCATCCAGACGTAGTAACGCAAATTGAGCACTATTTATTTACGCTCGAATCATACGACGCAGACCGACCATTATTTTCAAATCATCTCGGCAATGAGATGACTCGTCAAGGTTGTTGGAAATTAATTAAAAAATATGGAGATGAAGCAAACTTAGGACCCGAATTTTCACCTGAAATGTTACGGCGTACGTTTGCCACGCGGCTCGTTGAAAACGGGGCAGACTTAAGAACTGTTCAACAATTGTTAGGACATGCGACAATTAGTACAACAGAACGTTATGTCGCTCGTGAAACCGATTCGTTAAAGTCAGCTTATGAACAGTTTCATCCCTTTACAAAATTAGAGGAGGAGAACGATGACATATAAAAGAATACATTTACTCGTATTAGACTCAGTAGGTATTGGTTCATCACCTGATGCGGCTCAATTTGGAGATGAAGGGGCAGATACACTCGGTCATATCGTACAAGCGACAGGAGGATTAAATGTGCCTCACTTGCTTGAATTAGGACTTGGAAATATCCGTTCAATTGAAGGTTTAGAACCATCGAGCAAACCGAAAGCGATGTATGGAAAGATGCAAGAAAAATCAGTCGGTAAAGATACGATGACAGGTCATTGGGAGATAATGGGTCTACATATCGATCAACCGTTTCGAACATATCCGAACGGCTTTCCAGCATCATTAATCGAAGAGATTGAAAAAAGAAGCGGTCGAAAAGTCATTGGAAATAAGCCTGCGAGTGGGACGGCGATTATTGAAGAGCTCGGCGAGGAGCAAATGGAAACGGGTGCATTGATCGTATATACATCAGCAGATCCGGTTTTACAAATTGCCGCACACGAAGAAGTCATTCCATTAGAAGAGTTGTATGCAATTTGTGAGATGGTAAGAGAGTTAACGAAAGAAAGTGAATATCTCGTCGGACGTGTCATTGCGCGGCCTTATGTCGGTACACCTGGACAATTTACGCGAACGTCGAACCGTCACGATTATGCATTAAAACCTTTCGGACGTACCGTGATGAACGCTTTGCAAGATGCGTCCTATGATGTTATCGCTATTGGAAAAATTTACGATATTTACAATGGTGAAGGGGTAACAGAATCTGTACGTACGATAAGCAACGACGATGGCATCAATCAATTATTAGAAGTGATGGCTCGTGATTTTACAGGTATTAGTTTTACTAATTTAGTAGACTTTGACGCGAAATATGGTCACCGTCGCGACCCACAAGGTTATCGAGAAGCGCTAGAAGCATTTGACGCGCGTTTGCCTGAAATTTTAAAAGCGATGCAACCGGATGATATATTAATGATTACGGCTGATCACGGAAATGATCCGACAGCAAAAGGGACTGATCATACGCGTGAATACGTCCCCCTTCTCGTGTATAGTCCGTCGATGATAAAAGGACAATCATTAGGTACACGCTCAACATTTGCAGATATTGGAGCAACGATTGCCGACAACTTTTCAGTTACAGCGCCTATTATCGGAACAAGCTTTTTAAAAGAGGTGAAGTTATGCGATTCGTAGATGTTTTAACGAAAAAGAGAAATGGGCAGCCGTTAACGACAGAAGAAATTGAATTTTTTGTGAACGGATATACGGAAGGAACCATTCCGGATTACCAAGCAAGTGCTTTTTTAATGACTATCTATTATGAAGGAATGACAACAGAAGAACAGAGTGCTTTAACGAAAGCGATGGCAGCATCTGGTGATCAACTCGATTTATCAGCGATTGAAGGTGTAAAAGTAGATAAACATTCGACCGGTGGTGTAGGAGATAACGTTACACTCGTCGTTGCAGCACTCGTTGCAGCGTGTGGTGTACCCGTTGCGAAAATGAGCGGTCGAGGTCTCGGTCATACCGGTGGAACGGTAGATAAGCTGGAGTCGATTGACGGATTTCATATCGAATTAGACGAACAAACGTTCATTCGTCAAGTGAATGAACAAAAAATTGCAGTCGTCGGTCAAAGTGGCAATTTAACGCCCGCAGATAAAAAGATTTACGCGTTACGGGATGTAACCGCGACTGTCGATAGTATCCCACTAATTGCAAGTTCAATTATGAGTAAAAAAATTGCAGCAGGTGCGGATGCGATCGTTCTTGATGTGAAAGTTGGAAGTGGCGCGTTTATGAAGACGATAGAAGATGCGATGACATTAGCGGAAGCGATGACATCGATCGGTCGCTCGGTCGGAAGAGAAACGGTTGCGATTTTATCGAATATGGACGAACCGTTAGGATATGCTATCGGTAATGCATTAGAAGTAAAAGAAGCAATCGATGTATTACGAGGCGAAGGACCACGAGATGTCCGCGCTTTAAGTATTGCGCTCGGAGCAGAAATGCTCGTGCTTGGTAAACAATCATCATCAACGGAAGAAGCAAAACGTGAAATAGAACGTGCGATTTCGGACGGTCGTGCTTTATCGAAGTTTGAAGATCTCATTCGTGCTCAAGGTGGCGATGAATCAGTCGTACGTTACCCTGAACGATTACCGAAGGCACGTTATACTCAAACGATTCATGCTGAACGCAGTGGTTACGTTACACATATTGATGCAGAAATGCTCGGTGTTGCTGCAATGCAACTCGGAGCAGGTCGTGCGACGAAAGAAGACGTCATTGATGTCAGTGTCGGCATTGTTTTACAAAAAAAAGTAGGCGATTATGTAAATAAAGGAGAAGTGCTTGCGGTTTTACATATGAACAGTGAAAAAGTAGACAATGTTCAACAACTGACACTGCAGGCAATTCAAATAGGGGACAAACAAGTTCAAAAGCCTTCATTGATCCAAGCCGTTATTCGAAAATAAAGAAAAGGGGAATGGGATATGTACTTATATGGAACGCAACGTGTAAATGAAAAAGGACATTTAGAAATTGGGGGAGTAGATACGATAAAGCTAGCTGAAGCGTATGGCACGCCTTTAATCGTCTATGATATTGCACATTTCAAAAAACGTGCAGAAGGGTTCAAAAAAACGTTTGAAACATTAGGAGTAAAAGCGCAAGTAGCGTATGCGAGTAAAGCGTATGCTTCGATTGCCATTTATCAATTAGCTGCAAAGATGGGTCTTTCATTAGATGTCGTATCGGGTGGAGAGTTGTATACTGCATTAAAGGCTAAATTTCCAGCAGAGCGTATTCATTTTCATGGAAATAATAAAAGTCGTATAGAAATCGAAGAAGCATTCGATGCGAATATCGGTTGTATCGTGTTAGATAATTTTCATGAAATTGAACTCGTTCGTACTGTTGCACGTCAAAAAGAAAAGAAGATGCCTGTTTTGTTACGTGTAACACCAGGTGTTGAACCGTCAACACATAGTTATATTACGACCGGGCAAGAAGATTCAAAATTCGGATTCGATTTGAAAAACGGTCAAGCGGATGAAGCGTATCGACGTGTCCGTGCAGATGAATCGTTTGAATTACTCGGACTACATGCACATATCGGCTCACAAATTTTTGATGATGAAGCATTTCGCCATGCAGCGGAAGCGTTAATGGATAAAATGGTAGAGTGGCGAGAAAAAGATCAATTTACGTGCCCTGTTTTAAATTTAGGAGGCGGGTTCGGTATTCGTTATACAGAAGAAGATACGCCGTTAGAGCCAGAGCAATATGTAAAAGGGATGACAGAAGCTGTTGTTGAATTGTCGAACCGTCACCGTTATCCGATGCCTGAAATTTGGATCGAACCGGGCCGTTCATTAATTGGAGAAGCAGGTACGACGTTATATGAAGTAGGGAGTATGAAAGAAGTACCTAAAACGAGACGTTACGTCGCAGTAGACGGTGGAATGCATGACAATATTCGTCCTGCACTTTACGATGCGGCATATAGTGCAGCTGTCGCGAATAAGATGAACGAACCTCACGAACAATGTGTGACAGTTGCTGGAAAGTGTTGCGAGTCAGGAGATCAATTAATGCAAGATGCTTACCTTGCGCCATTAAGCGAAGGAGATTTACTCGCGATGTTTTGTACGGGTGCTTATACGTATTCGATGGCGAGCAATTATAATCGTTTCGGAAAACCAGCCGTCGTATTTGTTGAAAATGGTCAACATACGCTCGTCGGTCGTCGCGAAACATACGAACAACTTATTCAATTAGATGTTTCACTACCAAAAGATTGGTTGAACTTATAATGAAAAAGGAAAGCGTAGCGAATTATTCACTACGCTTCCTTTCTTTTCGTTTACGTGCCATTTGCCGTTCTCGAATGATACACGTACGGTCGCGTAATCGGTGTTTATGATGTATAAACGGACTAGAAGCATGTTCAAGTGTCATTTGCCGTTTCGTTTGTTCGTATGCAAGCTTTATCGTCGGAACGATGTGCAATGTAAAAGGTTCAAAAGGTTGTTCGTTGGCAATACGTTGTGTTGCCCATTGGAGATTTTCTTTAAATGAACGTTCTTCAAATGGAAAATTCCACGAGATATCGTGTAATCGTTTGCGCGCATTGTATAATGTTTTTTCGGCACCTTTCCAATTATGTCGTCGCCAATGATACATACTTGTTGCGACTAAAATGAGTGCTACGAGGGGATCTTTTTTATCGTAAAAAGGATGACTTTTCCATAATTCTTCTAAAACTTCGTGACATTCGAAGAAATCTTGATTTTCATTAAAATAGACCATAAACTGAACGAAGAGCGGATGTTCGTACTTCAAATGATACATCTCCTTTCTCACAAACTAGTATACAAAAAAATAAAGAAAATAACAGTAAAGGAGGGGCGTGCATGTCGTATGAAGTAAAGTTAGACGTGTTTGAAGGTCCTTTAGATTTATTACTTCACTTAATTAAACGGTTAGAAATTGATATTTATGATATTCCAATGGCACAATTAACGCAGCAATATTTGCAACATATTGAAGCGATGCGTACTTTGCAACTTGACGAGCTAAGTGAATATTTAGTATTAGCAGCGACATTGATTGAAATTAAAAGTAAAACATTATTACCTATTCACGATGTTGAAGGAGATGACGTACAGTGGGAAGAAGAGGAAGACCCACGAGAAGCACTAGTAGAACAATTACTGAAGTATCAACGGTATAAAGAGTTAGCGATACAATTACAATCAGAAGCACAACAACGAGCCAACTATTTCACTAAATTACCAGCACCTGTAGAGGAAATAGACGTGCGAGAAGAAGTACCTCAACTGAACGTCTTCGATTTGATTTCTGCTTTTCAAAAAATGTTGGATCGAAAACAATTGCGAGAGCCCCTCGTTGCAACGATTGAACCGACGACATTTACGGTCGAAGATAAAATGAAAGCAGTAGAAACCGCTTTAAAAAAAGCAGGTGGCACTCAATCGTTTGAGATGTTATTTGAAGTAGGAACAATCGGTGAAATTGTCGTTACATTTTTGGCGATATTAGAAATGGCGCGTCATCAAATGATAGCAATTGAACAACAATCAAATTTTAGTACACTCGAGATTCATTGGAGGGGTGGTCATGATGTCTCAAAAGACGAGAACCGGATTAATTGAAAGTTTATTATTTATAGCAGGAGATGAAGGATTAACGATCGATGCGTTACAAACGTATACTGGATACGACATTGAAGAAGTAGAAACCGCATTGAATGAGATGAAAGAACGTTACGAAAAAGATCAACAAAGCGGATTGCTTCTTAAGCAATTCGGTCACCATTATCAAATCGTAACGAAACTCCAATATGCAGAAGAGATTAAAAAAATGTTAACGAATCCGACAAAACGAATGTTAACACAAGCATCACTAGAAGTATTAGCAATTATCGCATACGAACAACCTGTAACGAAAGTAGAAGTAGATACAATACGAGGAGTCGGTTCAGAAGGTCCTGTACAAACGCTCGTATCGAGAGGGTTAATTGAAGAAAAAGGAAGATTAGATCGTCCAGGAAATCCGATTTTATACGGCACGACAGAACTTTTTTTAGACCGTTTCGGTTTAGCGTCAATTGACGAGCTACCGGAGATGGAAGTATCCCAATCATTAGAACAAATAGAAGAAGAAAACGAAGCGTTCATGAAACAATTTCAAGCGACGTTTCAAGAGGAGGAAAAGTAATGGAAAGAGTACAAAAAGTAATTGCTCAAGCAGGTGTAACGTCAAGAAGAAAGGCTGAGGCATTAATATTAGAAGGACGCGTTCGTGTAAATGGTGAAGTGATTACCGAACTAGGAGTGAAAGTGACACCGAAAGATCGCGTAGAAGTTGATGGTGTTCCAGTTGAAAAAGAAAGCCCCGTTTATTACGTTTTAAATAAACCGACTGGTTATTTATCGACTGTAGAAGATGACCGAGGAAGAAAGACGGTACTTGATTTAATGCGTCACGTTCCGGAACGTATTTTTCCTGTCGGACGACTTGATTACGACACATCAGGCGTACTTTTGCTGACGAACGATGGTGATTTTTCTTATCGTTTGACACACCCGAAATACGAAGTCGAAAAAGTATATGTCGCACGTGTAAAAGGGATTCCACCGAAACAAAAATTACGTCAGCTAGAGCGCGGTATTCAACTAGAAGATGGTAAAACTGCGCCAGCTCGTGTTAAACGTTTACGTATTAATAAAAATGCACAAGATGCGATTATCGAAATTACAATTCATGAAGGAAGAAATCGTCAAGTTCGTCGTATGTTTGAAGCGATTGGGCATCCTGTCGTTAAATTAACACGAGAACGTTTCGGTGTAATTGATGGCCGCGGATTGAATGCAGGAGATTCACGAGAGTTAACACCGCATGAAGTAAAACAGTTACACGTATTAGCAGAAACCGGTAACTTACGATAAGCGGAGGCGGTGAAGCGATTGATTCGATGGGTGCAACGATATAGTGCTCCGTTACTTACGATGGTAACCATTTTAATTCTTTTATCGCTTTTGTTACCGTCTTCTTTTTCATTATCTGAACGAGTAAAAAATACGAAAGCTCCTTCTTTTCAACGAGAAACATTCGATCAATATGAAGTGCGTGTACCTGCAAAGGGGCAGTCTACTTTTTTATATTTTTGGGATGAATCTTGTCTCGTTTGCCAGACACAATTGCTGCAATTGAATGAACAATTTGAAAAGCGTCCTGAAGAAGCGAACTATCAAATTATTACAGTGTATACGAGTTCTTCTCGTTTTCTTTTTTACGAGATGCAACGTCGCTTTGCATTATCTTTACCGACGATTCTCGAAGGGGAAGAACTTGCTCAAATGTACGAGATTACACAATTTCCGACAGCGGTGTTAATTGACGAAGAAGGAAAGCGTATACGGAATGTTCACGGTATGCAGTCGTTAGAAGATTTGAATTTTTATATCGAGAGCTTAAAGTGAAAAACGCACGAATTATTGACGGATTTGTAGAATAGTTTCTTTTTTGTTCATTCATTTGTACAATAGAAGTGAACAATTGTTAAAAATAATATAAAAAATGAAAAAATATTGAAGGAGGTTTCTTCTATGGAAGAGAATATTAAATTGTTAGTTGTAGATGACGAAGATCGCATTCGTCGACTTTTAAATATGTATTTAACACGAGAAGGATATGACATCGATGAGGCAATCGATGGTCAAGAAGCGTTAACGAAAGCATTAGAAAATGAGTATGACTGTATTTTATTAGATTTAATGTTACCTGAAATGAACGGTTTAGAAGTATTAGAAGAACTAAGAGAACAAGGAAACTTAACACCGATTATTTTATTGACGGCAAAAGGAGAAGAGTCTGATCGCGTTGCTGGTTTTGAAACAGGCGCAGATGATTATATCGTAAAGCCATTTAGTCCACGTGAAGTCGTCTTACGTGTTAAAGCGTTATTACGTCGTTCTTCAACATTTCCATACGCAGGTGGTAGTTCATCTAAAAACCTCGTCGTTTATCCGCAACTGACAATCGATCACGATGCACACCGTGTTACAGCGGATGGGGTAGAAATTCATTTAACACCGAAAGAATATGAGTTATTATACTTTTTAGCAAAATCACCAGATAAAGTGTTTGATCGTGAGCAGTTATTAAAAGAAGTATGGCATTATGAGTTTTTCGGAGATTTACGTACAGTTGACACCCACGTCAAACGTTTACGTGAAAAATTAAGTCGTGTTTCAGAACAAGCGGCAAAAATGATTGTTACGGTATGGGGTGTCGGTTATAAATTTGAGGTTCCAAATGAGTAAGTTATGGAACTCCGTTGTCGGGAAGCTATGGGCGACCATATTGCTTCTCGTTTCTTTCGTTCTTTTTATTGTAACCGCTCTATTGTTAGAGTTTTTTAACAATTATCATACGACACAAGCAGAAGATTCATTAAGGCGAGAAGCGGCGACGATTGGTAAAATTGCAAGTTCTTCAAAGTTTGATGAAATGTTTACTCCCTTTATGGAAGAAATTTTAAATGATGAAACGAATGCGATTATATTGTCTGATAAACGGGAAATATTATACGCCTATCCAGATGCTCAGTATGCAGACGTTGTGCAAGAAGCGATTGTGAAACACCGCGACATTATGGCTTCGTCAAATATGAAACGCAACGATGTTTGTGAGCGGTTATTACCTTCTTTACACGAGGAAGATGTGATGGAACAGTATCTCGTATATAGTTATCCTTTCCATACAGATGACGGAACTTATGCATCGGTAATTTTGTATCAAAGTGTAGATGCGGTACATCGCACGACGCAGCGGACGACATATATCGTATTGTTATCTGCATTTGTGGCATTTATGTTGACGACATTTTTTGCCTTTTTCCTTTCTTCACGTATTACGCGACCACTTCGCGACATGAAACAAGCGGCGCAAGAGTTATCAAAAGGAGAATTTGAGACACCTTTACCGAGAGTGCAAAATGACGAGATCGGTCAACTCGCGAATGCGTTTAACACGATGGGACAACAATTGTCGAATCATGTCGAAGTCATTAAACAAGAAAAAGAACAATTATCGAGTATTTTGACGTCGATGACAGATGCAGTCATTACATTCGACCGTCAACACGATATCGTCGTAAAAAACCCTCCCGCTAATGAATTGCTTCAACGATGGTATTTTACGAATACGTCAAAAGGAGAAGAAAAAGAAACACTTCCTCCCCAAATTGAACATATGTTAGAGCATGCGATTACATTTTCAGAACAGATTGAAGACGAAATTGAAATCGATGGTCAGTTTTACGGTGTTTCTATGAGTCCTCTTTACAGTGAAGACGAATCGATTCGTGGGGCAGTCGTCGTTTTACGTAATATGACAGAACAGCGAAAGCTAGAACGACTTCGTTCAGATTTTATCGCAAATGTTTCACATGAGTTGCGAACGCCGATTGCGATGTTACAAGGGTATAGTGAAGCGATATTAGACGATGTCCCTCAAAATAAAGAAGAACGAATCGAGATGGTACAAATTATCCAAGATGAATCACGTCGGATGGGGCGTCTCGTAACCGACTTACTCGATTTAGCTCAAATTGAATCGAATCGAATTGCTTTGCAATTGTATCCTGTCGATACGGCGCAATTTTTAGAGCGAATGGCATTTAAATTTACGCAATTAGCACGAGATTTAGATGTTACGATTACTGTAGAAGATGAAGTGAAGACACCACTTTACATTGAAGCGGATGAAGATCGATTAGAACAAGTATTTACAAATTTAATTGATAATGCGATTCGTCATACGCCTCCTCAAGGTCATGTTTATTTACGCTTGCGAGAATTAGAAGGAGCCGTTGAAATGGCCGTAGAAGATACCGGTGTTGGAATACCTGAAGAAGATATTCCATTTATTTTCGAACGTTTTTACAAAGCGGATAAAGCACGTACACGTGAATTAGGAGGAACAGGTCTCGGGTTGTCAATTGCAAAAAATATCGTAGATACACATGAAGGTTTTATTTATGTCAAACGTAATGAAGAAGTCGGTACGACATTTACATGTGTATTTCCAAAGTTAGAAGAAGGTGACAATGATGACAGAGGAACAATTTCATAAGTGGTACGATCAATATTATGATGAAGTCTATCAATTTCTCGTTTATTTACACGATAATCAACGAGTCGCAGAGGATCAAATTCACGAAGTGTTCGTTCAACTATCTGCCGCTCAAGTAGCGACAGCTAATGAACGAGCATATATGTATCGCCACGCGTACCAAGAAGTAGCGAAAGCTGAGCGTAAAAAGCGATTTCATAAAGGGAAGAAAGGTACATTAGCGACGAGTAATCCGTCGTTGCGTCAATTTTACGATATTTTTCGTGAGTTGACGCTTATTGAACGAGCAGTATTGTATTTGCATATGCATAAACATTTCACTGTAAAAGAAATTGCATTCATCGTCGGAGAATCGACAGACGGTGTGAAGGAAATTTCGTTACGTGCTGTCGATACGTTAGAACGACAAGCACCGAAAGAGGAAAAGATGCAATGGGTGCGTCAGTCGATGAAACATTTACCACCATATGTCGATTCGCGTAATCGTCATACGATTTATCAACGATTACTTGATGATCCGAGAGTGACGAATACAGTGAAAAAAGAAGTGAAAGCTAAAGGACCTCGCTGGTTTACTTTTTTAATTATGATTGCACTCATTATCGTATTGCCTTTGTTATATGATAAATGGCAAGAATCGAAAGAAGACGATAAGGTGCAAGAAGAACAGAAGCAGCCAGAAGAAGTCGTAGAAGAAATACCGAAAGAAGAAGAAAAAGAGAAAGAAGAACAACCATTTAATGAGCGAGCATTGATTGGGCGTTATGCTTTATACGAAGCAGATTTAAAGCAAAATGTACCGTTTACACTCGGTCTTGTGAGTGAAGATGCGCTCAGTGTTCCTGTTTCGATATTATTACCAAAATCACGTGTAATCGATGATTTAAAAACACCGACACCTTCAACAGTAGCACTGTATGAGCAATACGCTGCGTTAATCGATGAAGAAGCACTCGGGTTTACAGAGTATCATCCATTCCATGCGTCGTTTCGAACGAAAGAAGCTGCAATTTATATGACATTAGCAGCTGATCATCAATATGATCAAAGTTCAGCAACAATTGAAATTTTTAACGACACGTTGCAACAGACGTTTTACGGATTCCGAGAAGTGCGTTTGTTAAATGAAAAAAATGAACCTGTGACATTTAATGGCATTGGTGAAATTAATGATCCGGTATCACTTTATAGTGGCATGAATGGATATGCATATTACGCATATCCATATGGGTCTCGTTATTACTTAGCACCTAGTTTCGGTCAAACGTATGTCACCGTAGAGGAAGCGTTCGAAGCATTAAAGAGTGCTGAAAATGATTTTTATTTGTCAATCGTTCCAAAAGATGTAACATATACGATGGAAAAAAGCGATCAACTCATTACGATTACGTTTGAGGAACCATTTGTCATTCGAGATTACGAAGAAGAAGAAGTGTATCGATTGTTAGAAGGAATGAACTTAACGGCAGCAAGTTTCGGTTATTCATTAAAATTAGAAGGAATTGATAAACGAGGTTGGAAAAAGTTTGATTTCAATCGTCCGTTACCGAAGCCGGTAAGCGCTAATCCAATTTTTGCGACGATGTACGATGAACCGAAAGAACAACCTACATCTACTGATGAAAGTTAGAGATGTTTACAAAATGAAGGAAATCGACTATAATTGAGCTATACAAAAAAATATAGATTCATCTTCGGGGCAGGGTGTAATTCCCGACCGGCGGTATACATCTGTTGTATGTGAGCCCGCGAGCGTAAGCTGATCATGGTGAGAATCCATAGCCGACAGTATAGTCTGGATGGGAGAAGGTGGAGGTTCGCTTTGTTAAGTCATTAACAATGCTTTTTTAAGCATACCTTCAATCCCTTTTAGCGCCGAGCTAAAAGGGTTTTTTCATAGCGAACACTTTCCCTTTTTTGAAGAGAATCTCTAAAAGAGGAGAGTTAACAATTGAATAGTAAAAAATTACGTCGTTTAGTATTAATTGCCGTATTAAGTAGTATTGCAACCATTTTAATGAAATTAAATTTTCCGCTTCCTGTTTTACCACCCTTTTTAAAAATTGATTTTGGGGAAATTCCGGCTTTAATTGCGGTGATGACGATGGGACCCGTTGCAGGGATTAGTGTAGAATTTTTTAAAAACTTATTGTACTGGATGTTATCTGGTAGTCCGACCGGTGTGCCTGTAGGAGAAATTGCAAACTTTACGACTGGATTACTATTTATTTTACCTGTTTATTATATTTTCAATTATGCAAAAACGAAAAAAGGATTGTTTGCTGGATTAATTACAGGAACTGTTATAATGGCTTTCGGTATGAGTGTGTTAAATTATTACGTCTTTTTACCGATGTATACGTACTTTTTAGGAATGGAAGCGCTCGTT
>JASLJC010000015.1 GCA_030152585.1 Savagea sp. | reverse complement strand
AAAAAGTATCAAACGTTCACGTACTGTTTTGTATAAAAGAAATTTGTCTCCTTTGAAACGAAAAGAATTGATGCGCTACTTATCCTATTCTGAAGAGTTAACAGAAGCCTATCAGTTGAAAGAGTCTTTTGTTCAGTGGTTTGATCGATCGAAGGAGTCAGAAGATATTTCAGAAGTGAAAAAAGGTCTGATTGATTGGTATGAAGAAGTATTAGCATCTAATTGTGAACCAATGAAGCGTACAGTGATAACATTTAAAGCAAAGCAAACAGAGATTTTAAATAGCTTTGTCTATGGCTATACAAACGGTTTTATAGAAGGATTAAACAACAAAACGAGGGAAGCAAAAGAGCAGCTATCACTTTCGTTCTTTTGATCACTTCCGAGCAAAGATTTTATTGAGTCATAAGTATAAAAATATAGGTTCTCATTTAGGGTGACGAATTCGTCACCCCAACACTTGAAAAAGAACCTTTTTTAAAAGATAACGAAAAAACGTTCTCAAAACTTGAGAACGTTTTTTCAATTAGAATAAGAAATTACACTATCATACTTCGTATTCATTTAAATATTGAATTGATTTTCTTCTGCATCTGGAGATTTATTTTGTATGACTACTATTTTTAAAAGTTTCTAGATATTTTATAGCTACCAAAATAACTATATGAACAGCAACCGTACATAAGCTTTTTGTCAATTCTTTTTAAGTTATGCAAGACCCATTTCGTCTCGAACGACGTTAGCAATTCGTTCGACTTGACGTTCACATTCTTCGTCGCTCGGCGCTTCTACCATTACGCGTACGAGCGGCTCTGTTCCGGAAGGACGAACGAGGACACGGCCATTTTTGCCGAGCTCTTCTTCTACTTCTTGGATAACCGCTGCTACATTTTCGTTATCCGTTACGTGATGTTTATCCGATACACGCACATTGACGAGGCGTTGTGGGAATAACGTCATCTCGCCTGCAAGTTCCGATAACGGCTTTCCTGTCTCTTTCATAATTTGAACGAGTTGGACAGCCGTTAATAAACCGTCTCCTGTCGTGTTGTAGTCGAGGAAGACGATATGACCTGACTGTTCACCACCGAAGTTGTAATCTCCCTCACGCATCGCTTCGACGACGTATCGATCACCTACAGCGGTTTGTACACTTTCGATTTCTTGTTTTTCTAATCCTTTATAGAAACCGATGTTACTCATAACAGTAGATACGACTGTATTTTTTGACAGACGGCCTTTTTCATTTAAATATTTTCCGACGATAAACATAATTTGGTCGCCGTTAACGATTTTACCGTTTTCATCAACTGCGATGACACGGTCTCCATCTCCGTCAAATGCTAATCCGATTTGTGCTTCTTTTTCAACGACGAATGCTGCTAATGCTTCTGGGTGGGTAGAGCCGACCCCTTCATTAATATTACATCCATCTGGTGTATCCCCCATTGAAGAGAGATCCGCTTCTAAGTCTGCAAATAAATGAGTTGCTAATGAACTTGTCGCACCATGTGCACAGTCAATTGCTACGTGCATTCCTTCGAAAGAAGTGTCGACCGTTTGTTTTAAGTAATGGATATATTTATGTCCACCTTCAAAGTATTCGGTAATTGTACCAACTTCTCCACCAATAGGACGACGTAGTTCATCTTCTTCTGCATGTAATAATGCCTCGATTTCTTCTTCTTGTGCGTCTGTTAATTTAAAACCGTCTGCACCGAAAAACTTAATGCCGTTGTCCGCTACTGGGTTGTGCGATGCTGAAATCATCACACCGGCTTGTGCATTCATAGCACGTGTTAAATACGCAACACCTGGTGTACTAATTACACCTAATGTCATTACTTCTACACCGATTGACATTAAACCTGCTACGAGGGCACTTTCTAACATTTGCCCTGAAATTCGTGTATCCCGTCCGACGAGTACTTGAGGTTGTTCTTTTGCGTCTTTCGTTAAGACGTACCCTCCTACTCGTCCTAATTGAAATGCTAATTCTGGCGTCAACTCTTTATTGGCAATACCACGAACGCCATCGGTTCCGAAATATTTCGTCATGTCTTTCTTCTCCTTTTCAATCGCTCTTATTGCGTTTCATCTAATTGAATGAGTACTTCTGTGTTCGATGCTTTCCATTTCACATTCGCTGGACCTTCTACGTGTAAAGCAAAAGGATAACGTCCAGGTGATTGAATAGCGCCTACATTTACGGTCGCTGTGAAATCTGTTGAACGTAGCCGATCAAGCATGCCCCTTTCACCCGTTGCAGTTACAGTAATGAGATGAGGTTGTAAAGACGTCGCTTTAAAATGAGACGGAACGTTTAAAACGGTAATCGGAATCGAAGGAAAATTTCTCGTTTCAATCGTCTCTTCAGGCTTCGGCTTTTCAGGCTCTGACGGTTTTGAAGAAATGTCCGTATCATTTTCATTTTCATTTTCTTCCACTTCTATCGGCTTTTCTTCAGTGTTGCCATCTTGTTGGCTATTTTCTTCTTCTTGTTTCGGTTCTTCTTCTAACGGATCTCCAGCTGCGCGAATTTGAACTTTCGCTTTTTCAACGTTCATCGACGTAATGTTTTTCGGTTTCGGAATGGCTACTTCATAAACACCGGAACCGGTTACGAGTGAACGGTCAAAATCTGCAACAATTGACTCGATACTATTCAATACTTCTTGAGCACCGTATATTCGTACAGTTTTCGTTAACGGTACGACAGAATCAATTGTAATTCCTTCTTTTACTTCACCGGTTTCATTCAAACGAAACGGTACTTCTTTGCTCAGTTGTTCAATTTCAACCGATACCCGTACTTCACTCGGATGTGATTGCAATTCTAATTTATTTAACTTTCGGTCTAGCACACGTACGGCAACGACTTCTTCATAAGAAGCATTCACTTCTTTTACCGGTCGGACAGCAGCCGCTACTTTATGTACGGATTCGATCACACTTCGCGGACCTGTAATTTGGACCGTCTTCGGTGAAGCAGTCAATGATTTGACGACATAATGAGGTGCTAACATCTGTTCATTGAATTCTGTCTCTACCGTAAAGTCACGTGTAATTTTTTCTTCAATTTGAACTTTCACTTTGCTCGGTTTTATTTTTACTTTTAATTTTTCTGATAAGTTTTCATGTTGAAGTGCAACTTCGTGTTCTCCTAACGGTAATCGCGTTAAATCGACAGAAACTGTAAAGTCGTGCTTTAATTTCGTTGACTGGACGATATTAGCAGGTCCTTCAATCGAAATGTCGACCGTTTCGGGTACACCGGTTACGTATAAATTGTCAGTATCATAATACACTTCAACGGGTACATTCGGAATAATGTCTGAAGCATTTCCAACGGACGGACGGTCTGTTGCATCGTCTTCTGCACGAACAGAGAAAAATAAAATGAGTGCGAGAACGAGCGCTGTTACCCGTAAAAACCAAGGGCTATCTACGAATTTATCCATCGTTTTTTTGCCCCCCATTTCCAAAATGTTGTATCACCTGTAAGTGTAATCGAGCCGAACCATAGTTCAATTAATCGCTCTTCAAATTCATCTAACGTCAAGTTGCGGAAAATATCGCCACCGTACGTTAAACTAATTGCACCGGTTTCTTCTGAAACGACGATCGTTAACGCATCGGTATCTTCGCTTAATCCGAGTGCAGCACGATGACGCGTTCCTAAATCTTTAGCGATAAACGGACTTTCCGAAAGCGGTAAATAACAACCTGCTGCGGCGATTCGATTTTTTTGAACGATAACTGCGCCGTCGTGTAATGGTGTGTTCGGAATGAAAATATTAATTAACAACTCCGACGTAATCGTCGCATCTAACGGTGTACCGGTTTCGATATATTCACTTAATCCTGTTTCTTTTTCGATGGAAATAAGTGCACCGATACGACGTTTCGCCATGTAACTGACGGATTTACGCATCGCTTGTACGAGACGTTTTCGTTCTTCTTCTTCTTGCGTTCCACTTCTGGCAAATAGACGACCACGCCCTAATTGCTCTAACGCACGACGTAATTCAGGTTGGAATATAATAATGACAGCTAAAAATCCGAACGTCAATACTTGTTCCATCATCCAACCGAGTGTATTCAATCCGAATACATCTGTTAAAAATTGAACGATAATGATGACGAAGATCCCTTTTAATAACTGTACTGCTTTCGTCCCTTTAATAATCGTGATGAGCTTGTAGAGCACGAACCAGACGAGTAGGATGTCGACGATGTTACGCAGAAGTTCTCCTGCTCCTATATTGATTAAAGATTCCCAACCTGGCATACGTATCCCTACTTTCATTCCGAATTTCAATAGTTTTAGTATAACATATTTCTGTTACAGCGTTCGTACCTCTCTTACACTTTATCGTCCGGAATGATAATATCAATTTTTAAAGAATCTCCTTTTTCTGCAATTTTTCCTTGTTGAGGAGAATTGCGACGGCTTTGGTTGTTCGGTTTTCGAACAGCGAGCCGTTCAGCTTCTTGGTAACTTGAAATCATCGCTGTACTAACGGTTAAAAATGCAAGACCTGCGGCAGCGAGCACCGATAATCGGCGCAACCGACGACGTGATAGGCGATGTTTCGATTGGACGGGTACGAGACGTTGAACAGTATATGATTCTTGACGTACACGTTTCATAATTTGTTCCCGCATTTGAGGTGGCACGGGAGGGCGTTGCGTTACTTTTAATTGTGTCGTGACGTAACGTAATTGCTCTACTTTTGAACGACATGTTTCACATGAAGTCAAATGACGATGCCATGCCTCATATTCTGATTGTTCTAATTCGCCGTCTACATAATCATGCAGCGCAAACGAATGTTCATGGACACATTGTTTCATCGACATTCTCTCCTTATCCGAGTTCTACTAACTGTTGACGTAATAACTCTCTTCCTCTATAGACACGCGACTTAACCGTATTTAAAGGTAATTGTAATATTTCACTAATTTCTTTCAATGAACGGTCTTCTACATATCGTAATATGACCGCGAGGCGATATGTTTCTGGAAGCTTATCGATCGCATGAAGTACACGGTTTTCCGTTTCTTCTGCGACGACTTGATCATCGGGTTGAATATGTTCAGATTCAATTGTCGTATACATCGTTAGACCGTCCGTACCCGGAACTGTCGCATCGAGGGAATAATCTGGTTTTTTCTTCCGTAGCCGGTCGATACATAAATTCGTCGCAATCCGAAAAATCCATGTCGAAAATTTCCGAGACTGATCAAAACGATCTAAGTTCGTATAAGCGCGTAAAAAAGCTTCTTGTGTTGCATCTTCTGCTTCTTGTGCGTTGTGTAAAATCCGATAGCAAACGAAATAGACACGTTCTTCAAACTGTTGAACGATCGTTTCGAATGCCTCGACATCACCACGCAACACAGCATTAATTTCTTGATTCAGGTTTTCATCCATCTTTTTTTCCTCCGCTCGATACGGTTATTCTTTATACGGTTCGTGCTTCAATAAGTTTCAAAATAACCTTCATTCCTCTTATCCTCACTCTGTCATACGAGTTCCTCTTCTTTTTCTTACTCTACTCATCTCATATATTCGCCTTCGAAAAAAGCCAACGTCCGCTCGAAAAAAACGGCGCATTGGCTTTATCGAACTTATTTTTTATTAGCTTAAGGTTTCGCCTAAAAGAGAACCCATTAAAGCGACAGCTACGTCTGCTGTTTTATTTTTTTCATCTAATATTGGATTCACTTCTACAATTTCAGTCGACGTAATACAATCAGCTTGTTGAAGTAATTCCATCGCTAAATGTGCTTCTCGGTAACTAATACCACCGGGTGAATACGTACCGACACCAGGTGCAAATAAAGGATCGATAACATCAATATCAAGCGATAAGTGAACATGTTCGACGTTGCGCTCTTTAAAATATGCTATCGCTCGTTCAATGACTTCTGCCATTCCGTAACGATCGATTTCATGCATCGTATACGCTTGAATACCGAGGTCGCGAATGAGTTGTTTTTCTTCCGGGTCTGACTCTCGTAACCCGATAAAGACGACATTTTCAGGATTTACTTTTTGTCCTTCTTGATACAAGTTGACGAGTCGTTCATTACCTCGACCGATACTTGCAGCGAGCGACATGCCGTGAATATTTCCAGACGGTGACGTTTTTTCAGTATTCACGTCTGCATGTGCATCAAACCAAATGACACCTAAATTGGGAACAGTACTCGTTAAACCTGCAATAGACCCGAGCGCAATACTATGGTCACCACCGAGTATGAGTGGAAATCGACCTTCTCGTTTTACTCGACTCACGACTTGGGCGAGTTGTTCATTCGCACGTACGACTTCTTCTAAGTTTTTGAGTTGTTCATTTTGCTCTAAATCGTGAAAAGCCGCCGGTACGTCAATATTGCCTTCATCGATTACATCGTGTCCTAACGCTTCTAATCGTTTAACGATGCCTGCATATCGAATTGCACTCGGTCCCATGTCTACCCCACGACGATTTTGTCCGTAATCTAACGGCACCCCTATAATTGAAATGTTTAACGGTTTCATACAATCTCTCCTCTTCCTCTTCATTCTTTTTGGTGATGTTCATCCATTAATATGACACATTCTTCTGGCGCTATCGGACGACTATAAAAATAGCCTTGTCCGATTTCACAACCGAGTTCACGTAACACTTCCCCTTCGTGTTCCGACTCGATTCCTTCTGCAACGACTTGTAGTTGTGCAGTAGCGGCGAGTGTCACAATCGCACTGACGATCGCTTGGTTCTCTTTATTGTTATCAATTTCTTGCACGAAAGCCCGGTCGATTTTGATCGTATCGATCGGTAATTCCTTAATATAACTGAATGTACTATACCCTGTTCCGAAATCATCAATCGCAACAGAAACACCGAGTGCACGAATTCGTTCAATCGTTTCGCTTAATTCTTTACGGTCGGCAAAAGCACTTTCTGTCAATTCGATTTCAAGCCATTGTGGCTGAATGTTGTATCGTTGTAAAGCAGCTTGTACGACGAGATCGACATTCGGATCTTCTAATTGAATAGAAGACATATTGACCGCCATTTGTAATGGAGGATAACCTTCATCAATCCATTGTCTTAATTGACGACACGCTTCATTTAAAATCCATTCGCCAAGAGGAATAATAATTTTTGTTTCCTCTGCTAACGGAATAAACTTATCGGGTGGAATCCGTCCAAGATCGGGGTGGACCCAACGAACGAGTGCTTCAAATCCGATATAATGCTTCGTGTGTAAATCAATTTTCGGTTGATATTCTAACTCGAAATATTGTGCTTCAACGCTTCGACGTAACTCGTTTTCAAGTAATATGCGTTCTAACGTTTTCGTCACCGTTCCAGGCTGATACAATTCATAACGGTTACCGCCATTCGTTTTGGCGATATGTAATGCTTTTTCTGCTCTTGAAACGAGGTCGGATGCTTTTAATGCGTGATCTGGATAAACTGAAATTCCACTACTTAATGTCACTTCATACGCTTCTTCATTTAAATAAATCGGTTCTTGTAACAAATAACGTACTTCTTCACTCAATTCAATTGCATCGGTTTCGTTCATAATATTGTGGAGCGTAAAGGCAAATTCATCACCTGCAATACGTCCGATTGCACCACTTGGAATGACACTTTTTAATCGACTCGCTACGACTTTTAATAGTTCATCACCTGCAGCATGTCCGAGTGAATCGTTAATATAACGGAAACGATCAATATTCATATAGACGACCGCTAATTTCGTTTCTTCTTCTTTTGCTACTTTAATATCTTCGAACAATTGACGACGATACGCTGTTCGATTCAGGAGCATCGTTAACTGATCGTTTAAAGCTAAACTTTGCATTCTCTTTTCTGTCTTTTTCTTATGTGTAATATCTTGCATAACGACGACGAGATCTCCTTTATGCATACCTTCGTCTTGAATGATATTCATTGTCGCTTGCATATAATAATTGTCTCTTTCATACGAAACGACACGGAACTCCACTCGGAATTGGTCGCGTTCATATGTTAAATTTTTTCGTACGTCTCGTTTCACTCGTTCTTTATCGTCTGGATGTAAAATATCCCAAAACGACTGGTTTTCAAGACGTGCTGTCGGATAGCCTAATTTTTTCTCATAAGCAGGTGATAAATATTTAAAATGCGCATTTAAATCGATGACCGCAATAAAATCAGATGCATTTTCTGTAATAATACGATACATCTCTGCACTTTCACGTACTTTTTGTTCCATTTCTTTCTTTTCTGTAATGTCCCAACGAATCGAGATAAATTGATACGGTTTTCCATCCGCATTTAAAAAAGGTACGATGACCGTATCGACCCAATAGTAACTACCATCTTTCGCGCGATTGCGGACTTGCCCTGTCCACATGTCGCCCCGTCGAATCGTTACCCACATATCTCGGAAAAATTCACGCGGGTGATAGCCTGAATTTACAATACTATGATCTTGCCCGATTAATTCACTTTCATCGTATTTCGATATTTTAGAAAAAAGCTCATTGACATATATGATTTTGCCTAACCCATCTGTCACTGCCACAATTGCAGATCGGTCGACAGCATAAGCAATATCATGTAAGACGGCATCTACATTTTCTCCTACTTGACGCTTCATAATGTCACGCATTAGACTTACTTTATTTTGCATTGAAGACCTGCCCCCTACGGTTTTATCAACTTGCTACTCATTACTGCCCCAAAAACTTAACCTTACCTTCATTATACATGACTTACAGCCGTTTTTTACTCCATTTTCGTATCTTTTTTATCGCTTTATCATGTCACAGTGAAGGGGCATTTCGAACCGAAAAGAAAGGAGGGATTTTCATGCAATCGATAGGTTTCTACGCAAAATCCGAAGTTTACGATTTACCGATTACTTTAGCATTTGACTGCTGAAGGTTAAGCAACGGCTCGTTCATTGAATAGAAAGAGGGTTCGGTTCGTCTGTAAAGAGGTTCTATAATATATGTTGGGATTTTCACACAATTCCTTCGGATTTGCATGCAAGACGTGAGGCTCGCTCTTCAACTTCCCAAGCAAGTTTTTCCCGGGAACTTGCTTGGGGCATTGAAAGAGCTCGCAATTTGAGCTGGCGTCCGCAAATCCGTACGGAATTGTGCGCATAAAAAAACGTCTACCGAATAATCGATAGACGTTTGTATGACTGGGGTAGCTGGATTCGAACCAACGAGATGACGGAGTCAAAGTCCGTTGCCTTACCGCTTGGCTATACCCCAACGATAATATATAAAAATAATGGTGGTAGGGAAGGGATTCGAACCCCTGAACCCGTAAGGGAGCGGATTTACAGTCCGCCGCGTTTAGCCTCTTCGCTACCCTACCGAGACGAACTTGCATAAAAATGGTGACCCCTACGGGACTCGAACCCGTGTTACCACCGTGAAAGGGTGGTGTCTTAACCGCTTGACCAAGGGGCCATATTTGAAATGTCTCTTTTAAGCACAATTATTATACTAACATATCTTTTTTGGTAATGCAAGGCTTTTTTTACATTTCTTCGAAGCTTTTAAGCTTCCAGCCGGGATCGAACCGGCGGCCTCATCCTTACCATGGATGTACTCTACCTACTGAGCTATGGAAGCATTCAATACGTGAGTGACCCGCTTTACATAAAAATGGCTCCGCAGGTAAGATTCGAACTTACGACTACTCGGTTAACAGCCGAGGGCTCTACCACTGAGCTACTGCGGATTCATATTATTTCTTCAGCTATTTCTGAAGACATCTATCATTATAACACGCTATTTTGAAAATGCAACACTTTTTTTAAAAATGTTTTGATTCGTTCGTTGACGTGCTTATGACCGAATTACATGAACTAGTATGCCGATTTTATTCTTTTTTGTCAAGTCTTTTTTTGTTTTTTTATCTTTTACGACGAAAAAAACTATCCGAATCCGCCTGACCAACGAAAAAGAGCTACATTTCACTAATGGCTGACTCTTTCTATTTTTGTCCTGTATAAAAAAACTTAGTATCCATTTTACGAAGTATATACCTCGAATGGATACTAAGTATTCTTAATTGCAATTGATTATTCGCGACCTGTTTTGCGGATAACTTGTTTTGCAATATCGTCATAAATCGCCCCGATAGGATGAGACGGTTCGTAAACCGATGGTGCGAAGTCTTCATCGTTCCAATCTGGTTGTCCGAGTGGAATTTGACCGAGTAAATCGGTACGTAACTCTTCTGCAAGTTTCACTCCGCCACCTTGCCCGAAGACGTATTCTTTATTTCCTGTTTCTTTCGATTCGAACCACGCCATATTTTCGATGACGCCGAGAATTTCGTGATCTGTTTGTAACGCCATCGATCCTGCACGTGCGGCAACGAATGCTGCTGTCGGGTGAGGTGTCGTCACGATAATTTCTTTTGATGCTGGGAGCATTTGGTGAACATCTAATGCAACATCACCTGTTCCCGGTGGCAAGTCGAGTAATAAATAGTCGAGTTCGCCCCATTCTACTCCACTGAAAAATTGATTTAATACTTTTCCAAGTAATGGTCCACGCCAAATGACAGGTGCATTTTCTTCAACGAAAAAGCCCATCGAAATGACTTTCACTCCTTTACGCTCGACCGGAATAATATGTTGTTCTGGGCTAATTTCTGGCATATCTTCGACACCCATCATATCCGGTACACTAAAGCCGTAAATGTCTGCATCGACGAGACCGACTTTTTTACCTTGGCGCGCTAGTGCGACTGCTAAGTTTACCGACACTGTCGATTTTCCAACGCCACCTTTTCCTGATGCGATTGAAATAAAATCGATATCGCGCAGTGGTGATAAAAGATCTAAGTCTGCTTCATGACCTGCTGTTTCTTCACGGAAGCGATCTAACGTTTCTTCTGATAATTCTTCAAATCGAATACCGACTGTGCGAGCGCCTGCTGCTTTTAAATCGTCGACAATTTGCATTTGAAGGTCCATCTGTTCTGGTGTCCCTGTCGCAACGATTGCGACTTTCACACTGACATGATTTTTTTCAGGTTTAATTGAAACACTTAATAAACCGTTCGTTTCTTTCAATGGCTTTTTAAGGAATGGATCTTGTAAATTTTCTACTACTTCACGTACACGTTCTTCTGTAATGCTATTAGATGAAGTTTCTTTTTCTTCGACGCCTTCTGTCGGTTCAAACTCGATCAATACAGCATCTGCGCCACCTGTTTTAATCGTGTCGACGACGAGCTGCTGAAACTCCAGTTGTTCCGGCTTTCCTGTGACAGGAGAGGCGATTTGAATACGGACGATGTTGTCTTCAATCGTTACGTTTCGAATAGCTCCTACCTCGCCTAGCGTTTTATGTAAAAGAGGATCTTCTAATGCGCCGACTAAGTCTCGCACTTGTTGTTCGTTTATCACAATTTGACAACTCCCTTAACATTTTCATTTCTCAAATAGTATAGCACAATCTTCCTTCAGTTGAACGTTCTGTGCTTCCTTTCGTTCACAATTTGTTCACGCTTAACGAAATTCTTTTTCCCCGTGCCACTCCAACATTCCACTTGCCATATTGATTGCCCGAAATCCTCTACTCGTCAAATAAGCCGTTACGCGTCCACTGCGATTTCCCGCACGACAAATAATAATATAAAGAGCATTCATCGGGAGTGCATCGAGATGAAATGGAATTTCACCAATCGGAATATGAAGCGCTCCCGGAATCGTTCCTGTTTCAAGCTCTTCTTTTTCACGTACGTCGATAATCGTTACAGGAGCACCATCTTCTAATAACTCTTTTACTTCATCGGGATATAACTCTTCTATCGTCATCATCTTTCCCCTTTTTTCTCTATCGTACGTTTTGTCTTGACGGTTTCCAACTCATTTGTTCGTCATTTTCTTTTTTCTTTTTATTTTTCAAAAAGTAGTACAAAGACGAATACAGCGCGCTTTGTATTAGTACAGTTATGAAAACGCATACATTTTATTTCAAAAAATAGTTGTCATACAAGTTTTTAATTGCTATAGTGTGTTTTAGAAATCACATCGAACGGTGTGAGCAATATTTCAAAGGGGTGGATTTTGATGAAAAAGATTTTGTTAACGCTTTCAGCTTTAGTGCTCGCTGTCGGACTCTTTGCTTGCTCAAATGAAAGCGGTACCAAAGAAAGCGGTGGAAAAAAGCAATTTTTAACGATTGCGACCGCTTCTACTGGGGGTACGTATTATCCAATTGGGGTTGGACTCGGTAACTTATGGACACAAGAATTAAAAGGGGAAGGGATTCAAGCGAGTGGGCAATCTTCTGCTGGATCACTTGAGAATATTGATTTAATGAAGAAAAACGAAGCTCACTTATCGATTATTCAAGGATTAGTTGGCGCTCAGGCGTATGAAGGTACAGGAAGCTTCGAAGGAAATGCCTATAAAGATTTACGTTCAATTTCAATGATTTGGTCAAACGTTGAACATTTTGTTTTAATGAACAACAAAATTAAAACGGGAACGATCGAAGATATTAAAGGGCACTCGTTCTCAGTCGGACCACAAGCGAGTGGGACAGAACAATCGACAATCGTCATGATGGAAGGATTAGGTTTAACGAAAAAAGATATTAAACCTGAACATCTCGGTTATGACGATACGATTTCTGCGATTCGTGACGGTCGTTTAGATGGTGGTTCTTTACCTGCAGGTGCTCCTGTTGCTGCTGTAACTGATATGTATGCTAGTGGTGTACCTGCTTCTGTGTTAAATGTAACAGATGAGCAACTCGAAGCAATCAATGCTGTACACAATGCGTGGTACCGCTATACGATTGAACCGAACACTTATCCAAAACAAACTGAAAAAATCGAAACGATTGCACAACCGAACTTACTCGTCGCATCGATTGATCTCGATGAAGACACAGTTTATACGTTAACGAAAACGTTATTCGAAAACTTAGACTTCATGTATGACGTACACGAATCAGCAAAAGAAATGACATTAGAAACTGCTTTAGACGGTTTACCAGCACCACTTCATGCAGGTGCGTATAAATATTTCAAAGAAGTCGGTCTTGAAATTCCGGACGAGTTAGTTCCACCGGAAGTAAAATAATCAAAAAAAGGAGATGGTCTTAGTCCCATCTTCTTTTTATTCAAATGAAAAGGGATGGAAGAAAGAAGGGGGATTTAGATGACGAAAGATGTATCGAAACTTGAAATCGAAAACTTAGCACAAGTCGAAGATGGCGAAGGAGGAGGCGGTGGTCGTGAACTAAAAGCATGGCAAATGGCGCTTATGACAGGTATTGCGGCTTTACTTTCTTTATTCGCAATTTACACGAATGGTTTTTCGAATATTCAAGAAATTTATCGAAATGCTATTTTCTTAGGTTTTATTTTAATTTTAGCTTTTATGATGTTCCCATTGTCAAAGAAGACGACGAAAAAAGCGTTGTCAATTGTTGATTACCTCTTTATTTTCGGAAGTATTGTCGGTATCGGATATATCGTCCTTAATTACACCGCGATTCATATTGACCGTCAATCACAAGTCGTTCCGATGGATAATGTTTTTGCGATTTTAACGATTATCGTCTTATTAGAAGCGGCACGTCGTTCAATTGGCTGGTTTATTCCTATTTTAAGTGGTATTGCGATTTTTTACGCTATTTATGGACCACAGTTTCCCGGTATGTTTGCACATGCTGGATTTAGTTTAGAACGTTTGTTGTATCGTCTTTATATGACGACAGAAGGTATTTTTGGCATGACGCTTTCTATTGCCTCTACTTATATCGTACTCTTTATTTTATTTGGTTCCTTCTTAACCGTTAGTGGAGCGAGTCAATTTTTCAACGAATTAGCATTAGCTATTGCTGGACAACGACGAGGTGGTCCTGCTCAAGTAGCCGTCATTTCAAGTGCGTTGACGGGGTCATTGAGCGGTAGTGCCGTCGCAAACGTTGCAACGACAGGTTCATTTACGATTCCCTTGATGAAAAAAATCGGACTGGAGCCACGTTTTGCAGGTGCAGTAGAAGCAACCGCGTCAACCGGTGGAATGATTATGCCACCTATTATGGGTGCTGCGGCATTCATTATGGCCGGTTTCCTCGGTATTTCGTATACGACAATTATTATCGCTGCACTAATTCCGAGTATTTTATATTACGTATCGCTTATTATCGCGATCGATATTGAAGCAAAACGTCAAGGATTAAAAGGATTAAGCAAAGATTCTATTCCGATTGTTAAAGATGTCATTAAAGCGCGCGGAGTTCTCGCTTTACCTATTCTCGTCGTCATCGGAACGTTGTTAATCGGAAAGACACCTTTATTTGCTGGATTCGCAGGTATTGTTTCAGTTATCGTCGCTTCATGGTTAACGAGCGACCCGTCGACACGTGTTACACCGCGTAAAGCATTTGATGCACTCGTAGACGGGGCAAAAGGAACGGTTCAAGTCGGTATTGCAACTGCTGCGATTGGAATTATCATTGCAGTCGTCACGATGACAGGACTCGGTTCAACATTCGCTTACAACATTATCGAATTAGCGAACGGTTCATTACCACTTATTTTAATTTTAGTGATGATTACTTCTATTATTTTAAGTTTAGGTTTACCGTCTACTGCTCTTTACATTATCGTTGCAGTAACTGCTGCACCTGCTTTAGTAAAAGCAGGCGTCAATCCATTAGCGGCTCACTTCTTCGTTTTATGGTTCGGAGCATTAAGTAACGTTACACCACCTGTTGCACTAGCAGCATATACAGCAGCAGGAATTGCAGGTTCTGATCCAATGAAAACGTCATGGACAGCGATGCGACTTGCTTTACCAGGGTTTATCGTACCGTTTATGATCGTGTACAATCCTGTGTTATTAATGCAACCAGATCCTTCTGTCTCACTTCCTTTATGGGCAGCAGTCGGTCTTGCATTCGTCACAGCGCTTATTGGGATTTTCGCTTTAGCTGTATCGATTAACAATTTCTTCTCCGTGAAATTGAACTTATTCGAACGTGTCGGTTTATTCGCCAGTGCCATCTTACTCATTAGTGGTGGCTTCATGACAGATATTGTCGGTATTTCATTACTCGTCATCTTTATAGGGATGCATTTATTCCGCGCACGCTCTGTACAAATGGCTTAATGTGAAAAAGAAAGGACTACACTATGACACAAACTTCAAAAGTACGAGCATCTGATCAAATTTGCGATGCTTTGAAACGACTCATTAGCGAAGGAATTTACATGCCGGGTGATAAATTACCGTCAGAACATGCGCTTGCGAAACAATTCGGAGTGAGTCGTTCTCCAATACGAGAAGCGATGAGTATGTTAACAGCAAGCGGAATTGTCGAGTCGGTACAAGGTGGGGGTAATTATATTAAAGAAACACCTCTCGTTCACCAGTTCGAACAGACATCGCTAGAAGTATCGACGAAAGAAGAAATTTTTGATTTGCTAGAATATCGAATGATTATTGAAGTAGAAGTTGCTCGGCTCGCAGCTTTACGAAGAACGACTGCCGAATTAAAACGTATCGAACGAGCTTTACAACATTTCAAAGAGACGATGCACGATGAACAGGCTATCGGTTCAGATGCCGATATGGCTTTTCATATGGCGATTGCTCACGCTACACATAACGATTTTTTAATCGAGACGTTAACACATGCGCGTACGTTGTATGAACAAGCTTTACATTATTCACTCGGATGGAATATCGGAATGAAACGGAAACGACAAGCGGTCTATGAAGAACACGAAGCAATTTTTGAAGCGATCGTTCAACAACAACCACAAAAAGCGTATGAAGCAATGTATGCTCATTTAAGCCAAGCGCGATTAAAAATTGGAGATTTACGTGTACAAGAATTATTAGAAGAACGTTAAGGAGGACAGTTGTCATGACTAAACGACAAATCGATATTCAAGCGATCGTTGCGCAACTAGCACGAGGAATAGAGGCGAATCGTATTTTAACGACAACCGCAGATTTAGCGAGCTTCAGCTATGATGCTTCGTTCGGTTCTTATTTACCACAAATCGTCTGTCAGCCGATGCATACCGATGAAGTCGTCCATATCGTACAAGTAGCTAACGAATATCAAATGCCACTCGTTCCTCGTGGAAGAGGGACGAGCTTAAGTGGAGGACCTTTACCGGTTGAAGGTGGAATCGTTTTAGATTTTTCTTTATGGAATACGACATTAGACATCTCACCAGATGATTTGACAGTCGTCGTATCTCCTGGGGTCATCACTGCTTCTATTAATGAAGCGGCCGAACGTTATGGACTCATGTATCCGCCAGACCCGAGCAGTTCGCACGTCGCAACAATCGGTGGGAATTTAGCTGAAAATGCTGGTGGACCAAAAGGGTTAAAATATGGTGTCACGAAACATTTCGTACTCGGATTGGAAGTCGTCACCGCGGATGGTCGCGTTCTCCGAACAGGAGGAAAAACGGTGAAAAATGTAACCGGTTATGATTTAACATCACTTATCGTCGGTTCGGAAGGGACATTAGCTATTATTACAGAAGCGACTTTACGTCTCGTTCCAAAACCACTAGCTACTAAAACAGCACTGATTGTTTTCGATGATATTGAAGATGCAGGTCGTGCTATTTCTACTGTTTTAACATCCGGTGTCTTGCCGTCTAAAATGGAAATTATGGATCAGTTTTGTATCCAAGCTGTAGAAGATTACAAACCGCTCGGATTACCAGTAGATGCCGCTGCTATTTTACTCGTGGAGCTTGACGGTCATCCAAATGCCTTAGAAGAAGAAATGGTTGTCGTCCAACGAGCGTGTGAATCTGTTATGGCGCGGTCTGTAACTGTCGCTCAAAACGAACAAGAAGCTCGCGAACTATGGCAAGCACGTAAGCTTGTTTCTCCGGCGATTGTCAAATTTAAACCGACGAAAATTTCAGAAGATGCTACAGTACCACGTAGCCAAATTCCTGCGATGTTCCGACGTTTAAAAGAAATTCGAGAAAAGTACGACGTACATCTTGTCATTTTCGGTCATGCCGGTGATGGTAACTTGCATCCAAACATTATCGCCGATAAACGTGATAAAGAAGAGATGAAACGTGTAGAACGTGCAGTCGAAGAAATTTTCGAAGCCGCTCTCGCACTCGGTGGAACGTTATCAGGAGAACACGGAATCGGAACGATGAAAGCGCCATTTTTAGAAAATGAAGTCGGTCATGTCGGCCTTGAGTTTTTACAACTCATTAAAGATGCGTGGGATCCGCACCATTTATTAAATCCCGGAAAAATTTTCCCTACTCCGGGACAAAGGTTGGTGTTGACGAATGAATGAAAGAAAACCACTTTATGATCTCGCTTACGATGAAACGTTCGATTGCGTTCAGTGCGGTTATTGTCTTCCTGCTTGTCCAACGTATATGACAATGGAAAAAGAAACGCATTCACCGCGTGGACGTATTAATTTAGTGAAAATGGCTGCAGAAGGTACGATTGCGTTAGAAGATATTCGAGAACCGATGGAACTTTGTCTCGGATGCCGTGCGTGTGAAACCGTTTGTCCGACCGATGTCCAATACGGTTCGATTTTGAGCTCAGCGATGAACGCTTTAACAGACGAAAAAAAGCGCAATGCTTCTACTTTTCAACAAAAGGTACGCCAATGGTTTTTCAAAAATACTTTGACGAACGATACGACATTGTCGTTACTCAATACTGGATTACGACTTTATCAGACGACTTCGCTCGATCGGCTTGCTCGCACTTTACGTTTAACACATATCTTACCCGAACCTTTCACACAACTAGAACGAGTAACGCCACATGTACGGAAGCCGAAAAAACGAAAAAGTGCTGTCGCGCCTACGACGAAACCGACCATCGGATTTTTCACTGGATGTGTTATGGATACATTTTTCGCACATGTTAACGATTGGGCGATTGAACTGTTAGAACTTGCCGGTTATGACGTCGTGACAATTCCGAAGCAGCAATGTTGTGGTGCATTGCAACATCATGCTGGTGAACGAGAACTTGCCGTCAATTTAGCTAAACAAAATATTCAAGCGTTCGAAGCATATTCATTCGATTACATCGTCAACGCAATCGGTGGATGCGGTGCTGCACTCGTTGAATATCCAAGCTATTTTGAACCTGATGATCCGTGGCACGAACGAGCGGTTCAATTTTCTTCAAAAAATAAAGATGTGAGCGTCTTACTCGACGACGTGCCATTACCTTTTGTCCAACCGATTGAACGGACTGTTACGTATCAGCCGTCTTGTCATTTACGTAATGTGCAACACGTCATTGAACAACCACCACGACTCATCCAACGTATTCCTGGTGTTACGTATGTCACGATGAAAGATGAAGCGATGTGTTGTGGTTCTGGAGGAATTTATAATATCGTCCATTATGAAGAATCGATGGACGTACTCGACTATAAAATGGATCGCGTTGCTGAAGTACAACCTGATATTATCGTTACGACGAATCCAGGTTGTCACTTGCAAATGGCTTTAGGCGTAGAAAAAAGAGATCAACCGATTGAAGTGATGCACCTCGTTGAATTATTGGCGATTGCTTGTGGGTTGACATCATTCAAAAATAAAAAGGAGTAGATGACATGACGAAACAATATATTATTGTCGGCGGAGGGATTGTCGGTCTTTCTGTCGGTATGCATTTATTAGAAGATGATCCGAACGTTCAAGTAACCGTATTAGAAAAGGAAGAACGAGTGGCAAGTCACCAAACCGGACGAAATAGTGGTGTAATTCACTCTGGTATTTATTATAAACCAGGAAGCTTTAAAGCACAGTTTGCTAAAGCAGGGAGCGAAGGGATGCGCCAATTTTGTGAAACACATGACGTTCCTCACGACATTTGTGGAAAAGTAATCGTCGCAACGAAAGAAAAAGAATTGAAACCGATGCACGATTTGTATGAGCGTGGCTTACAAAATGGACTAGACGTCACATTACTCGACCGAGATGCATTACTTGAAAAAGAACCGAACGTCAACGGTATTGCGGCGATTCACGTTCCACAAGCCGGTATTGTCAATTACCAAGCCGTATCTGAAAAAATGGCCGAACTCATTACAGCAAAAGGCGGACAAATTGTTACAAATGCAGAAGTCGTCGCAATCGATGAACGCTCAGATGGGGTTACAGTCGAAACGAAAAATAAAACGTATGAAGGAACTTTTCTCGTAAATTGTTCTGGACTCCAAAGCGATCGAGTTGCCAAAATGGCCGGCTACTTAATTGACATGAAAATTTTGCCGTTCCGTGGAGAATATTTTAAACTCGTTCCAGAAAAACGAAATCTCGTGAACAATTTAATTTATCCAGTCCCTAACCCTGAATTTCCGTTTCTCGGGGTTCACTTCACACGTATGATTAGTGGAGAAGTCGATGTCGGGCCGAACGCTGTTCCAAGTTTCAAACGAGAAGGGTATAAAAAAACCGATTTTAATTTAAAAGATTTTATGGAAATGGTGACATACCCTGGGATGTGGAAGTTAGGTACTTCTTATTTAAAAGAAGGAATCGAAGAGATGGTACGTTCTTATAACAAACGGCTTTTCGTTGAAAACGCAAGAGAATTAATTCCAAATATTGAAGTAGACGATTTAATCCCAGCACCTGCTGGCGTTCGTGCACAAGCTTTAAAAGTAGACGGTTCTCTCGTCGATGATTTCTTTATCGTCAACGGAAAACATAGTATTCACGTTTGTAACGCACCATCACCCGCTGCGACGGCTTCCCTTGAAATCGGAAAAGAAGTCGTCCGTCAAATTCATAAGACTGACCACGCAGCACGAAAATAAAAAATATCCCCCTATTTTTTATTTTCATAGGAGAAGGTCCCTCATCCTCCTTCTTTTCTTACGATATGATTTTAATCGCTCGTCAATGTTCGAACATAAACAAACCTAGTCCCCTTACGTCAAAAAGGGACTAGGTTTTGTCATTTTATCTATCGTCTAAGCGTGATGATTTTTTAATCGTTTCGTCACTTCAACACCGAGTAAAATGATCGCCAATACAACGATAACGAGAAGTGCAATGAGATCATACCCATGCATCGATCCGATTGTTACGACATAAAACAAAGCGATAATTTGTGCAACGGCGATGACAAGTCCGGTTAAAATGAGTCGTTCATCCCGACGCAATATCGATAATAACAATTGGAGAATAACGGCATTCGCTCCGATAAAAATCGCAAAGAAAATCGCATAGTCTATTGAAAAAATAGACGTCCCTTCCGCAGTACCAAATAACGAAAACATCGCAATTGGTACTGTGAACGTATTGATGACAACGAGTGCCATCCCCCATAATAGCCAATAAATCAATCGATTGTTTTTCATTTTATTCATCCTTTCCGATACCGTAGCTCATCATATGAACAAACGGTAATTGTTTCATTTGTTGTAACGTCGCATGGTCCGCTTCGATGACGA
>JASLJC010000138.1 GCA_030152585.1 Savagea sp. | reverse complement strand
GGGCGTTCAATTTCATGCGAAGTATCACAAACGATAAAGCACGGGATTTGATACATTGCAGCGATTGTAACAGTTTCATTGACGACAGGAGAGCCGTCTGCATCGATAAAAATAGTCATAATATTACGATTTCCTTTCGATAAAGCATATATTGTAGAAAAGTTTCCTTCACGCAAATTATAAATATGGTAAAATGAAAAAAGATTTTAAAATATTGAAGGAGGAACTATCAATGAAAACGAAAATTCAAATTGTACTAGATACAAATGCTATCGTAACAAAAAATGTTGCGTTTACACAATACGTTCAACGTACGACAGCACCATTTGCAACAATTTTAGAAGAAGGAATGCAATATGTCGTCATTCGTTCTGAAAAAATGAAAGAGGCATCACTTGATGCGATTCGTTCACTTGCAGGTAATATCGGTCGTCACGTACAACCGCAACGTCCAGACGAAGTAGAAATATCGTCGGAGTTATTTGCTCACGATGAAGAAATTACGGCATTTGTAGAAGGGTGGTACTTAGGCCAATACGCATTCGATCGTTACGTGTCGAAAAAGTCAGAAGCGACAGCTCCATTAACAGTAAGTGGTGCAGATGCATCAGTCGTACGCGAAGGAGAGGTTCGTGCTGAAGCGATGAGTTTTTCACGTGATTTAATGAATGAGTTATCTAATGTATTAAATCCCGAGACGTTTCCTAACGTTTTAGTCGAACAGTTTAAAGGAACGAAAGTCCAAGTAAATGTCTTGTCAAAAGAAGAAATTGAAGAACGTGAAATGAATGGTGTTTTAACAGTAGGGCGTGGAAGTAAGTATGAACCACGCTTTGTAGAGTTAACGTACCAAAAAGATGAAACGAAACCACTCGTTGCACTTGTCGGAAAAGGTGTTACATTCGATACAGGTGGTATTAGTTTAAAATCAGGTGCTGATTTATCAGATATGCGTATGGATATGGGAGGTGCCGCAGCAGTTGCAGGTGCTTTCCATTTATTATCACAAACGGAAGCAAACGTCAACGTCGTCGGGTTAATTCCGATGGTTGAAAACGCACCCGATAATACGTCTGTTTATCCAGGGGAAATTATTAAGTACAAAAATGGATTGACAGTTCAAGTCGGTAATACAGACGCAGAAGGTCGTCTCATTTTAGCAGACGGTTTAATCCGAGCAGATGAACTCGGTGCGGATTATATCGTCGATATTGCGACATTAACAGGCGCAATTCACAACGCACTCGGTGATAAAATCGGTGGCGTATTTGCAGGGGACGAAACACTCGCAGTACAAATGAAAACATTAGGCGAACGTAACGGAGATTTTGTCTGGCCAATGCCATTAGTAGATGCATATGATGCTGGGTTAAAGAGTGATTATGCAGATCTATTAAACATTAGTACGCTCGGATTTGGTGGTTCGATTACAGCGGCTCTCTTTTTACGTCGCTTCGTGAAAAACCCTAAAAAATGGGCACATGTCGACATGGCAGGAACGATGGAATCAGCAAAAGCAGAAGGATATTATGCAAAATCAGCAACTGGATATGGTGCACGTTTATTAGCAGATTATACAGTTGCCATGTCAAAATAAAAAATATATCAAGAACGTAAAAAACGACAACAGAAAACCCCGCATCCATTGTTCAAATATGGATACGGGGCTTTTTTTATAAAATAGTGTAGCCGTGTCCGTTTAACGTTTCCGTTTCGTAACGATGACTTCGCGTGTAAATGTACCTTTCCGTGCTTCGGCGCGATCACAGACGACAAGTTGTGCACGTTTTAACATATCGTCGACTGGATCGATAGCAATGACAATGACTTTTTCTGCAATTCGATGAGCGGAATGAAGAAGTTGTTCTGTTTCTTCTTCTGTAATATGTGTAAATAAATTGTAAGGCAAATCGAGAATTGCTACGTCATACTGTTGTTCAATCGTATGAATAGAACGTTTCGTAATTTCAGTTTCATAACCGAAATGTGCAATATTTTTCCGTGAACCTTGACAAACTCGAAAGTTTTTATCACTTCCGACGATAGGAATACCTATAGAAAGCGCTTCTAGTACGACTGTTCCGATACCGCAACACGGATCGATAACACGTAATGAATCGTCAATGAACGGTACTGCAATGTTAGCAATCGCACGTGCATCTCGTGTATTTAATGCAGTTGAAAAGGTATGAGGTTTTTGTTGGTGGTGAAGCCAAACCGGCTCACTTTTTGTCAAAGGACCGACGTACCACATGCCGTTGTAATATAAAACACCGTATAAATGATCCGGTGTCAGGAGATCGACAGTACAAGTGAAATGTAGGCCGATATCTTTTTCAACTTGGCGCCTTTTTTCGTGTGACCATTTCTTTTCTTCTCCAAAGTCGACGTCGTTCACACTGATAAGCTTTACAGTTTCTTCTACCGGAAAACGAATTCCATTTATTGCTTGATATATATCTTCTAAATAAGCAGAAGCAGCGATAATATCAATCCGGCCTTTAATGAAAGGACTACGCGAAGGATCGATCTTTCGCGTCGTTTGTAAAATAGGTTCGTCTGTATCTTCATGAAACAGTGCACGCATTTCAAGTCGACAAAGATCGACTTCATCTTCATGCCGTACGTAATAATAAATATAAGTCATGCGATCAACCTTTTCTAATGATTTGTATCTTCATCATACCACGGGTTTAAGTGGATGAGTACTTCATCTACATCGGGATGTTGCTTCATAATCTCATTTCGAATCGCACTCGTTAATTCATGTCCATGTCCGACAGAATATTCAGCGGGAACAGCAATCCGTAAATCAACTAAAATGTAATGCCCATGTTCACGTGCGCGTAAACGATCGATTCGTTTTACTTCATCGAACTGTTCAATCAATTGGCGAAACGCTTCTAATCGTTCAGGACTAACGCTTTTTTCCATTAAAATGTCGAGTGATTCTTTTCC
>JASLJC010000090.1 GCA_030152585.1 Savagea sp. | reverse complement strand
TCAACGTACGCAACAGTTAGAACGAGACGTTTGGGACATGTCTCCAATTCCGACACATCAAACGTTAACAGCTATTAAAAATGGCGGAATTATGATAGGTGCTTTTCATCAAGAACATCTCATTGGTTTTTTATACAGTTTTCCAGGTTTTCAAAATGACAAGCCTTACTTATGTTCGCATATGATGGGGATTTTACCGGAATACCAATCTAAAGGAATTGGCGAACAATTAAAGCGGATTCAACGTCAACAAGCTTTAGAACAAGGGTATGCGATGATTCAGTGGACATTTGATCCGCTTCAAACACGCAATGCGTACTTAAATTTAACGAAATTGCGTGCGATTTGTCATACGTATTGTACGAACTGTTACGGAGATATGACAGATGGTATTAATAAAGGATTACCTTCGGATCGTTTCGAAGTCCATTGGCACATTGCATCTCCTCATGTGAAAAAAACTCACGATCAATGGATGCATGTGCAAGGTACACCTTTAGCAACAATCGTAGAAAAAAACGGACAACAGCAGCTCGAACTTGAACCGTCGATTCAGTGGACGGAAAAAATATATACCGTTCCAGTGATTGGAAATTTTGATGAAGTGAAGCGACAAAACTATACATTAGCGCTCGATTGGCGATTAAAAATAAGAAAAATATTTACCGAAGCTTTTCAAAAAGGTTACGCAGTCGTTGCGCTACGTCAAGAGAAGGACAATTACGCGTATATATGTATACGACGAGATGAACTACAACTATAAAAGGGAGAAATGAAGATGAATATTCAGAAAATTATAATAAGACATTTACAAATGGACTTAAAAGCGCCATTTACAACGAGTTTTGGTACATTCGATTCACGTGATTTTTTACTATTAGAAGCGATTGCAGAAGACGGAACAGTTGGTTGGGGAGAATCCGTTGCATTCCATTCCCCTTGGTACAATGAAGAAACGTTAGAAACGAATTGGCATATGTTAGAGAAGTTTCTCATTCCACTCATTTTAAAACGACCGATTGAACACCCGGATCAAGTGAATGAATGGTTTAAACCGATACGTCAAAACAATATGGCGAAATCAACAATTGAAGGTGCAGTTTGGGATATTTACGCTCAACAAACTAATCAATCGTTAGCAGAAGCACTTGGAGGAACACGTGAAAAAATCGATGTCGGCATTAGTATTGGTATTCAAGATTCGATTGAAGAACTCGTATCGATCGTCGACAACTACGTAAAAGAAGGATATAAACGAATTAAAGTAAAAATTAAGCCAGGCTGGGATGTAGAAGTCATGCGCACATTACGTGAAACATTTCCGAATGTACAAATTATGGCAGACGCTAACTCTGCTTACACGTTAGACGATATTGAATTGTTAAAGCAACTAGATGCATTTGATTTAATGATGGTCGAACAACCACTCGATTCAGACGATATTATCGATCATGCGCAACTTCAAAAGCAGATGAAAACACCGATTTGTTTAGACGAAAGTATTCATTCAGTAGAAGATGCACGAAAAGCGATTGAATTAGGAAGTACCAAAATTATTAATATTAAAATCGGACGTGTTGGCGGATTGACGGAAGCGAAAAAAATTCACGATTACTGTATGGAACGAAACGTACCTGTTTGGTGTGGTGGAATGTTAGAGTCAGGAGTTGGACGTGCACATAATGTTGCACTTACGACATTACCAAACTTCACGATGCCAGGAGATACGGCAGCGTCAAGTCGTTATTGGGAACGAGATATTATCGATCCAGAAGTAACGGTAACAGACGGTGAAATTGTCGTACCGAAAGCTGTCGGTATCGGTTATACCGTAAATCGTGATATCGTCGAGCGCTATACGAAGAAAACAAAAGTATACGAATAGAGGGGAATAGATGAAACAAGGATGGCAGATTGCAGGAGCTTTCGTCGGCATTATCGTCGGCGCAGGCTTTGCTTCTGGACAAGAAATTTTACAATATTTCACAAGTTTCGGTGCGATGAGTATCGCAGGAAGTATTATAGCGATGCTCGTATTTATGTATTTAGGAAAACATTTAGCTCAACTCGGTACAGATGTCCAAACGACCTCACATAAAGAAGTAATCTATTTAATTGGTGGACGGTATGTTGGTGCGATACTCGATATTTTAATTACTTTCTTCTTATTTGGCGTCGCAGCGGTAATGTTTGCAGGAGGAGGAGCAGCAGTTGAACAAACGTTTCAAGTATCGCCAACCGTCGGTAGTTTAATTATTGCTACGATTACTATTTTGACGCTCGTTTTAAATATTGAAAACTTAATTAAAGTAATTGGTGCAATTACACCTTATTTGTTAGCGATTATTTTTGTAATTCTAACTTATTCTATTTTCACATCTGATTTAAGTTTCGCAGAACAAAATATGTTGGCACAACAACAAACAGCAGCTGCACCTCATTGGTTACTCGGTGCGTTGTTATATGTCTCCTATAATTTAGCTGCAGGGGCTGCTTTGTTAATTGTGATGGGCGGAACAGTAAAAAATCGGAAAGTTTCAGGGTTCGGAGGAGGCGTTGGGGGCCTCATTGCAGGTCTTTTAATTTTGCTCATTAACGTTGCATTGCTTGCAAAGATGGATGTCATTGCAGGATATGATATGCCTACACTCGTATTAGCAGAACAAATTCATCCGTTTGTTGGTCTTTTAATGTCGCTTGCGTTGATCGGTATGATGTATAATACGTCAGTTGGTATGTTATATGCATTTACGGTACGCTTTTTCGATCCAAATAGTCGGAATTTTAAAATAATAATAATAGGTGTCGGTATTTTAGCATTTTTTGCAAGTTTAGTAGGATTTACGACACTCGTCGGAAAAGTGTATGCAACGATGGGATATATCGGATTTGCTTTAATGATTGGAACGATCTTAACGGTATTTCGTCAGCGTCATACAACGAAAAAAGCATAAAAAAGTAGCACTTTACACATAAAGGTAAAGTGCTACTTTTCGTATGTACGTCTTTTAAAAAATGTACATTAACGCGCCTAACCATACTCCGATAAGTGCTAAAACTCCAATAAATGCTAAGCAACCTTTTTCTTTAAAGAAATCACCCATATTATCTCAAGCTCCTTCACTTTCTAGTTTCCAATACTATTATACCACCTATTACAGAAAAAAGTTGCAAAAACTAGCATTTATTAAGTGAGAAGGAGAATATTATGACAAAATCGCAATAATTAACAATTAAAGATGAGAAAAGCGGTGTTTTTCTTAAAGTTCAAACGCATTTTTTTCTTTGTTCACAAACTCATGATAAAATAATATGTATTGAATCGAGTAGGAACGATTGTATTTTATAGAAAGTTGTAAGGTGAGAATATGAAAATAAAACATGTCCGAAAATGGCTCGTTAGTATCGGACTACTCCTTATGTTTTTAATTGGTTTTTACTTATTTAAAACACATGAATATAATTTTAAACAAACAGAGCAATTCGTTTGTACAGGTGGCGGTAATTTACTTCACGTAACGACAGTCTATTCGAAAACACCCTCTAAAAAATATATCGTATTCGTTCACGGCGATGGACCTAAAAATGCGACAGATGAAGGAATGTACTATCCGATTTGGCATGAAATGACAAAATTAGGGTGGAACGTCGTATCGTGGGATAAACCAGGTATCGGAGAGAGCCGAGGAAATTGGTTAAATCAAACGATGGAAGACCGTGTCCGTGAAACGGTACATCTCGTTCAACATTTAGAAGAGGCAGAAGAAATTATCCTATGGGGATCCGATCAAGCAGGTTGGGTTATTCCAGCAGCTTTAGAACAGTCGAAAGCGACAGAAGCTGTCGTGGTTAATCCATCCATTAACTGGCTGCAACAACAACAATATGCGATGACACATGAAAAACATCAAAAAATGACGAAAAAAGAAAGTGAACGTCGCATGACCGATATGAAACATAACGATTATGAAGCATATGTAGAAAATGGCGGCCATTTAACACGTTCACGCTTCCATTTTGAACGTCAAAACTTACAAGCAGACGCGACAGAAGATTTAAAAAAATTGACAAAGCCTTTAACGGTTATCGGCGGTATGCAAGATGAGACGACGAATATGAAAGAAACGATGCAGACGTATCAAAAATTAGTAGATGAATCGTTATTGACGGCATATGAGATTGAATACGCCGATCGTCACATGATTCCAACTTATT
>JASLJC010000073.1 GCA_030152585.1 Savagea sp. | reverse complement strand
GTCAAGCAATTCATCATCGTGCTCTTCTTTTAATAGTTCGTGTGTCATTTCTAATTCTTCTTGCTGTTCAACGAGCGCTTTGTACGAATCCACGACCGCTTTTAACGCATTCGATTCTGAAATGACAGCTTGTGCTGCTTCTTGATCGTCCCAAAATGTAGGGTCGACCATCACCTCATCTAGTTCTTGAATGCGAGCCTCTTTGTTTTCTAAGTCAAAGAGACCCCCTAAAGTCCGCGATTGTTGCCGCTGTATTTTCGAGCTCGTTTCGAATATCTCCTAATTGAATCATTAAAAATTCCTCCTGCTTGCCTTTTTCGGATATTATTCTCCGTGACAGTTTTTATATTTTTTACCACTACCGCAAGGGCAAGGCTCATTTCGACCGATTTTGGCTTTGCGAATCGGTTTTTGTTTCGGCGCTTCTCCTTCGCCTGCTTTTGGATTAACTGCTTGTCCTTTCGCGACTTCTTGGCGTTCTAGATTACGGTGAATCTCTGCTTTCATCACATACTTCGCCGCATCTTCTTCAATTGCTTCCATCATCGCATTAAACATATAAAATCCTTCTGCTTGATATTCATTCAACGGATCATTTTGACCGTATGCACGTAAATGAATACCTTGACGTAATTGTTCCATCGCATCGATATGGTCTGTCCATTTCGTATCAATAGCACGTAAGAAAATAACTTTTTCGAATTCGCGCATTTGTTCAGGCGACATTTCTTCTTCTTTTTCGTCGTAACGTTTTTTCACTTCTTCTAAAAGTAACGTTTCAACTTCTTCTGGTTTTTTTCCTTCAAAATCGTCTGCTGTTAACCAACCGACAGGTAATAAATTCGCTTGAACGTAATCTGCTAAACCTTGTGCACTTAACATTGGACGATCGCCATCACTATCTGTCGTCGTATGTAACGCAACAGCACGGTGAATGACACGTTCTAACATCGCTTCTAATAATGGACGAACATTTTCTTGTTCAAGCACAGCGTTTCGATCTTTATAAATGACTTCACGTTGCTGACGTAATACGTCGTCGTATTCAAGTAATCGTTTACGAGCATCGAAGTTATTTCCTTCTACTCGCTTTTGTGCTCCTTCTACAGAACGCGATACCATACGCGATTGAATTGGCGTTGAATCATCCATACCGAAACGTTCCATCGTCGCTTTCATTTTGTCTGAACCGAAGCGGCGCATTAACTCATCTTCTAACGATAAGTAAAATTGTGTCACCCCTGGATCTCCTTGACGTCCGGAACGCCCACGTAACTGATTATCAATCCGTCGCGATTCATGGCGTTCCGTACCAATAACCGCAAGTCCTCCGAGATCTTTGACACCTTCTCCGAGTTTGATATCTGTACCACGACCTGCCATGTTCGTCGCGATCGTTACGGCACCTTTTTGTCCAGCGTTTAAAATAATTTCTGCTTCCCGCTCGTGATTTTTCGCGTTTAACACATCGTGTGGAACACCGAATTTTTTCAAATAATTTGAAATGATTTCAGACGTTTCAATCGTAACCGTCCCGACGAGAACAGGTTGTCCTTCTTTATGACGCGTACGAATATCTTCGGCAACCGCTTTATATTTACCATCTAATGTAGCGTAAATTAAATCTGGATGGTCTACACGTGCAATCGGACGATTCGTCGGAATGACGATGACGGCCATATTGTAAATGTTATGAAATTCTTCTTCTTCTGTTTTAGCTGTACCTGTCATTCCCGATAATTTATCATACATACGGAAGAAGTTTTGGAACGTAATCGTCGCAAGTGTCATCGTTTCGTGTTGAATTTCAAGTCCTTCTTTTGCTTCAATCGCTTGGTGAAGTCCGTCACTATAACGACGTCCTTCCATGAGACGTCCTGTAAATGAATCGACGATAACGACACGTCCCTCTTTTACAACGTAGTCATCATCGACATGCATACTAACGTGTGCTTTTAACGACTGATTAATCGCATGATTTAACGTTACGTGTTCTAAATCGAATAAATTATCGATATTGAAAGCTCGTTCTGCTTTTTCAATACCAGACTCTGTTAACATCGCGCCTTTAGACGTTTCATCGTACGTATAATCTTCTTCTTTTTTCAACGTAATGACGAAATGATTCGTTAAACGGTACAAATCTTCTGCCTTCGACGCCTTCCCTGAAATGATGAGGGGTGTTCGTGCTTCGTCAATTAAAATAGAGTCGACCTCGTCAATAACAGCGAAGTTTAATTCACGTTGAACTTTTTGCTCTTTATACAGCACCATATTGTCTCGTAAATAGTCAAATCCTAGTTCATTATTCGTACTATATGTGACATCAGCTGCGTAAGCTTCACGCTTTTCTTCTGTTGACATTTCGTTTAAATTTAAACCGACCGTTAAACCTAAAAAATTATACACTTGACCCATTTCTGCGGCGTCACGCGCTGCTAAATATTCGTTCACCGTTACGACGTGAACCCCTTTGCCTGTTAACGCATTTAAATAGACGGGAAGTGTCGACGTTAATGTTTTCCCTTCCCCTGTTTTCATCTCGGCAATATTCCCTTCGTGTAATGCCGCACCACCTAAAATTTGTACACGGAATGGGTAAAGACCTAAGACACGACGCGCTGCTTCTCGCACGACAGCAAACGCCTCTGCTTGAATATCTGCTAACGTTTCACCTTTTTGGAGGCGTTGTTTAAATTGTTCTGTTTTGTCTCGTAATGCTTCGTCTGAAAGCGCTGCTGTCTCATCTGCTAACGCTTCTACGGCATCTGCTACTTTTTCCAATCGTTTTAAATCTCGCTTGTTCGGATCAAACATTTTTTTCAATAGACCGAGCATTCCATTTCACATCCTCATCTTCATTCATTACTTCATTTTAACATTTGCAAAACGACGGTGCAAATCTATCACTTGAATTGTATAACTTGTCACGATTTCTCCTTTTATCATAAAAGCATAAAGAAAAGAGTTGAAAGAGAACATCCCCTTCAACTCTTCATGCTCACTTTTATTTAATTCGTTTCGATAATACCGTACTTGCCATCACGACGTTTATAAACGATTTTCGTTTCGTCTGATTCACCGTCTGTGAATACGTAGAAGTTATGGTCAAGTAAGTTCATTTGTAAAATTGCTTCTTCTGCGCTCATCGGTTTTAAATCGAAACGTTTCGTACGTACAATTTGAAACTCTTCTTCAGGTGCTTGGTCTTCGTTACGCTCTTTTTCAAGTGTTGCGAACAATTCACCGACACCACCGTGTTCACGTGATTTACGGTTTACACGTGTTTTATATTTACGAATTTGACGTTCGAGCTTATCTACAATAAGGTCGATAGCTGCATACATATCGTCATGACGCTCTTCCGCACGAAGTGTTACACCTTTCATCGGAATTGTCACTTCTACTTTAGTTGAGCCGTTTTTGTAAACTTTTAAGTTTACATATGCACTTGCATCTGCACCTTCTGTGAAGTAGCGTTCTAATTTTCCTACTTTACTCTCGATATGCTCACGAATTGCTGGAGTTACTTCAATATTTTCTCCTCGAATGTTGTATTTTAACATCATCCATTCCTCCTTGTGCATCGTCTTTGATCGTCAATTAGGTGAAAAGATTGTACTGAAATTTAACATCAAATGACGTTTAGCTTATTTTAGACTTCTCATTTGAAGTCTTTTTTACCTACTTGTAGTATATCAAACTTCTTCCCATTTTTCGAACATTTTAAACGTAATTATCCATTTTTTTGTACATTTCAGCAAAACGAAACGAAAAAAGAAGCAATGAGTTTCCTCATTGCTTCGCATCGTAATACGTTCCGTCTCGTGCAACTTTATCATACGGATTCATATAGTTTTTGGCTGTTCCTTTTTTCGCTTTCATTTCAGATAAATTCCCTTTAATCATTCGTGTGAATTCATTTAAAGAAGTATTCATCTTTCGTTCAAGTGCGACAAGTTCTTCTTTCAGAGCACGCTCTTCCTCTGTAAAAGGCGCTTTCATTTGAGGAAGTAACGTTTCTCTTTTTTCTAAATGATAATCGATCGTTTGAATGACTTCATCTCGACGATTTTCATCGTGAATTGCTGAAAGTTTCGTAATGAGTAATGTCGATTGTTTCCACGACTGAAATGCTTCGCGTACCATTAAATTTCATCTACATTCGCAAACTGTTTTTGACGATTCATTTGAATCACTTGTTTCCACGTATCGCGAAACTCGCGCATAATACTTGCCGCTTCGTCTAATTTTTCGACATCATTTCGAATGTTCGCTTCGATTAAGTTATGATTGACATATTCATAAAGTGTCAACATATTTTCTGCAATCGGCACGGAACGGTCAAGTGTCACCATAAGTTCTGTCACGATCGACTGCGCCTTTTGAATCGCTTCGTTTTTTTGTGTAATATCTTCTTCTTCAATTGCACGTTTTGCACGTGCAATAAACTTTAAACTTCCTTCATACAACATTAACGTAAGTTCTCCTGGCGACGACGTGTTCACTGAGTTTTGTTGATACGTTGCGTACGGATTGTTCATTGACATGAAAGTATATCCCCTTTTTTCTTAATGTTTCTTACATTCCGCCTAATGAGTTCATTAACTGCGCTGACTGTTCTTGAGCACGTTGCATCGCTTTTTCCATCGCTGTAAATTGACGCCAGTAACGTTCTTCTGTGCGTTGAAGACGCTCTTGGAAACGCTGAATGTCTTGATTCATCGTTTTAATAGTACGTCCGAGTGTAAACGTATCGTTTACTGCCCCTGCTGTTCCGGCACGGTTAGCAATCGTTTGACGACTTTGATCAATCGATTCACGATATTGTACAGCAATTCCTTTTGTCGTACCGTCTTTTCCGTTACTTGCGAACAGTTCATAAATTTTGTTTGGATCTTCTAAAATCGCTTCACGTAACTTATCTTTATCGATTTGGAGTTTACCGCGATCTGTATATTCTTTAGACGGTGTAATTCCAATGTCACGTAATGTCATTTTATCGCCGCTCGCTGTCGTAACAGACGATGACATAATCGTACGTAATGAAGAAACCATACCCGATAACGTTGGATCATTACGTAACGTTCCGCTGCGTGCTTTTTCTTCCCACAGTTCTACTTCACGGTCTTTTAATGCTTCTTTTTCTTCAGCTGAAAGTGGGTGGTAGCTACGATACTTTGGCTCGCGAATTTTGTCGTTAATATCACCTGTTAATTTATTGTAGTCTTCTACGAATTTTTCAATCGATTCTACAAATTTATCTACATCTGGTGCAGATGAGAACGTAACAGGATCCGACGTTACTTTTTTCAATTGAATTTCGAAACCGTTCATCTCAAAGTTATTCGATGCACGTTCCGTTTCTAAACCGTTGAAAATAAATTTCGCATTTTGACCTTCTGTAACGAGTCCTTGTGCATTTTCACCAACTGTCGCAATTCCTAATGCTTCAGCGAAGTTTCCTGAAATTTGAAAATCGCCTGCTCCACTTTCTTTTGACGTTAAAGCGACTTTTCCTGTAAACGAGTCATAAAACGCAGTTGCTCCTGTTTCACTACTAATTTTACTTAATGCTTTTTGTAAAGACATATCGCCTGTTAACGCTACCGTTTTACCTTCTTCTTGTCCTGGTGTTTGAATCGTAATGACAGCACCGTTTTCACCGACTAAACCGAGCTCTGTTAACGATTTTTTCGGATCGATTTCTCGACCAATTCCCGCATCATTACCACTTTGTACAGTAGCTTGTGTCGCTAATTGATTCACTTTAATCGTACCTGCGAAATCGTTCGCTGCGTTCACACCTTTGATGGCAATTGCATCTGGGTTTGAAATGTTCATCGTTTTAGCACGGTATGTAGATGTTTTCATCATCGTATCAAATAAGTTATCGCTCATTGAACGTAACTCACGGTTAATTTTACGGTAGTCGTCCATTTGCCATTCGACGTATTGTTTTTTTTGTGTAATTTTATCTAACGGTAAACGATGCGCACGCATCATATCCTCAATAATGCTTTCTGTATCAATTCCTGAAGATAATCCTGAAATTCTCATTCCATCCACCTCTTTTATATTTTATGGTCAACGAGTACTCCGATAAACTCACGCATTGCTGCGTAAATGTCCATTAATTTTTTCGGAGGGATTTCTCGTACAACTTCATCTGTTGATGTGTTCACAATCGTAACATAATACTCATTTAATTCATCATGAAATTTAAAGCGTAACTGCGTGTCGACAGTTTGTAAAAAACGATTCATACTTGACGTCAGATGACGAGCTTGTTCCTTTGTTAAACGTTCTTCTTTTGAACGCTCTTCTCGTATTGTATCATCTTTTTGCTGTGAGGGAATAGGTTGCGGACTTGTTTTTACCGCTATATCGCCCTTCACTAATTGTTTGATCATTTTAACGCCTCCTTTAAATGAATAGTTTTACTTATATTAAACATCGGATATTTTTTCCTATTGTTTAATCTCATCCATCAATTTTTTGAACAATTGTGCCTTCTCTTGACCTACTTTTTGTACACCGACCGTATAGGCTACTGGCTCTTTTGGATTTAAATATTGTGTAATTTTGCCATCAGGGTAAACGAATTTACTCGATGCCCCGCTGCCGATACCTATAATCGTCTGTGCTTCTTCCATAATTAAAATATTGTATAAACTTTCTTCCTTACATTTACTATACCCTATATTTTCTAAATTACCGACTATATTTTTTTGACGATATAAATAATACGGCACGTAATCATTTTGAATTGTCCATTCTATTCCTTCTTGCATCATTTGTTCTGCAACATGGCGTGGTGCTACTTTGTACCGTTCTTTATTTTGAGTCATTTCTGATGCACGTTTAAAAGAAAGTGTATGAATGGTCACAGATTCTGGTTGCATTTTCGCTGTTTCCTTTAATGAGTGACGAAATTGTTCGACACCTTCATTCGGTAAGCCGATAATGAGGTCCATATTAATATTGTTCATACCTGATTGACGGGCGAGCCAAAATTTCTCAATCGTTTCCTCTACTGTATGGTGACGTCCAATCGCCTTCAATGTCTCGTTCGTGTACGATTGTGGGTTTACACTAATACGATCGATTCCCCATTTTTTCAGTACTTCGAGTTTCTCTTTCGTAATCGTATCAGGACGTCCTGCTTCTACTGTAATTTCACGCACTTTGTCCATATGAGGAAAAACGTCATACATCAGTGCATACAGTTCGTCCATTTCCTCTGCTTCGATCGATGTCGGCGTTCCACCTCCGAAATAAATCGTCGTAATCCGCACGTCTCGTCGGCGCAACTCTTCTCCAATGAGACGCATTTCTTCGTGTAAGGCATCTAAAAATTGATTGACACGTCCATGTTTTCGATGACTTTGAATCGCATAAGCTGGAAATGTACAGTACGCACATTTCGTCGGGCAAAACGGAATACCGATATATATACTCACTTCATTTTTAATATCGTACAAGTCTGGTATCGCTTCGAGTTGCACTCGGTGAATTTGTTCCATGATATTCAATTTATCGATATGAATACGATAACGTTTCGCCATTTCTCGTTTGACTGCTTCATGATTTTTTAATTTTTGATAATGGCGATGGTACAGTTTCATCGGACGAATCCCCGTTAAAATGCCCCATTGTTGACGAATGCCGGTTTCTTCTTCTAATAGTTGTAAAAACAAACGAGAGTATATGCGCTTCATTTGATGTTTTTCTGACAACCATTGTGCTTCTACATCTTCCTCATACGTCGTTTCATATGTTGCTTCTTCTGTTTGTAACGAACCTTTCCCGACGTAACGATTTCCTTCACGGGTGACGTCTAACATGACATTGTAATCTCCTATTTCTTCCCGCTTCACTTTCGTTTGTTCAAAAAATAAATTCGCAAGATGCGTATACATTCGAATGTAATCTTGCGGCAGTGACGTATTAAAATAAATAAATTTCATATTAAACTCCTTCAAATTCTTTTGTCCATATTGTATCGTATCAACATCTAAAGGACGAGTAGCTTTCGACCCTTTCTCCAAAGAAAAAACCACCAATCTTTTACATTCATAACGTAAAAGATTAGTGGCTCTTCTATTTTTCTTAACCGAGTTGTTCGTAAATACCTTGAACAGGCTTTAACAGTTCTTTCGTTACTTCTTCCATCATCATGCCGACACCTTGTTCTGCTTGGAGCATACCGTTTACAAGTTCGTTACCTTGTGCAGCTTGTGTTGCGACTTCATAACGTTGGTACTCTGCTTCTTCTACTTCTTGCCCTTGCATTTGTTTATCATGTAAAAGTGTCATAATACCACGAAGTTCTAAATAAATCCCCATCGCTGTTTCATCTTCTTTTACTGCAAGTGCTGCGCTTTCGAATGCTTTTAATTGTTCTGTCTGTTTAAACGTATCCACTAATGCGTGAATATCATCATAAATGTTCACCATTTATTTTTCCTCCCTATGATGTCAAAATGACGATCAGTCCTTGAATCACTCCAATTGTACCACCGAGTAATCCTCCGAACCATGTAATCATTTTTAACTCTTTATTTGCAATGTCAATGACGAGACGCTCTAACATATCTAACGAAAATGAATTCACTTGTTCTTTTACTGTACCTTCAATATCGAACGATGCTAATACTCGACTAAATTGTGATGTCGCTTCTTCAAATGCATAGTCGACTAATTGCGGGACAATCGTTTGTTCAAACCAATCGCCACCAGTTGGCCAGTATACTTTTAACGGTTGATCGAGACGTTTTTCTAATTGTAACGTCGTCGTCGCATACCGTTGAAGCGAAGTCGTGACATCTTCCCACGGAAATTGTCCGAGCCAGTCATTCATCGGTTTTGATTGTAAACGAATCCACTCGTTTTGTAAAAAGTTCGACAGCAAATCATGCGTCGATTGTGCACGTAAAAAGGTTAATGCTTCTTTTTGAGCTTTTTTCACGAGTGTTTCTGAATCACCGAAAAACATTTGTGCCATTTGTCCGAGCGTTCCTTTCGATGATAAAAAGTCGTTCAACATTTGTTGAAACGTTTCTTTTCCTTCTTCCGACTGTACAAATTGTTCACCGCGTTGTAATAACGCTTCTGTCCATTTCGGAATCCGAACATCTACTTCTTCTAAGTAACGCGCCGGAATGACTCCTTGTACTGTATCAGACGTTATACGCGTTTGTACAGTATCAACTTGCGTTGCAATCCACTGTTCGATTTTTTGTTCTACATCACTCACATAATGGGTAGCTTCTGCTTTTTCTAACCATTCCTTCAACGTTCGATCGTGATCAAAAACGTATGCTCTTCCTTGAGTCGTTAACCATTGTGCTAACTTTTCTTTATTCGAAGTCGTTAATATTTTTTCTTCTAACAATTCGGGTGTTAATAAATAATGAGCGACCGTTCGACCGAGTTGTTCTGCTAATTCATCACGTCGTTTTGGGATCAATCCAGGGGTAAAAGGAATTTTCCACTTTCCGATATATTTTGCATGATGTGGACGAAACAACATCGTAATCGCGAGACGGTTCGTCAAACTACCAATAATCGCACCGACTGCTGCCATAAATAAAATCGTCATTAAACTATTCATCTCTCTACTCCTTACGTTCGCGACAATTTTTTCTTCCCGAAAGCAATGTAGTAATACGCCGCTGCGGCTAAATATAAACAAGACGTTATACCGAACGTGTAAACATATCCCCAATAAGAACCATGTGCAATGACAAGACCTGTCGCGATAGGTGCCATCGATGCCCAGCCTACTTGGAATACCATTTGATTCATAGAATTGGCCAAACCTTTATATTTATCTGCGACAATTTCCATCGCAACTGCACTTTGAATCGGATTGGCCGCATTCATAAGCGCTTGACGAAGTAAAAATCCGACCGATGCAATCCATAACGATTGCGTAAATGCAGTAATGAGTAAAAATGGAATCGATAATAATTGAAACGCAACGATCGCGTTCACTTTACCGATACGTCGGACGAGACGTGGCCCAATTAACATAGCAACGGCTGTCATCGCAGAGCCAAGTGCTAAAATAAATCCGATATAACTGTTCGATGCATCAAATCGGTTCGCAAAATATAAATTCAAATACGGAACGACAAGACCAGATCCGAGTCCAATTAATAAACCTGCAAATGAAAAATGGATAATCGCTATCATATTCGGTTTAAATGCCGTCTGCTGAACACGAGTAACGACAGACCTTTCTTCACGTGGTACTTCGTCTGTTCCACTCGGACGATCGGTTAAACGAAATAGTGGTCCTAAACCAATCGTAAAAGTAATTGCTCCTGTTAACAAAGCGATACGTATAGCAACATATGACGGGACTTCAAATGCCCATTGTACAGCATCTGCAATAATCCCCCCTGCTAAACTTCCGACAACTGCAGATAATGTCATTAAGGCAAAATGTAAACTAAATAAATGAACACGTTCCGATGATTTCGAATTTTCCGCTAAAAAAGGAACACCCGACACTTGGAAAAAAGCCATAAACAATCCTGTCAAAAATGCCGTATACACGATTGGCTCTTCTACGACGACAATACTACGATAATACAACGTAAAAACAGCGAAAAAGGCACCTGCAATGAGCACTTTTTTTCGACCGATTTTATCACTTAAAAAACCAGCCGGGACGAGCATTAATGCTGTTGCAATCGCTGTGACTGAGATGACTTTACCACTGACAGTATCAGGCATTCCAAGTTCTCGTATGTATAAATTGTACATTACCGCAAACATCCCCATTCCGATTTGAATGAAAATATTCGCGAAAATAAATCGTTTAACATTATCATTGTAAGATCGAAACTGTGTAACCGATCGACCCCACCATTTCGTTAGTTGCAAAATGAAACGTCCCCTTCTTTTTTCTTCTTCTCGATAATACGTTTTTTTAACATAAAGTGCAACGCTTGGCGAACTAAAGGTTTCGTTTGTCTTTTAGTCGCGTATAAATTATTATAGAGACAAAGCAAACCATCAAATAAGGAGGTGTGCTTCACACTTCAATAAAGTGTGAGGCTTAATTTGACCATTCCGATACGTTGGACAGCTTTAGCTGTCTTCTTTTTATTAACTATACTTTTCGTTCTTGCCGAATTTGCAATCGTTCGAGTATCCCGAAGTGCGATTCGTGAACAGAGCGAAAACGGAGATGTCGAAGCGATGCGACTTGAAAAAATAACCGAGTCGATCGATCAATATTTAGCTTTATCTCAATTTCTCATTACAATTGCAGCACTTGCAATCGGTTTATTAAGTGAAGTGCTTTTCCGTCCGCTTTGGTCATTTTTGTTTCAATCATTCGATTGGCAACAGACAACGTTTGTTACAGTTTCACTTATTTGTACGTGGATAACGATTAGTTTCTTTTATTTGTTACTCGGTGAAATTGTACCACGTCTTATCGCCGTTCAATATGCCGAAACGATAGCCAAAAAACTGGCACCCTTTTTGCGTGTGATGTTCATTTTATTTAAACCGTTATTAGCAGGCATCTATTTCTTCGCTTCTTTGATGAGTAAGTTATTCGGCGTACCGGCTACGACGAAACTCGAAACGAGTCACACAGAAGAAGAACTCCGAAAGTTACTATCGAACAGTTTTAAAAGTGGAGAAATTAATTTAGCGGAATACAAATATGTAAACCGTATTTTTGAATTTGACGAACGTGTCGCAAAAGAGATTATGGTACCTCGTACTGAAATGATGACGATTGACAAAACGATGACGTTAGAAGAAGTGTTTGAAGTCATTGGGATTGAACAATTTACACGTTACCCGATCGTCGACGGCGACAAAGATCATGTCATCGGTCTCGTGAATATGAAACATTTACTCACTGCTTACATTAAAGACGAGCGGGCTGCTAAACATCGTGTCGTTCGCTACGTTCAACCGATTATCCATGCAATTGATTCGATGCCAATTAGCGATTTACTGCTCAAAATTCAAAAAGAAAGAATTCATATGGCTATACTCGTCGATGAATACGGTGGTACGAGTGGTCTCGTCACAATCGAAGATATTTTAGAAGAAATCGTCGGTGAGATTCAAGATGAGTTTGATGCAGACGAAATCCCTGAAATCCAAAAAATATCTGATCATCATTTCATTTTTGATGCCAAAGTATTGTTAGAAAGTGTCAATGAAACATTAGGGATTACAATTGATGAAGAAGATATCGATACGATTGGTGGCTGGTTTATGTCACAACATTTAGAGGAAGAAGAAAGAGGACACGTCGTCGTCGATGGTTACACGTTCTCAACGTTAGAAGCAGAAGGACACCATATTTTATATATTGAAGTGAAAAAAACGACAACTTCGACAAATCGAGAGGATGAACATTTATGAAAAAAGGATTATGGATAGGACTGATCGTACTCATTGCGATCGGTGGCATTTTTTATTTTAGTATGCAATCCAAAGAAAAAGCGTCTACAGTTTTACAAGAACCAGCTGTTGAAACAGTACAAAAGAAAATATTAGATGAAGATAACGTTTACGTTTACTTTTACGCACCGACTTGTCAATATTGTATAGAGTTAAAACCAAATCTTGAAAAAGTATTACGAGACAAAAATATGAGCATTGATACAATTAACGTGCAAGAAAATCAACATATTCCTTCGATGTACGGTGTTACAGGTTGGCCGACGATTATTTATTTTGAAAATGGAACAGAAAAAGATCGATTCGTAGGTAATCAACCGATTGAAAATATAGAGGAGTTCTTTACACGATGACAAACTATACGACACTGACATTCCCGAAAGAAATGACGATCGACTCCTTTTTACGAGATACGGTAGGCTTAGGGAAAAAGAAAGTCCATACCCTTCGAATGCAGCGAGCTGCTTCGATTCTTGATGAAGTCATTCCTTTTGAACACCACGTTCCTCAAGGGACAGACGTTACATTTCGATGGGAAGAACGAAGCGATTATATTCCGAAAACTGCTCCATTACGAATCGGCTACGAAGACGAACACTTCTTCATCGTCTGGAAACCGAGCGGGATGAAAACACATCCGAACGATCCAAAAGAAACGAATACGTTAATGAACTTCGTTACCGGACATACGGGTGGACCATATGTTGAACATGTTCATCGACTAGACGAAGCGACAGCCGGATGGGTCCTCGTTGCAAAACATCCTTTCGCTAAAGCTGCTCTCGATCAACAACTGGAAAAACAACAGATTCGTCGGTTTTACGAAGCGACAATCTCTGGAAAAATGCCACGTCCGACTGGAACGTTCAACGGAGCAATTGGTAAAGATCGTCACGACAATACGAAACGTGTCGTCGTTTCATCCGGAGGACAACAAGCTAAAACGTCTTACCGCGTCTTGTCATACGACCGCGCAACGAAAACGTCAAAAGTAGAACTCGAATTACACACTGGGCGTACACATCAAATCCGTGTGCATTTAGCTCATGCTCGACGCCCAATCGTCGGTGACCCACTATATCACCCGCATCCGACTGGAACATTTGATTTACGAGCGACACGTTTACAATTACAACATCCGTTTACTCAACGACAACTAGACGTTTGCTTTTCTGAAAACGAATAAAACTAGAAAAAGACACTTGAATGAAAATCATTCAAGTGTCTTTTTCGTTACACTACTTCTCGTTATGTACGTGCGTTATGTATTAACGAGTGACTTCTTTAAATTGACGTAATAGCTGTTGTTGCGTCGTTTCTAAGTGATCTAATTCAGATTGACCTTTGTTGAAATGTTTTTCGGCTTCTTCGACTTGTTGTTGTATCGAACCGATCGTACGTTGTTGTGTATGAATAACAGATAACGATTGACCTAAGTTACGCTCGTTATGTTGTAATAGATCTGCAACTTCTGAAATTTTCGCTGCCGTACCTTTACTTACTTCAATTCCTTCATCGACAACTGTTGAGCTTTCACGTGTCGTATCTAATGCGTGTTCAATTTCTTCACGTAATGAACTCGTCAATGTTTGAATATTCGCTGTACTGTCAGACGTACTTTCTGCTAATTTTCGAACTTCTTGCGCTACGACGGCAAATCCTTTTCCAGACTCTCCTGCTCGTGCGGCTTCAATCGAAGCGTTCAATGCGAGTAAGTTTGTCTGCGCTGCAATATCTTCAATTACACCGACAATCGATTGAATTTCTTCTGATCGATCGCTTAAGTTCGACATACTTTTTTCAGATGAACGAATATGTTCTCCGAGTTGTTGAATCACATTTGAAATCGCGGTAACTTCCTCAACACCTTCTTTCGCTCGCTCTACTACGTTTGATGCATTGTCACGTAATTTAGTACCGATGGAATCAATTTCTTCGCTTGATTCATATGCATCTGACGCTGAACGTTCGATAGCTTGCAGTTGATTTTTGACTTCGTTAACTGTCTTTTGGAACGTATCGTAATCGCGTAATGCTTGTTCGTACTCTCGTACGGCATCTTGCATATTACGTTTTGTAGCGGCTACTTTTTCATCTACCGCCCGACGTTCTCGTTGTAAATCATCTTGTAAACGTTGCACTTCTTGTTGTAATTGTTGCTCACGTTGATCATCTTTTTTTCTTCCGAACAATACAATCCCTCCTTCATTATTCCCTTTCATCATACCATATTCCTCTTTCTATATTCTATATTTTAAGAAAAAAGACTCACGTTCCTTGTAAATATTACATTTTTGGGAAATTTCTTTGACGTAGTGCTTCATATACGACGAGCGCTGCCGTATTTGATAAGTTAAGCGAACGGATATGTGTATCGTCCATCGGAATGCGAATCGTTCGTTCAGGATGTGCAGTTAACAACTCTTCGGGAAGTCCTTTCGTTTCTTGACCGAAAATAAAAAAGAGATCATCGTCTCCGCGATAATCGTGATCGCTATAAATCGATTGTCCGAATTTTGTCACATAATAAAACCGACTTCCTTCGTACCGATCGAACAACTCTTGAAGTGAGTCGTAATACGTAATATGAACATGCTCCCAATAATCGAGACCTGCTCGTTTTAACATTTTGTCTTCTGTTGAAAACCCGAGCGGGCGAATTAAATGTAAATGAACGTTCGTTCCCGCACACGTTCTAGCAATATTTCCTGTATTCGCCGGAATGACCGGACGATATAATACGATATGAATTGTCATTTCGTCACTTCTTTCTCCATTTGTTGTATAGCTCGTTCAATTTCGATACGAACGTCTCGATCCTCTTCTGTTTCATAAACGCGATGTAAAGCACGTTTACCTTCTTCATGACCGATTTCACCTAATGCCCAAGCTGCGGTTATTCGAATCATCGGACGATGATCTTCTTCTAATAACTTGATTAAGTCGGGTATAGCCGTTTCATCTTTAAAATGAGCTAGTGCGATAATCGCATTTCGTTGAATCGGGTTTTTCCCCCGCCACGCTCCTGACATATGGCCAAACTTCCGTTGAAATTGCCGATTTGATAACGTTAGTAAAGGCCGGAGTAATGGTTTAACGAGCTCTCCTTCTGGTTGAAACGCTTCTTGGTGATTATTATATTTCTTTCGGTTATATGGACATACCATTTGACACGTGTCACATCCGTATACACGGTTTCCAATTTTATCTCGAAACTCTAGCGGTACAGGATCTTTAATTTGTGTAATATATGCGATACAACGCTGAGCATTTAATTGTCCAGGCTGAACGAGTGCGCTCGTCGGACATACATCCATACATAATGTACAGTCGCCACAACCATCTTCTAACGGCTCGTCTGGCTCAAATGGAATCGTCGTAATCATTTCGCCTAAATAGACGTAAGAGCCAAATTCCGGTGTTATAATCGAACAGTTTTTTCCTGACCAACCTATTCCGGCCCTTTCTGCAACTGCTCGATCCGATAACTCTCCTGTGTCGACCATCGATTTACACTTTGCCTCTGGAACGAGCATTTGAATATATGCTTCTAATTCTGCTAACATTTCATGCAAAACGGTATGATAATCCGTTCCCCACGAAGCGCGACAGAAAAGACCTCTTCGTTCTTCTTTCGTACTTTTTGGCCCGCCTCCGTCCATTTTAGAAGGATACGCTACTGCAATTGAAATAATACTTTTTGCACCTTCTAATAGTAACGTCGGCGTCGTTCGCTTTTCTAAGTCGGGTTCTTCAAATCCCGACTCATATCCGAGAGCACGATGATTTTCTAATCGTTCACGTAATTCGACGAACGGTTCAGCTGTCGTAAAGCCAATTTTATCGATGCCGATATACGAAGCATACTCTCGAACACTTTGTTGCAATTGTTTAATATTCAACTTCTCACTCCTCTATGCTAAAATTAAAATATTCTATTTAAAGGAGGACTCACCCATGATACGCTGGGTAACGAAACAATCCCCACTTTTTAAAATCGGTGCTCTTCAATGTATAGGACCGACGAATGGTTGGAGCCCACAAATGATCAAAGGACGTCTTCAGCTTTTTCAAGAACAACTATTTTTCTCACTTGAAGCCGAACGAGACGACGATTTTAAACAGTACGACCAATCGATTCGGATATTGCAACAATTCCAATCTGCACCTCTTTCGACCTTTTCATTTTATCAAATGTTTGAAAAAATTGCAGAAGAAGATTGGATACAAACGACGACAAGTATGGAAGATTTGAACGTATTGTTTAACTTACAATTTCAAATACCTGTCATTCTATTAAATGGAACGTCTCATACGTTAACAAATAAAGAAATAGAACGCTGGCTCCAACAAGCGACACCTTCTTTAAAAGAAGGACAGCAAGATGTCACTTATCTTTTTTGCTTTCCTCCTACGACAGATTCAACAACAATCGAAGATCGCTTGCAACGAGCCGCTCAATTTTTCAACCAAATACACGGTGGCGAACAACGAGTGACGCTACTCTAAAGGAGATTATAAAATTGATCACATTAGCAGAGGCAATTAAGTTAAAAAGTATTTTACGCCAAAAAGAACAATCTATCATTTATCGCATGCAAGATGTCGCATTTGATACCGTCGTAAACGGAGAAACACTTTCTTCTACTTCCGTCACACTCGAACAACTCGAACAACAATTAGAACGTATCCAACGCGACGCTCGCACAATTGACCGACTCATGTATGAAGCCAATAGTACTGAAACGATTACTTTTGATAATGAAACGATTCCACTTGTCGAAGCGATTGAATGGGCGAAACAAATCCGAACGAACCTGCAATGGATGCAACAATTTGCTCAATCCGAAAAAGAATCATTAATCGGTGTCAATGAAGCAGGAACTACATTACACAGAGCGAAGTTCGATCCAGAAACATACGAACAAAAAGTAGAACATCTCGAACGACAAGCACATAAATTATCTAATTTAATTAACGCCAAAAATTATACTGTTACACTACCATTTGACGATACATTATATTTCGGATAGAATAAAAGCCTTCCCTCCTTATAAGAGAGGAAGGCTTTTCATTTCATCTCACACGTTTACAACCAATGACACGTTACCTTTTCATATTTGACCAATGACCAATAACCAATCAACGGCAATGAATATGACGATATCTCACAATTGTAGGAAGTTTTCTTCCATTTTTTTGATGAAATGAAAAGTAACGTCCGATTCCTTTTATGAGGAGTCGGACGTTTTTTATTCATTTGATCATAATAACGAGAGCGCCTAGAGAGACGTGCGTTTTTTATGCACACCATTCCGTACGGATTTGCGGACGCCAATGGGATTGCGAAATCTTCCAACTTCCTAAGCAAGTTCCCGCTTAGCAAGTTGAAAGCGAGCCTCACGTCTTGCATGCAGGCGTGCGGAATTGTGTAGAAGCCCCCAACAAATATTATAGAACGACAAAAAAACTGCTAAGCATTTGCTTAACAGTTGATGAAGGCGGCAACCGGAATCGAACCGGTGGTAAGGGTGTTGCAGACCCGTGCCTTACCGCTTGGCTATGCCGCCATTTGGAGCGGAAGACGGGGTTCGAACCCGCGACCCCAACCTTGGCAAGGTTGTATTCTACCACTGAACTACTTCCGCATATGTAACTGGGGTAGCTGGATTCGAACCAACGAATGACGGAGTCAAAGTCCGTTGCCTTACCGCTTGGCTATACCCCAAAATAATGGGGCGGCTGATGGGAATCGAACCCACGAATGTCGGAACCACAATCCGATGCGTTAACCACTTCGCCACAACCGCCATAATAAAAGTTACATTACACTCTATTAAATTGTCTAAAATGGGGCGGCTGATGGGAATCGAACCCACGAATGTCGGAACCACAATCCGATGCGTTAACCACTTCGCCACAACCGCCATATTATCATATTATTTTTAAAATATAAAAAATGGCAGGGGCAGTAGGAATCGAACCCACACCAAAGGTTTTGGAGACCTCTATTCTACCGTTGAACTATGCCCCTACAATATAAGGATTATTAAAATGGTGGTAGGGAAGGGATTCGAACCCCTGAACCCGTAAGGGAGCGGATTTACAGTCCGCCGCGTTTAGCCTCTTCGCTACCCTACCGTGAAAAATGGTGCCGGCGAAAGGAGTTGAACCCTCGACCTACTGATTACAAGTCAGTTGCTCTACCAACTGAGCTACACCGGCACATAAATGGTGGTTCAGGACGGAATCGAACCGCCGACACAAGGATTTTCAGTCCTTTGCTCTACCGACTGAGCTACTGAACCACAACGTATTAAATTAAAATGGCGGTCCCGACGGGAATCGAACCCTCGATCTCCTGCGTGACAGTCAGGCATGTTAACCGCTACACTAAGGGACCTATTGGTTGCGGAGGCAGGATTTGAACCTACGACCTCCGGGTTATGAGCCCGACGAGCTGCCACTGCTCCACTCCGCGATGATAATATATGGTGGAGGATGACGGGATCGAACCGCCGACCCCCTGCTTGTAAGGCAGGTGCTCTCCCAGCTGAGCTAATCCTCCAAAATGGTGACCCCTACGGGACTCGAACCCGTGTTACCACCGTGAAAGGGTGGTGTCTTAACCGCTTGACCAAGGGGCCTAACTTGTTGAACTTTATTTATATGTACCGATTGGTTTCTACGGAGAGCAAGGGATTTGAACCCTTGAGACAGTTGCCCGCCTACACGATTTCCAATCGTGCTCCTTCGACCACTCGGACAGCTCTCCAAAATTGCTCCGCAGGTAAGATTCGAACTTACGACTACTCGGTTAACAGCCGAGGGCTCTACCACTGAGCTACTGCGGATTAATGTAAAGATTAGCAACGTCCTACTCTCACAGGTCATGATAACCTACTACCATCGGCGCTGAAGAGCTTAACTACCGTGTTCGGTATGGGAACGGGTGTGACCTCTTCGCTATCATTACTAAACTTCTTTCGGACACTTATTATTATAACATAAGTGTTTTTCAAAAGCAAGCTTTTTTATTAAAAACTCACTCAAAACTGAATAAAACTGCGCATTGATTGCTGCGATAATCAAACTTAAGGTTAAGTCCTCGACCGATTAGTATTCGTCCGCTCCACTTATCACTAAGCTTCCACTTCGAACCTATCTAC
>JASLJC010000037.1 GCA_030152585.1 Savagea sp. | reverse complement strand
ACGCCAGCGGAATTGCGAGCTCTGAAAATCACCCAAGCAAGTTCCCGGGAAAAACTTGCTTGGGAAGTTGAAGAGCGAGCCCGCGGCAAGCATGCAAATCCGAAGGAATTGTGTGAAAACCCCAACATATATTATAGAACCTAAAATGAAAACCACCCTCTTTCTATTTATAAAAGAGAGTGGTTTTTCATTTGCTTCCTATCTCATTTGAGCTCATTTACTCTGTTTCCGACCACGAAGTCATTGGCAAACTCGGATTGCCGTTCATTGCCATATTACTCCGAATGCCTGCTTCATACATCGCATGTCCTGCCGCTCCGATCATCGCTGCATTATCCGTACAAAGATGAATCGGGGGTACTGAAAATGGGATGTTCTCTTGAGCAAGCGCTTCAGTCAATGCTTGACGTAGCCCTTTGTTCGCTGATACTCCACCCGCTGCAATCACTGTTTGGACGCCGTACTGTTTTGCAGCACGTACGGTCCTTTCTACGAGCACATCGACGACACTTTCTTGAAAACCACGCGCTATTGCACCGACATTTACAGTTTCTCCTCGTTGCGTCGCATTATGATGGTAGTTCATCACAGCTGACTTTAATCCACTAAAACTAAAGTCATATGATCCTTCTTCTAACCACGCTCTTGGAAACGGTACAACTTCTTCAGCAGTTGCTGCAAGACGATCAATCTCAGGACCTCCCGGATAAGGTAAACTTAAGACACGTGCTGCTTTATCGAACGCTTCTCCTGCAGCATCATCTCTCGTTTCTCCTATTTTTTCGAAATGACCGTGTCGTTTCATGACGACTAACTCTGTATGTCCACCCGATACAATTAACGCAAGTAACGGAAATTGCATCGGTTGAACGAGCGCATTCGCATAAATATGTCCGACAATATGATGAACGCCGATAATCGGAAGCCCGTGTGCAAATGCAAATGCTTTTGCCGCATGAATACCGATTAATAACGCTCCGACGAGACCGGGACCTTCTGTCACTGCAACAGCATCTAACTGATCCGGTGTTACATTCGCTTTTGCTAATGCTTCATCGATCACTAACGTAATTTGTTCAACGTGATGGCGTGACGCTACTTCGGGTACAACTCCTCCGAAGCGACGTTGGCTTTTTATTTGAGATGCAACAACGTTTGAGACAATTGTATGTCCGTCTTGAATGACAGCTGCTGCGGTTTCATCACAACTCGTTTCAATTCCTAATATTAATGTCATATCCATTCCACCCACATGACGAGGGCATCTTCCCCATCGTCCGTATAATAATTTTTTCGTATGCCTCCGTTTTGAAAACCATACTTCCGATATAAATTTTGTGCAATTTCATTTGAAACACGTACTTCTAAAGTCATTTTCGTTCCATCCATTGAACGGACGAACTGAATCGCTTCTTGCATTAAACGATCTCCTATTTTGCGACCTCTTGCTTCGGGATGAACCACTACATTCGTCACATGTGCTTCTTTTGCTACAATCCACATGCCGAAAAAGCCGATTACGTTTTCATTTTCTTCCGCTACGATATAGTACGCTAATGGATTTTCTACAATTTCGTATCTATACATTTCAGCTGTCCATTGAGAAGTAAACGATAAACGTTCAACTTCCATTACGTCATCAATATCTTGAACGTTCATTTGACGATACGTAATCATGATCGTTTACACGCTTTCTGCCAGTTAGCTTCTGCTTCCGCTAACCGTGAATACTCCGGAACAAATGTGTGTGCGTTGTCTACCTTTGTTCTTTCCATTGCTAAAGCAACAAGTTGTGTTGCACGTGGTGCCCAATAAGCAGGCGGCGCTATCGTTGCTCTTTCTCCGAACCGTTCTTCAATACGTTCTTTATAAAGTAAAACGTCAGCCCCTGTAAACAATATAGGACGTTCGAGTCGTTCCAATTGATCGAACAAATCATCTATCGCGTAATGTCCTTCATCGATTAAAATTTCAGTAATTGTTGACGCTTGCACTGTATATGCACTGCTATATACATTTTGACGACGAGCATCAATTAAAGGACAAATGATTTGATCTCCAACTTCATAAAAGTTTGCTGCTAAAATACGGATACTCGGTATGCCGATCAACGGTTTATGTAACGTCCACGCTAACGTTTTCGCGATCGTTACACCGATTCGAACACCTGTATATGAACCCGGTCCTTCTGATACAGCAATGGCATCTAACGCTTTTGGCTCGACTTTTGCTTCTTTCATTAAACGCTCAATAACAGGCATTGCCCGTAAAGAATGACGAACGGGAATCGTCGTTGTTTCTTCTATCACTACTTGTCCATCTCGTACGAGTGCGACCGACAACGGTCCATTCGACGTATCAATTCCGAGCCATAGCATCTTCAATCACCTCACACATTTTTTCAAATCGTTCTCCTACACCTTGACATGTCACACGACGTGTCGTTTCATCGACATACGTAAAGGTCAATTGTAAATAATGTTCTGGCAACACTTCACGTATGTAATGTGCCCATTCTACAATACTTACCGCCTCATTATAAAATAAATCGTCCCATCCTAAATCTTCGACTTGATCTTTTAAACGATAAACGTCAAAATGTTGAATAGGAAGATCGCCTTCATACTGTTTTAATATCGTAAATGTCGGACTATTGACCATTTCAGTTACACCGAGTGCTGCAGCTAATGCTTTCGTAAACGTCGTTTTTCCAGCTCCTACAATACCTTCTAGCGCAATAACGTCAGGCGCCTCTATTCGTTGAGCGACTTCTTTAGCTAATCGTTCTGTATCTTCTAATGAATGTAAAAGCATTCGATTCTTCCTTCCTTTCGCCGTTCTCCTATACAGTGTAACAAATATTACTTTCCGAGAAAACAACGACTCCTTCATTATCCTATAACCTATATTTTTTCATAAAAAAAATCGACTTCTTAGAAGTCGATGTAAGTTTAATTTAAATGGCGGTCCCGACGGGAATCGAACCCGCGATCTCCTGCGTGACAGGCAGGCATGTTAACCGCTACACTACGGGACCATATGCTTCGCAACGTCCTACTCTCACAGGTCATGACAACCTACTACCATCGGCGCTGAAGAGCTTAACTACCGTGTTCGGTATGGGAACGGGTGTGACCTCTTCGCCATCGTCACGAAACGATGAACTTGTACGTTCAAAACTGAATAAAACTTGACATTGCTGCGATAATCAACCTGAAGGTTAAGTCCTCGACCGATTAGTATTCGTCCGCTCCACTTATCACTAAGCTTCCACTTCGAACCTATCTACCTCATCATCTCTGAGGGGTCTTAC
>JASLJC010000018.1 GCA_030152585.1 Savagea sp. | reverse complement strand
TCGTTTATTTAATAATAGACTTACTTTTAATAAAAAGGAGTCTAACATTGAGTCGTTAATTGTTCCAGCTGTACGAATTAGAGGTAATTTCACATCTTGTTTCCGGGCATAATCGATTAAATAGTATGGATCGACAGGTATACAATGTCCCCCAATTCCAAGTGTAGGATAAAAACCTAAAAATCCAAATGGTTTCGTTTTAGCTGCTTGTAGTACTTCATCAAAATTAATATTCATTTTTTCTGCTAAGCGAAACATTTCGTTTGCTAGCGCAATATTGACAAAACGAAATGTGTTTTCATATAATTTCACAAGTTCTGCGACTTCTAAAGAAGAAACGATAAAACTATCTTGACCAATAATTTTTTTTGCTTTCATTGCACATTTTTCAGTATATCCACCGATTACTTTTGGAATTTTATCAGCCGTATATGTTTTATTCCCCGGGTCAATACGTTCAGGAGAAAAAGCGACGAATACATCATCTCCTATTTTATATCCTTTTTGTTGTAACGGCTTAACGAGTTGTTCAAAAGTTGTAGCAGGTGCTACTGTACTTTCTAAAACAATAAGTTGGCCAAGTTGAATATGTTCTAGTACTTCTTTACACGCCTGTTCAACATATGTTAAATCTGGCTTACGGTCTGATGTTGTTGGTGTAGGAACATCAATAAAAATAACATCTACTTTTTGAAGTTGTTCCATATCTGTCGTTACTTCATAATCAATCGTACGTAACATTTCATCTGAAACGTCTTCAATATAAGAACGACTACGTTGAAGCATATCGAATTTAGTCATATCTTTTTCAAAACCGATGACAGAAAAACCGTGATTCGCATAACGGACAAGTGTCGGTAAACCAACATATCCAAGTCCGATAATTCCTATTTTCTCTGTTCTTTTACGTACTTTCATAAGATTAACCTTCTCTCTATCTCTTTTTATTTACATTACTTAAGTGCCCTTTTATAAGAAAATTAATCAGTTTTTGTAATAAAAATTTGCTTAATTCACAACAAATATTACAATAGATGGCTGAAGGTGAAGTCTAAAGTAATGAATCTAAGTACCTAAAAACTATAATAGCTGTTACAGAATAAAAAAGAAAGATGTTTTGTCGACGTTAAAGTAGATTTCGTGTCATTATTGTGAAGTTAGAAAAACGAAAAATAGAAAAACGGTAAAAAGGAATATTCCCTTTTTACCGTTGTTTAGCCGCGACTTCAAGGCGATAACGTTCACTTTCAAACTGTTCATAAAAAGCATAAACGTCTTCTACATATTCATCACTTTTATTATAATTAAAAAGCGCTTTTTTAATTTCTCCATCTTTTGCACCGGCTTCGGATAAATAGTGAGCAGCGGAATAGATGGCATCTTCTAAATCAAATGGATCTGCAATACCATCGCCGTTCGCATCTACACCGTATCCACCGTATTGTGCGATTACTTTAGGATCGGTTTTTTCGTGATCAGGAATATCTCCTTGACCGAGACCAGAACAACTCGGGTGTCCCCATCCGACAAACGTACACGGCATAAATTGCATATGTCCTTCAGCCCCTACCGGAGAAATGAGCGTTGACATCGTTGAAAAGCGCGTTTCGATACGATGTACCGCTGCGAGCAACGTCCAAGGAATCTCATATTCATCTGCTGCTGTTTTGTACAATTCAATATTTTCGATTGGAAAAGTAGGTCCTCCATTTTGATCTTCTAAATGATGCGCTAGCGCATTAAACGACTTTTCGACCAATGGTGGTTTTGCTAGCCATAAATATAAAGATAATCCAAATAATAAAACGACTAGAGGAGTAAGAAGTGCAATTATACCTTTTTGAATCCATTTACTTTTTTTCTTCATGTCCTACTCCTCTCGATATTTTCATAATGTGCATTATACCACATGACATAAACATTAAGCTACCTTTTTGTGTTCCTCATGTGTAAGCACTCGATTCGATTGAAGTAACGCTTGCAATATCGCATCTAACTTTTGCTCAATCCGATGTAACAAATAAAAAGATAAGACGATCGGAAATCCAACAGTTTGAACGAAATCTATAAAAGCGTCCATCTCATCCCCTCCTTACCTTTTATATAGGTAAGGAACGAAGCAAGAAGACAATTATTTTTGATCAAGTAACTGTTCTAACCGCTTTTTAGCAGGTGCTGCAGTTTCATATTGGAAACGTTCTGCTAAAGCTTCAACATCTCCTTCTTTTAAATACTGTTGCATTAATTGAAAATAACGCAATTCCGATCCTCGCGCTTTACTTCCTAGCGTTTCAGTAGCACGTTGGACCGTTCGTTCAAACGTACGCTCACTCAATGGTCTTTTTTGTAATCCTACTTTCCCAAACCAAACATAGTCTTCATTTTCCCATGTAAATTCAAAAAACGTTGCAGTTTCCTCTAAATAATCGTGTAAACGTTGCCATGTTCCCTTATCGATTGTGATAGAACGAAAAGATAAATCACGTTGCACGAGCGCTATCGTTTGATCATCTTGTAGATGGCCATATTGAATTCGCATCATTTGAGCAACTTTTAATCCGGTATCTGCCATCGTT
>JASLJC010000135.1 GCA_030152585.1 Savagea sp. | reverse complement strand
AAGAACATCTCGTAATTGTTCTTCTGCCGAATGAATGTCTCCAATTAATGCGTATTTCATTGTAATTCGCCTTCTTTTAATATACGTAAAACGTTCTTCCAGCGATCAAGTTCATCCGTTTCATGCAATAACGCATATTCCGCTTTTATTTGAGCTGTCGTTTCCTCTTGGAAGTGATGGCTTAACGCATCTGCTTCTCGTTGTAAAATATCCATTGCCCAACGTAAGAGACGTTCCATCTCTTGTTGTAAATACGTATGCGCATCTTCTTTTAATTGAGCTTCTAACTGTTCACCCATTTGTTGGCGTCCACCTTCTTCAAAAAATTGACGACCATTTTTAAAATGTCGATGGAACGGTGCATACGGCTGATCAGACTGAAACGGCTCTTCAAACGTTAACAATTGAGGCTGTGTCATTTCGTAAGGTGTTAATAATAGCGCTTCATCGAGCTCATGCAATTTTTGTTGTTCGCGACGTTCTCGCTCTCCGAGTTGACGTTCAATGAACTGTGCAATACGGAAGTTCGTTACTTTTAATTCTTGTGTAAAGTCAAAGCTTAACATTTGGAGTAACGTTTCTAATGATCGTTGTAGCGCAACCGAAGACGACTGTTCATGGAAACGAGAAGGATTGTATGCTTCACGGAAGAAATCGTTAAATCGTAAAAAGACACGTTGATGTACATAATAAACGAGTTCTTCAACTTCTTGTTTAATCGTTGGTGCTAGTACTTTTGCAAAAGATTCGCTAAAACGGTTTTGTAATGCGTCTTCGACCGTTTTTAATTCTGCTAAACGTTCATCTTTTCGCTCTCGATTTTCTTCTGTTCGAGCAATTTGATGTGTAACGTGGTCTACTGTTTTTTCCGTCTCATCTTGTAATGCTTGCGCAGCCATACCACGTAAATCATCTTCTAAGAAATGATAAAATTCTTCTTCAAACGTATCCATTAACGGATAATCTTCTTCTTTTTGTTTCGCTTGTAACGCTTCTAAACTCGATACGCCATAAATACGAGGACGACGAATACCGAATGTTGCTAATTCACGAGCAACGAATTTTTTTACATCTTCTGCTTCTTCATCATTTTGCGCCAGATCAATGGCATTCACGATAAAGAACATTTTATCCATCTCAAATGCATCTTTAACACGACCGAGTTGAATTAAAAATTCACGATCGGCACGTGCAAATGCATGATTGTAATACGTTACAAATAAAATCGCATCTGCATTTCGAATATATTCGAAAGCGACGTCTGTATGACGCGCGTTAATCGAATCCGCTCCTGGTGTGTCGACAAGTGTAATCCCTTGGCGTGTTAATGGACTATCGAAATAAAAATCAATCGACTCTACGAAACAACTACGACGTTCTTCAGCGACAAATTTCGTAAACTCTTCTTGTGCAACGTACAGTGTCTCTCCGAGTGAAGGCATGTAATCTTCATAACCTTCTGCATATGCTCGAATGAATGATTTATGCACATGCAATGATTCATCTTCTAGTTCAACGTTTAATGCTTCTTTTGCTCGATTTTTTGCTTCTTCTAACGTGTGAACTGTTAATCCTAATGCTTCAAATGAATTGGCAACGTCAAGCAACATCATATCAGCGGTCTTCAAATGAACATCTGCATGACGGTGTTGTTTTTGCTCTGTCACAGGTCGAATACGGTTAATTGCAGCAGTTGTCGGGTTAGGCGAAACAGGTAACGCTTTATCACCAATTAATGCGTTCGAAAATGATGATTTTCCTGCACTAAATGCACCAAATAATGCTACAGTAAATTCTTGTTTATTTAATCGATCTGCTTTCGTATGTAAATACGTCGACATCTCTTCTAATTGAGGTAAAGGTTTAATTGCTGCGGCAACACGTTCTGCCTCTTCAATGATATGTTCTACATCGACTTGCATGACGTCTTCTTCTTCCCATGTTTCTTCTTCTATGTCTTCTTGTTCTTCTAACTGTTCATAAGAATCGACAATTTCGTACTGTACCGGTTGCTGCCATTTTTGAAGAAGTGATTTCATTTCATCTTCTACATAAGCATTCGTCGTCTCTAATTCTTTCGTAAACGACTGCATCGCCTCTTCGAGCATGACATAACGTTTCACAGCGTTAACTTTTTGCTCATACTCTTCAATGCGTTCATTTAAGCTTGTCATCTCGCTACTACCTGACGTTTCCGCTTCTTCTGCCATACGATCACGCCAATCTTCCGTCATATGGCGGAAAAACGTGTCAATTGAGTTACGAATCATTTTAGAATAGTTTAATACCATATCACCTGATACAGCACTCGTGACCGTCAAATGTTGATCAATTTTTTCAAATGGCATCGTCCAGTCGTATTGATCAATCTCTTGAATACGTTCATCTGTCGTTAAATTCGCACGCTTCAATGCGTTTTTCATTAACGTTTTAACGTGCATCGTAATTTGTGTTTCGATCAATTCATCTAACATACGTGCGAGTACACGGCGGCGACGTTCTCGTTCTTCTTCTGTCTTTTTCTTCGTAAACAATAGACCGACTTTAAATTTCGGAGCCTTACTTTCGACATATTCACGTAATGCTTCGCGCATATCAAAAGGAGTAATAGCTGCACTTGCAATTAAATCATTGCGCGCATCGTCAAATTCTTTTTTAAACGTTGCACCTGACTTTAATGCTCGCTCTTCTTTCGCTTCTTTCAAACGTAATGTTAAATCGTCAAGTTGGTTCCATTCTTCTTCTCGAATGTTTTCATTATTTTCTTTTAACTCACGTTGTTCTTTTTTTAGATACGCAACGTGCTCATCGTACAATTTTTTTAATGTTTGTTCTGCATTGTGTAGCAATTGTTCTTCGCGATTATTCATCGCTTTGTCTACGACTGCTTTCACACGCTCAAAATCATTGTACGGTAAATCGCGTTTCATTAACGACGTATAAAAAATATCTTTCGGTTCTACACCCCATAATCGGAATGATTCAACGACAGTCGACTTAAACTCTTCGAAAGATAATTCTTCATCACGATGTTTATCGACTTGGTTTACGATTAAATATACGTTCGGATTATAATTCATCAATTCTTTCGTAAAACGGAAATTCAGTTCGGATTGTACATGGTTGTAATCCATCGTATAAAATACGAGGTCTGATAAATGAAGAGATGATTCAGTAGATAAAGCATGGGCTTCATCTGTTGAATCTACACCCGGCGTATCCATCACTGTCACCCCTTCAGGTAACTTTGACTGAACATGACCAATATCGATACGAGCTACATTTTCACCGTCTTTTCCAAACGCTTTAATCGCCTCTGAAAAATCGTCCCCCTCATACTTCAGCGGACGTCCTTCCATTCGATGCAAAATAACATAATCTTCATCGGATTTTCGTACATTGACGATATTAGCACTCGTTGGAATCGGGCTCGTCGGTAAAAGCTGTTCGTCGGTTAAAGCGTTAATCATCGACGACTTACCAGCAGAAAAATGCCCTGCAAATCCAATCGTATATTGTCCTGTTAACAATTTTTCAGCGAATAAACTAATTTTATCTATCCGCTCTCGGTCGCCGTGCTTACGAAACAACGTTTCATAACGTGCAGCGCGACGCAATAATGATTGCTGATCCATTACATATCGACCCCTTTTGTATTATTCGTGAAATTATTATAACACTTTTCTTCACAATTTTCTCTGTAATCGGTTAGATTTCAAACCTTCATAAAACGACGAGACGTCAGAAAACTGATACGAAATACTATTGCAACCGACTTTTCATTGAGTCTTTAGACTGGTTTTGTACCTTTAAAAAGCCAATACATATTAAATTAAAAAGCCTTTCCCTTCAAATGTTACTTTATTCATGGTATTATTTATCTATCATTTGAAAAAAGGATGCGATTTTATGTCTCAAGCACAACAAATCCAAAAACTTTTAAATCATACGATTCGTGCCTTAAAAGATATTTTACCGATGAATGTCGAAATTCAAAAACCGACCGTTACACCTGAACCTTATACGCAAAGAGAAATTAGTGTGCTCATCGGTCTTGTCGGCGCAATGAAAGGCCGTATTTTAATTGACACGACGACGGATACGATGAAAACGATTGGTCAAAAAATGTTTCAAATGGATATCCAAGATGAATACTTAGAATCACTAAGCGGTGAAATCGGGAATATGTTATCGGGGAACGTCTGTGTAGGACTAGAAGCAGATGGACTCGTTTTCGATATTTCAACTCCAACGATTATGACAGGACAAGCTCAATTCCATGGATTTGGCAAAGCAATCACTTTACCTGTATCATTAGATGGTGAGCAGACGATGAAAGTACTCGTCATGCTTGACGATCAATAAGAGCGTTTTCGCTTCAGGATAAAGGAGATTTTATAACATGTACAAACATATTATCGTGCCAGTAGATGGTTCTAAAAATGCTAGACGTGCTGCAAAAGAAGCAGCAACTTTTGCATCGTGTCAAACAGATGCTTTCATCGAACTTCTTTTCGTATCGAACTTCAAAAAATCAGATAATTCCCGCGAACAACTTGAACAAAATGTAAAACAAATTACAGACGAAATTGAAAATGACTATATGAAACGAAACATTGACTACAAAATTACGATGTTACACGGCCAACCCGGACGTGAAATTGTCCGTCACGCCGATAGTGTTAAAGCGGATTTAATCGTCATCGGAAGTCGTGGATTAAACGCTTTGCAAAAAGTCGTACTCGGTAGTGTGAGTCAAAAAGTTGTAACGCAAGCGAAAACACCTGTACTGTTAATTAAATAAAAAGTACATAACAAAAAGGCTTGAGTAAAGTACTCAGGCCTTTTTCATG